>CAXTNG010000511.1:0-2002 GCA_964245475.1 uncultured Sphingomonas sp. | reverse complement strand
CAACGGTCTCGCGGTCGCGCCCGATGGCCGCACTCTCTACTGGTCGGACAGCGCGCCGGCGGTGAACCGCATCTGGCGCGCCGAATATCATGCGGCGGACGGCACCGCCGCGCCGCCGCAGCCGCTGGTCGACATGCGCGCTTTCGCCGGCCGCCCCGACGGTGCGGCGGTCGACCGCGACGGCGGCTATTGGGTCGCGGGTGTCGACGGTGGGTGCCTGCACCGCTTCGGACCGGACGGGCGCCACGATCGGACGATCGATCTGCCGCTCGCCTATCCGACGAAGCCCGCATTCGGCGGCGCGCAGCTCGACCGGCTGCTCGTGACATCGCTGTCGATCCGCCCCAATTCTGAGGGGCAGGAGCGCGACGCGGGACGCCTGATGTCCCTGCCGAGCCCTGTTGCCGGCCACCCCTTGCCGAACTGTCGCTTCGATGGCCGACGCTCGTGACGACGATGCCTGTAAGGTCAGTGGAGGAAAGCACCATGTCCGCAATCGACCGCCGTTCGCTCCTGTGCGCCGCCGCCGCGTCCAGCGCGGTTGGCCTCGTCCCGGCCGCGCTGCGGGCGGCCGCCACGCCGATCGATCACGGCCGACCCCTCCCAGGCGTCCGACGTTTTTCCAGCGCCGCGATCGAGCGGACCATCGCGCGCGTCCGGACCGCCCTCGGCACCGCGAACCCGACGGCGGCGAAGCTGGGCACGATGTTCGCCCAGTGCTTCCCTAACACGCTCGATACGACGGTCGAACTCGGCGGCACCGCCGCGCGGCCCGACACCTTCGTCATCACCGGCGATATCGAGGCGATGTGGCTTCGCGACTCGACCGCCCAGGTGTCGCCGTATCTCCCGATGGCGCGCGAGGATCCGCGTCTTGCGCTGCTGATCGCGGGGGTCATCAAACGCCAGACCGACTGCATCCTGCTCGATCCCTATGCCAACGCGTTCAGCAGAACGGCCGTGCCGGGACCGCACGCGAGCGACCAGACCGACATGAAGCCCGGCATATTCGAGCGGAAATGGGAGATCGATTCGCTCTGCTACCCGATCCGGTTGTCGCACGGTTACTGGCGGACGACGGGGAACACCCGCCCGTTCGATGAGCGGTGGCGACAGGCCGGGCAGCTGAGCGTCGCAACGTTTCGCACACAGCAGCGCAAGAACGGTCAAGGCCCATACCGTTTCCAGCGGGAAACCGGATGGAACCCCGACTCCGTGCCAAATGACGGTCGCGGCAACCCGGTGCGGCCGGTTGGTCTGATCGCCTCCGTCTTCCGTCCGTCGGACGACGCGACGGTTTTCCCGTTTCTTGTGCCCTCCAACATCTTTGCCGTGGTCTCGCTGCGGCAATTGGGAGAGATGCATGCGGCGCTGTTCGGCGACGCGACGTTCGCCGCGGAATGTCGCGCGCTTGCCGACGAGGTGGAGCAGGCGCTCCGCCTGCACGCGACTGTCCACCACCCCCGCTACGGCAAGGTATGGGCGTATGAAGTCGACGGCTTCGGCGGCACGCTGTTCATGGACGATGCGAACGTGCCGAGCCTTCTTTCCCTGCCGTATCTCGGCTGGTGCGGGAGAGACGACCCCGTCTATCGCCGGACCCGGGCGTTGGTGCTGAGCGAGGACAACCCGTGGTTCTACCGCGGCAAGACGGCCGAGGGGATCGGCAGCCCGCATACCGGCGCGCGCCGCATCTGGCCGATCGCCATCGCCATGCGGGCGCTGACGAGCGACGACGATGCCGAAATCGCGACGGCCCTGCACATGCTGGCGACGACCGATGCCGGCTCCGGCTTTCTGCACGAGGCCTTTGATGGCGACGACGCGCGCAAGTTCAGCCGTCCCTGGTTCGCCTGGGCGAACACCCTGTTCGGCGAACTGATCCTGGACGTGCTCGCGCGGCGCCCGCGCCTTTTCGAGCGCCTGTGACGACCCAGCGGAGCGAGTATGCGATGACCGATGACGACCGATCCTCCCCGATCCCGCGCCCGACGCGCCGCGA
>CAXTNG010000510.1:0-2004 GCA_964245475.1 uncultured Sphingomonas sp. | reverse complement strand
TACTACCGCAGCCCGCGCACGCACGACGACTACCTCGAGAGCCACCTCGAGCTGTGGGACCGGAGCGACCCGGCGAACCCCAAGCTGCTGCCCGGCTACGGCTGGATCTTCGGCATGGGCGACGGCACCAGCAACGTCGGGCTCGGCATCCTGTCCACCAGCCGCGCCTACGGGTCCACGGACTACCGCGCCCTGCTGCGCAGCTGGCTCGACGGCACGCCCGAGGGGTGGGGCTACCGCGAGGAGAACGCCGAGGGCGCGGTCGGCGGCGCCGCCCTGCCGATGGGCTTCAACCGCACCCCGCACTACCGCCCCGGCATGCTGCTGGTCGGCGACGCGGGCGGGATGGTGAACCCGTTCAACGGCGAGGGCATCGCCTACGCGATGGAGTCGGCGGCGATCGCGTCACGGTGTGCGATCCAGTCGCTGGCCCGCCGGGGTCCCGCCGCGGAGAAGGCGCTCGAGGGCTACCCCGTGCAGATGCGGGAGGCCCTCGGCGGCTACTACCGCATCGGCAACGTCTTCTCCCGGCTGATCGGCAACCCGACGATCATGGGCCTCGCGACGCGGCACGGCCTGCCCCGCCGCACGCTCATGGAGTTCCTGCTCAAGCTCCTGGCCAACCTGTACGACCCGAAGGACGGCGCCACGAGCGACCGGGTGATCACCGCGATGACCCGGCTCGCCCCGAGCGTCTAGCAGAAGTAAGGCTCGCCTGGCTCCGGCCGGGCGGGCGGCGCGACCTAGGGTGGCGGCGCCGCAACCGCAAGCTCCGACCGATCCGATCGAGACGACGAGGTAGCACAGGAAATGGGTCCCTACCTCCCGCTGGTGCTGATGTTCGCACTCGCCGCGGGCTTCGCGCTGTTCTCGGTGACGGCGGCCCCGTACATCGGCCCGCGCCGCTACAACCGCGCCAAGCTCGACGCCTACGAGTGCGGCATCGAGCCGTCGCCGCAGCCGGTCGTGGGCGGTGGCCGGATGCCGGTCGCCTACTACCTCACGGCGATGCTGTTCATCCTGTTCGACATCGAGATGGTCTTCCTCTACCCCTTCGCCGTCAGCGCGAACTCCCTGGGTGTGTTCGGGCTGGTCGAGATCGTGCTGTTCATCGTCACCGTCGGCTTCGCCTACATGTACGTCTGGCGTCGCGGCGGCTTGGATTGGAACTGAGATGGGCCTCGAAGAGCACCTGCCGTCCGGCGTCCTGCTGACCAGCGTCGAGAAGCTGGTCAACTGGACGCGCAAGTCGTCGCTGTGGCCGGCCACGTTCGGCCTGGCCTGCTGCGCGATCGAGATGATGACCACCGGCGCGCCGCGCTACGACCTGGCGCGCTTCGGCATGGAGGTCTTCCGGGCCTCCCCCCGGCAGGCCGACCTGATGATCGTCGCCGGCCGGGTGAGCAACAAGATGGCCCCGGTGCTGCGCCAGATCTACGACCAGATGCCCGAGCCGCGCTGGGTGCTCGCGATGGGCGTGTGCGCCAGCTCCGGCGGCATGTTCAACAACTACGCGGTCGTGCAGGGCGTCGACCACGTCGTCCCGGTCGACATGTACCTGCCGGGCTGCCCGCCGCGCCCGGAGATGCTGATGGACGCCATCCTCAAGATCCACGCCAAGATCATGGACGAGCCGCTGGGCACGAAGCGGGCCGCGGAGCTCGCGGCGTCCGGGCACAAGACGGAGCTGGTCCCGTCGTCGATCAAGTTCGCGCCGAAGGGCAAGCGGGACGAGCGGGAGAACGTCCTGGGCGCGCCGAACAAGCGCGAGCGCGCGCTGGCCGAGGGCACCGGGTCGGTCGAGAAAGGGGGACTGCGATGACTGAGAGCACCGACGGCCGCTCGCCGGCCCCCGCCGACGACACGGCCGGCACGCAGGGCACGTCCAAGGAGTCCGGGGAGCGCACCGGCGGCCCGCACTCGTCCGCGCCGGAGAGCGGGGGCGACGCCGCCGCGACGGGCGTGCGCCCCGGGGCGAGCGGCGACGTCGAGCAGGCGCCCGAC
>CAXTNG010000509.1:0-2007 GCA_964245475.1 uncultured Sphingomonas sp. | reverse complement strand
GAATGACGGGCGACATCATCTCGGAATACCGGGCGCGATCACCCCGGAATCCGCAGTTAAAGTACTCATGAGATGTCGCCCGGCTACAACGCCTTCATCGTGGTCGCTCCCGCGCGAGGAGATGGGCAACCATAGATTGGACGTCAGCCGGCATGTCGCCGGGCACGACTCCCACATATCCGATGCCGGCGCGGCGGAGGGCTTCCTTCTTTACGGCGTCGCGCGTTGCGACCGGTCCTAGATGATGGCCGCTCCCTTGAAGCTCAATCACGTGAGTTTGGCGGCGTCATGCAGCCGCGAAGCTTAGGCGGTACTCTAACCGCAGAGGCCAACGAGCAACTGCGGTTCCTCTCCGTTCTTCAACTGCCATAGCCGAGTGGATGGAAGGGGGATCGACTCGCAAGATTATCCATGTCGACATGGACGCCTTCTTCGCGTCGGTGGGGCAGCGGGACGACCCGAGCTTGCGCGGGCGCCCTGTCGCGGTCGGGTATGGCGCAGCACGAGGCGTGGTGGGGGGCAGCTACGAGGCGCGTGCGTTCAGCGTCAGGTCGGCGCTGCCCTCGGTGACGGCGCCGCGCCGCTGCCCGGGTCTCGTGTTCGTGCCGCCGCGTTTCGACGTCTACAAGGCGGCATCGTAGTAGATCCACGCGATCTTCGCGGAAATTCATGCCGCTCATCCAGCCATTGTCCCTTGATGAGGCTTATCTCGATGTAACGGCCAACCTGGCAGAGCTGTCGACCGTTTGGGCGCCGCCAAGGAGATCCGCGCGCGCATCCTGGAGGAGACCGGCCTCACCGCGTCTGCCAGCATCTCGTACAACAAGCTCCACGCTAAGCTCGCGTAGGACAATCTTAAGTCTGATGGGCAGTTGCGGTCACTCCAGACATCGAGCGGCGACGTCGTGCCCGCGACAGACGGTATTGACAGCAGGGTCCGGCCTGCCACTACGGCTGCTTCAGCGTAACAATAAGTTACCGTAATTGCTTATTAAGTAGTTAGTGGTCGGGGAGACAGGATTCGAACCTGCGACATCCTGCTCCCAAAGCAGGCGCGCTACCGGACTGCGCCACTCCCCGACGCGGCTGCCGATAGCGGAGCTGGCCGCAATGCGCAACGCGTCCGGCCGGCGTAGCGCAGCTACGACCAACGACTCGGCTTTGCCGCGGCGGGCTGAGGAAGGAAGAAGCCGCGTCGCCGAACGGGTGCTGCGCACCCGCCGGCCGCGCTTGGGCGTCTCGGCGCCAGCTCGCTGGCGACGTGCGCCCGGCGCGGTGGGCCCGGCAGGACTCGAACCCGCAACCTAGCCGTTATGAGCGGCCAGCTCTAACCATTGAGCTACAGGCCCCTCCGCGCGTCAACGGGCCTAGCGGAGCGCAGACCGTGCCCGCAACGAAAAAGGGCACCCCTGCGAAGGAGCGCCCTTTTGCCATTCGGACCGGAGCCCGAAGCGGCTTACTTCATGTTGTCGGTCACCGCGTCGGCCTTGTCGCGGACATTATCGGCTGCCGAGTTCAAATTGTCGGCTGCGGTCTCCAGCTTGTTCGCAGCGACCGTATTGGACGTGTTGTCCGCCATCGCGTCCATGTTGTCGGCACTGGCCTCAAGGTTGTCGGCCACCATGTCGGCGTTGTTCTCGACGGCCTCGGCCTGCGGCGACTTCGAGCACGCGGCCACGGACATCAGGCCGGCGGCAGCGAGAACAAAGGCGATCTTCTTCATTCGATTGCTCCCAAGCAAATCAAAGCTCGCGGCCGACCCGATTGCCGTCGCGATGCGCCTCAGATAGCGGACGCTGCCCCACCGTCAACGCAGAATTTCACACCACGGTCATAAATATGGCGAATTTGCGGCGAACGGTTACGGCCGCGGCACGACGCTGCCGATCTCCTCGGGCGCGTCGGCGACGATCCGGAGCATCGTAGCCCAGGCGGCGACGTTCTGACGAAGCTGGTCGGGATCGACCCGGTCGAGCGTGTCCTCGGGCGTATGGTGCCAGTCGAAAT
>CAXTNG010000508.1:0-2013 GCA_964245475.1 uncultured Sphingomonas sp. | reverse complement strand
CCAGCTCCGGGGGTTGGGGGACCAGCCGTTGGCTGTTGGAGGGGGTACTCCGGAAGCGAGCCGCTCGTTGCGCACCCACTCCACCACCGGCGTTGCCGGCGGTCCCCCTCCCCGTCCCGGGGAGGAATGGAGTGGAACCCATGACCGACCTCGAAACCTTCCGCACCGAAACCCGCGCCTGGCTTGCGGAGAACTGCCCGCCCGAGATGCGCCAACCGCTCAAGTCGGAGAAGGACATCTGCTGGGGCGGCCGCAACTACGTTCCCTCCAGCCCGGCGCAGAAGGACTGGCTCGACCGCATGGCTGCGCGCGGCTGGACCGTCCCCGACTGGCCCCAGGAATACGGCGGCGGCGGCCTCTCCCCCGCGGAGACCAAGATCCTGCGCGAGGAACTGGCGGCGATCCGTGCGCGCAGCCCGCTGAACTCCTTCGGCATCTCGATGCTCGGCCCGGCGCTGCTCAGATACGGCACCGAGGAGCAGAAGCTCGACTACCTCCCCAAGATCGCCCGTGGCGAAATCCGCTGGTGCCAAGGCTATTCGGAGCCTAACGCCGGCTCCGACCTCGCCGGCCTCGCCACTTCGGCGGAGGACGCCGGCGACCATTACATCGTCAACGGCCAGAAAGTCTGGACGTCGTACGCCGACCAGGCCGACTGGATCTTCTGCCTCGTGCGCACGTCGAAGGAGTCGAAGCAGGGCGGCATCAGCTTCCTGCTGTTCGACATGGCGTCCGAGGGCGTGTCGACCAGACCGATCCTGCTGATCAGCGGCAACTCGCCCTTCTGCGAGACCTTCTTCGACAACGTGAAGGTGCCCAAGTCTCAGCGCGTCCACGACGAGAACAAGGGCTGGGACGTCGCCAAATACCTGCTCGGCCACGAACGCGAGATGATCTCCGGCATGGGCCTCGGCGGCCAGGGCGAGAGCCCGCTCGTCGCCGGCGCGATCGCCACCGTCGGCCTCGACGCGCAGGGCCGGCTGGCGGACCCGCTGCTCCGTGCGCAGATCGCGCTGTTCGAGGTTCGCGCCGCCGCCTTTCGCGCGATGAGCGAACGCTTCATCGACGAGCTCAAGGCCGGCCGCGCCCACCCTGCGCAACCGAGCATGATGAAATACTACGGCACCGAGCTGAACAAGACCCGCAACGAGCTGATCATGGCCGCCGGCGGCTCCGACGCGCTCGAATGGGACAGCGAGGCGTCGCACGACGGGGCTGCCGCGCGCTCGTGGCTGCGCAGCAAGGCCAATTCGATCGAGGGCGGCACCAGCGAGATCCAGCTCAACATCATCGCCAAGCGCATCCTGGAATTGCCGGGCGCCTGACGGAGTAAGCCATGCCCCTCTACCTCAACGAAGACCAGACTGCCCTCCAGGATACGATCCGCGACTTCGTCGGCGAAGCCGCGCCCGTCTCCCACCTGCGGCACCTGCGCGACACCAAAGACCCCACCGGCTTCTCCCGGGATCTGTGGAAGCAATTCGCCGAGATGGGCTTCACCGGCATCCTGATCGGCGAGGACCAGGGCGGCCTCGGCCTCGGCCATGTCGAGGCGGGGATCGTTCTGGAGGAGATCGGTCGCAACCTGTCCCCCTCGCCGTTCCTCACCACCGCCGTCGCCGCGGTCGAGGCGCTGAAGGGCACGCCACACGCCGGCCGATGGTTCCCCGGCATCCTCGCCGGCGAGACCGTCGCCGCGCTGGCCATCGACGAACGCGCCAAGCACGGCGGCGCCATCGAGACACGCGCCGAGCGCTCCGGCAACGGCTTTCGTCTCTCCGGGAGCAAGCGTTTCGTCGCCCATGGCCACGTCGCCGACCTGCTGATCGTCGCCGCGCGCACCGCCGGCAGCGCCGATGACGAGGATGGCATCACCCTCTTCGCCGTCCCCCGCGACACCCGCAATCTCGTTACGCAACCGGAACGGTTGGCCGATGCCATCATGTCGGTGCGCGCGAACTTCGCCAACATCCAGCTCGACGCGGACGCGGTGATCGGCGAGCCGCCGTCGGA
>CAXTNG010000507.1:0-2020 GCA_964245475.1 uncultured Sphingomonas sp. | reverse complement strand
TCGCCGCGGTCAGCGAGGTCTTGCCATGGTCGACGTGACCGATGGTGCCGATGTTCAGGTGCGGCTTGGTCCGCTCGAATTTCGCCTTTGCCATATTTCCTAGCCTCTGTGGGTTTGGTTCCGGATTCGCACGGAGCCGCGCCGGACGCGGCCCCATAACGAGTGATTCCATGTTGCGCCAGCCTTTCGGCTCGCGCTCAGGCCAACTTGGCCTTTACTTCGTCCGCGACGTTCTGCGGCACTTCGTCATAGTGCGAGAACTGCATCGAGTAGCTCGCCCGCCCCTGCGTGAACGAGCGCAGCGCGTTGACGTAGCCGAACATGTTGGCCAGCGGCACCATCGCCTCGACGGTCTGCGCGTTGCCGCGAGAGTCGGTGCCCTGGATTTGCCCACGCCGCGAGTTCATGTCGCCGATGACGTCGCCCAGATAATCCTCGGGCGTCACCACCTCGACCTTCATGATCGGCTCGAGCAGCGTGATCCCCGACTTCTGCGCGCCCTCGCGCATCGCACCGCGTGCGCAGATCTCGAAGGCCAGCGCCGAGGAGTCGACGTCGTGGTACTTGCCGTCGATCAGATGCACCTCAAAGTCGATGATCGGGAAGCCGATAAGCGAGCCGGTCTCGGCGGTTTCGCGGAAGCCCTTCTCCACCGCCGGGATGTACTCCCGGGGAATATTGCCGCCCTTGATCTCGTCGAAGAACTGGAAGCCCGAGCCGCGCTCGCCGGGCTTCAGCTGCACGCGCACCTCGCCGAACTGGCCCGATCCGCCCGACTGCTTCTTGTGCGTGTAGGTCAGCTCGACCGGCTTCTTGAGATACTCGCGATACGCCACCTGCGGCGCGCCGACATTGGCCTCGACCTTAAACTCGCGCTTCATCCGGTCGACCAGAATCTCAAGGTGGAGCTCGCCCATCCCCTTGATGATGGTCTGGCCGCTCTCCGCGTCCGATGACACGCGGAACGACGGGTCCTCGCGCGCAAGGCGGTTGAGCGCGACGCCCATCTTCTCCTGGTCGGCCTTAGTCTTGGGCTCGACCGACAGCTCGATGACCGGATCGGGGAACTCCATCCGCTCCAGCACGATGGGCGCGTTCTGCGCGCAGAGCGTATCGCCGGTGGTGGTGTCCTTGAGACCCGCCAGCGCGACGATGTCGCCCGCATAGGCCTCCTGGATGTCCTCGCGGCTGTTCGCATGCATCAGCAGCATGCGGCCGACCTTCTCCTTCTTGTCCTTGACGGAGTTGGTCACCTGGCTCGCCGTCTCCAGCTTGCCCGAATAGATACGCGCGAAGGTCAGCGTGCCGACGAAGGGATCGTTCATGATCTTGAACGCCAGCGCCGAGAACGGCACGTCATCCGACGATGCGCGCGAATCCTCGATCTCGGTGTCGGGCTTGACGCCCTTGATCGCGGGCACATCGAGCGGGCTCGGGAGGTAGTCGACCACTGCGTCGAGCAGCGGCTGCACGCCCTTGTTCTTGAACGCCGAGCCGCAGACGATCGGAACGAACGCCATGGCGAGCGTGCCCTTGCGGATCAGCTTCTTGAGGTCGGCGACACTCGGCTCGTTACCTTCGAGATAGGCCTCCATCAGCTCGTCGTCGAGCTCGACGGCCATTTCGATCAGCTCGCTGCGGTACTTGGCGGCCTTTTCGGCCATATCCGCGGGGATGTCCTGATGTTCGAACTTCGCGCCCAGGCTCTCCTCAAGCCAGATGATCGCGCGGTTCTCGACCAGGTCGACCAAGCCCTTGAACCCGCCCTCAATCCCGATCGGAAGATACAGCACGGCCGGGCGCGCGGCCAGGCGATCGATGATCGACTGCACGCAATAATAGAAGTCGGCCCCGGTGCGATCGAGCTTGTTGACGAAGCACATCCGCGGCACGCCGTACTTGTCGGCCTGGCGCCACACCGTCTCCGACTGCGGCTCGACGCCCGCGACGCCGTCGAAGCACGCGACCGCGCCGTCGAGCACGCGCAGCGAACGCTCGACCTCGATCGTGAAGTCGACGT
>CAXTNG010000506.1:1396-2043 GCA_964245475.1 uncultured Sphingomonas sp. | reverse complement strand
TCGCGCAGCTGGCGTTCGCGTTCTTCTTCATCGCGTTCCAGTTCATCGGCCTGTTCTGGCTGCTGTCCCGCGGTGGTGTCGACACCTACTACCCGGACGACATCAAGACGCGCTTCTCCGACGTCTGGGGCCAGGACCACGTCGTCCAGCGGATCCGCGAGAACATCATGTTCCTGGAGAAGCCGGACGAGATCGAGGCCAAGGGCGGCTACGTCCCCGGCGGCATCCTGCTGTGGGGCCCGCCCGGCACCGGCAAGACGCTGATGGCCGAGGCGGTCGCGGGCGAGACCGGCCGGCCGTACGTCTTCGTCGACCCCGGCGCGTTCATCAACATGTTCATGGGCGTCGGGATCCTCAAGGTCAAGTCGCTGTTCCGGAAGCTGCGCAAGCTCGCGCTGCGCTACGGCGGCGTGATCGTGTTCTTCGACGAGGCCGACGCGCTGGGCAACCGCGGTTCGCTCGGCGGGACGGTCCCGGGCGGGGGCCGCGGCATGCACCCCGCGCCCTTCGCCACGGCCGGCTGCCACGGCTTCTCCTACCTGTCCGAGGACACCCGGTCGCTGCTCACCCGAGAGGCCATGGCTGCCAGCAGATTCGACGCGGCGCCCGCCCCGGAGCCGGAGCGGCGCAGCCGGTTCGTCATGGGC
>CAXTNG010000506.1:0-1386 GCA_964245475.1 uncultured Sphingomonas sp. | reverse complement strand
CTTCTCCTACCTCTCGGAGGACACGCGATCGCTGCTCACCCGCGAGGCGATGGCGTCGAGCCCCGTCCCGGAGCCCGACGGCCGCAGCCGCTTCGTGATGGGTGGCGGGATGAACGGCGGCGGTGGCGGCGGGATGGGCACGCTGCAGGCGCTGCTCACCGAGCTGTCGGGGCTGAAGAAGCCGCGCGGCATCCTCAACCGCTGGGGACGGCGCGCGCTGGGCATGCGGCCCAAGCCGCCGCCCAAGTACCGCATCCTCGTCATGATGGCGACGAACATGCCCGAGTCGCTGGACGAGGCGCTGCTGCGCCCGGGCCGCATCGACCGCATCTACCGGGTCGGCTACCCGAGCAAGGCCGGCCGGATCCGCACCTACGAGGGCTACCTGGACAAGGTGCCGCACGAGGTCACCGAGGAGGAGCTGGACAAGCTCGCCACGATCACCCCGTACGCCACCGGCGCGACGATCAAGGACCTCGTCAACGAGGCGCTGATCACCGCGATCCGCGACGGCCGCGAGGTCATCAGCTGGCGTGACGTGATGAAGGCCAAGCAGCTCAAGGACCTCGGGCCGCCCGAGGACGTCGAGTACATCGAGCGCGAGCGGCACGCCGTCGCCGTGCACGAGGCCTGCCACGCCGTGGTCGCGTTCCGCACGCGGCAGCACATGGAGATCGACCTCGCGACGATCGAGAAGGGCAGCGACTACCTCGGCATGGTCGCGAGCATCCCGCCGGAGGACCAGTTCACCCGGTGGCGCTCGGAGTACGAGGCCGACATCCTCGTCTCGCTCGCGTCGCTGGCCGGTGAGCGCATGTTCTTCGAGGGCGACTCGTCGTCCGGCGTGTCCGGCGACCTGGAGTCCGCGACGGCCGTGGCGTCGTTCATGGAGGGCTACTGGGGCATGGGCCACACCGTGTCGTCGTACTCGACGGCGCGGCGGCTCGAGGTCGGCAGCCCCGGCGGTGGCCGGGGCGGCCCGCCGAAGGGCGAGAGCACCGAGAAGGTGCTGCGCGCCGCGCTGGCCGACCGGATCGAGGACCAGCTCGCCGAGCTGCTCGACCGGGCCGAGGCCATCCTGCGGGAGAACCGGACGGCCGTGCTGGCCATCGCGCACGCCCTGGAGACCCACAAGACCCTCACCGGCGAGGACATCGAGGCCGTCGTCGAGGGTCGCGAGGGGCTCAACGTGGACGGCCGGGTGTACCGCGACCAGGTGTTCATCACCCAGCTCGAGGAGTACCACTCGGCGGCGGCGGGGGCGCACCGCAGCCACACGTCGATCAAGCTGGCGCTGCCGGCGGGTGGCCGCCGGGAGCTGCCGGTCGCCGAGGAGACGGCGGCGGCCCGGCCGGCCGAGTCGGGGCCGTACGAGCAGACCGGCTA
>CAXTNG010000505.1:0-2047 GCA_964245475.1 uncultured Sphingomonas sp. | reverse complement strand
GAGGGTGACGACATAATCCGCCTGCCAGTCGAAGCCGCCGGCCAGGTAGGACAGGGTGATCGTGGCGGTGGTCGCGCGAGCCGATTCGGTGCGGATCGACAGCGTCGGCCGCGAGACCAGCCCCGGCGGGGGCTCGGGATAGATCAGCCGCTCCGGCAACCCCGAACAGCGCAGGCCCTCGTAGCCGCCGGCAAACTGGAGCACGCCCGCCCCGTCCGCGGCGGAGCGGATGGTCGCCTGCTCCTCGGTCACCTTGCCGGTCGCCGGGTCGGTGCGCCGCACGATCACCCGGCGGCCGAGCGCGCGATCGTAGAGGGTGCGGGGCGAGAGCAGGTCGGCGTCGAGGTTGCGCTCGGCGACACCCGGCGGCAGGCCGGTGAGGATCGCGGTCTCGGCGAAGATATTACCTGCCACGCCCTCGAAGCGCAGCGTCGCGGGACCCGCGGGGATGCTGACGGTGCGCGTCTCGGTGACGAGCGCGTAGCCGTCCTGGTCGCGCGCCTGCGGGTCGATGGGGTCGTCCGCGTCGCGATGGGGTGCGCGGTAGACGGTCAGCGCCACCCGCTCGGGCGCAGCCGACACGACGACGGGCGGCTCCTGCGCGGCGGCAGGTGCCGCCAGCACGGCGAGGAGGAGCGCCGGCAGGCGCGCCACGTCAGTAGCGCGTGTCGAAGACGGCGGTGACCGTCGCCTCGCCGTTGGCCGGCACCGGCACCCGCCAGACGGCCTCCGCCGCCGATCGGCGCTCGGACTTGAGGTTTTCCTCGACCACGCGGGTGTCGGTCCAGCCGTCGAGCCCGGCCTGGACCAGCTCCACCGTCACCGGCTTGGGCGAGGCGTTCGTCAGCGTATAGCGCATCGCGGTGCGCCAGCGCTCGCCGCTGCGGGTGCGCGACTCGACCAACGGGCGGACCTTGACATCGAACGCCTCGCCGGTCGCGATCGCCAGGCTCGAGCCCATCGGCGTGTGGCCGATGCTGTTCTCGCCGACGAACTGAGGCCGTCCCTGCGCATCGCGGATGTAGACGCGCACAATGCCGGCGGGCAGCGCGTCGCCAAGTCCCTGCGCGCGGCCGGTCGAGAAGCCGAGGATCGACTGCGCGCTGCGCGCGACCTCCGCCGTGCCGAGCCAGCCGTTACGGTAGAGATAGCCGCGCGTCGCAGGCACGCCGCCGACCGACAGGAAGCTCACCTGCTTCTGCTGGTTCGCCGCGATGGTCGTGCGGTGGCCGAGCGGATAGAGGTAGGCATCGCCGAGCCGCGGACGGCCGGCGGTCTCGATGCCCGGCGTGAAGCCCGGCCGCGCACCGCCACCGCCGCCGCTCGCGACCAATATGGTCTCGGCATCGACGAACGGCACCTCGCCCGAATTGGTCAGCGTCACCCAGCCCTGGACGTCGATCGTCGACTTGGCCTCGTCGAACAGCGCGACGTAATCCGCCGACCAGCCGAGTCCGCCTGCGAGATAGCTCAGCGTCACCGGGCGCGTGCCCGCCGCCTTGCTGTCCAGCGTGACCGACAGCGTCGGGCGTGCGCGCAGCGACGGCGGCAGCGAGGCGAAGACGACGCGCACCGGCAGCCCGTCGTCGCGCAGCACCTCGATCCGCTCGCCGATCTGGAGCACGACGCCATCGTTGGAGGCGAGCACGCGCGCCTGCTCGCGCGTCTCGGCGCCGGTTGCGGGGTTGGTGCGGACGAGCGTGATCGTCTGGCCGACCGCCTTCTCCATCAGCGCCTGCGGCGAGAGCAGGTCAAAATCGTAATTCTGCTCGACCACCTCCGTCCCCGCCGCTTCCAGCCGCACGGTGTTGGCGCGGATGGTGTTGGCGACGTCGGGGAAATCCTGCCGCGAGATGCCGGCGGGCAGGTTGAGCTGGCGCGTGTCCTGGATCAGCGCAGTGCCGCTGTAGATGGTGACCGACACCTGCCCCTGCGCGCGGCGGCCGGGGAGCGGGGCCTGCGCGGGCGGCGCGCCCTGCGCCGACAGGGGTGCCGCCCGCACCAGCGCCGCCGCTCTGATCATGCCCCGCATCCGCGACCTCCTCGT
>CAXTNG010000504.1:0-2080 GCA_964245475.1 uncultured Sphingomonas sp. | reverse complement strand
CGGAGGTATTGGGAACCTTGTCGGTCGCGGTCGTCATCAGGCGGATGCGTTCGGGCGGCAGCTGTCGGTCGGGCCACCGTTCTTCAACCATGCGGCGGGGCCAGTGGCGCTCGTGCTCGTCGCGGTGATGGCGGCGGGGCCGTTGATCCGCTGGCGGCGCGACGAGGGGCAGGCGGTGCTGGAGCGGCTGGTCTGGCCGATCGGCGCGTGCCTGCTCGCCGCGGCCGGGCTGGCGGTGCTGGCCTGGCCGATCCACCTGCTGCCGCTCGCCGGGCTGAGCCTTGCAGCCGGACTCGCAGTCGCCAGCATCGCGCCGTTGTGGAAGCGCAACCTGCTCCGCACCCCGCTGTTCACCTGGGGCATGGTAGCCGCCCACCTCGGCATCGCGGTGGCGCTTGCCGGCATGGCGTCGGACGCGGCCTTCACCGCCGAGCGGCTGGTGGCGCTGAGGGCCGGCGAGAGCACGACTGTCGGGCCGTACCGGGTGACCTTCGTCGGCATCAGGCCGACGGTCGGCGACACGTGGTCTGCGCTGGAGGCGCGGCTGACCGCGACGCGCGGCGAGAATACGATGGTGCTCCGTCCGCAGCAGCGCTTCTTCTCGCAGCCGCCGACCACCACCAACGAAAGCGCGATTGCGACCGTGCTCGACGGTCAGCTCTACACGGTGCTAGGGCAGGCCGACGGCACCGGGCGCTGGCAGCTCCGCTTCTGGTGGAAGCCTTGGGTGACGCTGATCTGGTTCGGCGGCGCGCTGATCGCGATCGGCGGTGCGCTGTCGCTGGTCGGGCGGCTGCGTAGGCGGCGGCAATGAGGCGGTGGCTGATCTGGGCGCCGCTGGCGGCGTTCGCGGCCATCACGCTGATCGTCGCGCTCGCGCTGCGCAGCCCCGCCGACCGCACGGTGCGCTCTGCGATGGCGGGACAGCCGCTCCCCACTTTCGCGCTCAAGCCGCTGATCGCGGGCAAACCAGGACTGACCTCGGCGGACTTCGCCAAGGGCGAGCCGCGGCTGCTCAACGTCTTCGCGAGCTGGTGCATCCCCTGCGTCGCCGAGGCGCCGCAGCTGCTCGCGTTGCAGCGGCAGGGCATTCGCATCGACGCAATCGCGATCCACGACACCGCACCCGCCATTGGTGCCTTTCTAGGGCGCAACGGCGATCCCTATGCGGCGATCGGCGACGACAAGACCGCGCAGGTGCAGCTCGCGCTCGGCTCCTCAGGTGTGCCGGAGACGTTCATCATCGACGGCCGCGGGCGGATCGTGTCGCAGCATATCGGCGACATCCGCGCTGACGAGGTCGACGCCATCGCCGCCCAGGTGCGGAGCGCGACGCGATGAGGCGACTCAGTGCTTATCGCTGCGAACATGCATCAACCGTCACCCCGGACTTGTTCCGGGGTCCAGCGGGCGGCAGGCGATGACGCAAGAGGCTCTAGCAGTAGCGCTCGCTGAACCCTGGATCCCGGAACAAGTCCGGGGTGACGAAGTGTGCATTACATTACGGCCGCGCATTATCGCCAAGCGGCTGATGCCCTTTGCACTGCTCGTCACCGCTCCGCTTTTCGCGCAGGCGACCCCACCCGACGCCATGGCCGACACCCAGCTTCGCGACCCAGGGCGCGAGGCGGCGGCCAAGGCACTGATGGAGACGCTGCGCTGCGTCGTCTGCCAGGGGCAGTCGATCGCGGACAGCGACGCGGCGATGGCGGGCGACATGCGCGCGCTGGTCCGCCGCCGGATCGACGCAGGCGAGACGCCGGGGCAGGTGCGCGCCTGGCTGATCCGGCGCTACGGCGACTACATCACCTATGATCCGCCGTTCTCGGGCGCGACCGCGGCCTTGTGGCTGGCACCCTTCCTGCTGATCGCGGTCGGCGTGCTGGTTGCGCGCGCGAGCTTTCGCAGGCGAAGGCGCTGATGGGCTGGCTGTTCCTGGCGCTGTTCGGGCTCGGCGCAGCGGCGCTGCTCGTGCTGCTGCGCGTCGAGCGCCCGCTCTGGCCGATAGTCGGCGCGGCGCTGATGCTCGGCGCAGCCGGCTATGCCTGGCAGGGCCGCCCGACGCTCGCCGGCGCCGCGC
>CAXTNG010000503.1:1328-2087 GCA_964245475.1 uncultured Sphingomonas sp. | reverse complement strand
AAATGAAAGTAGTACACTGATATCGTATATTATAGATGAATTATAAATATGCCAAAGGATATTGGTGAAGCTTTGAACTATCATCGGCAATACCAAAAGTAATAATATTATGAATTGACTGATGATTTAGTGTTGAAAGCCTCTATAGCTTTGCTTAACTTTCATTCATGTGCACGTACTTCGCGCACCCAGAGTTGGCGAAGACGTGTCTGCAACAGAGCTCGGAGTTGCGCCGCTTCGATCCTCAATTCTTCAGTGACTATCGGAAACGAGCAGCAGCTGATCGGGCAGCAGCTCGCGGCGTTGACCGGCACGGTGCGCTTGCCGCCTACGCCGACAGCGACGGCCAGTATCGGGCGCTGATGGACGCGGGCGCCGAATATGCCAAGCGCTTCGACCTTGCACTCGGCGTCGGCCTGTCCGCCGCGCAGATGGCGAGCCTCACGACCGACATCGTGCTGCTGGTCGACGTGACCGTGCAGACGCCGTCCGGCCCGCAGCACGCGCTGGCGCCGGTGGTCTATCTGACCGCGGCGCACGCGGGCGACCTCCAGAACTCGGGCGCGCTGGTGGCCAGCGGCGGCACTGCCCGAGTGCTGGTCGGCGGCAGCACAAACCTCGGCGCGGTCAACGACAGCACGTCGAGCCTGACCTTCAGCCAGATGGGGAAGCATAGCTCGCTGCTCGCGACCGGCGGCGCGCTTGATGCGCATGTCGGCGGCACGACGACGGTGACCGGCGGCCTGCTGGGTGCAGTAG
>CAXTNG010000503.1:583-1318 GCA_964245475.1 uncultured Sphingomonas sp. | reverse complement strand
GCTGATCGCGGGCGGCCGCGTCACGACGGTCAGCGCCGGGGGCGATCTCGTCTCGAACGGCGGCGCGATCACCGGCGGCGACGTCACGCTCGCCTCGGGCGGCGCCATGCGGCTCGGCGCGACCGCCGCGAGCAGCCACACGGTGACCTCCTACGCGGGCGGCGGCGTGCTCACCGACGCGACCGTCCACACGCTGACCACGGTCAACGCCAGCGGCAACCTCACCGTGATCGCGCGCAGCGACCTCACGAGCCGGGGCGCGCAGCTCGCGGCCGGCGACACTGCCCGCGTGCTGGTCGGCGGCAGCGCGAACCTCGGCGCGGTCAACGACAGCACGTCGAGCCTGACCTTCAGCCAGATCAAGCACGGCGGCACCTCGACCGCGACCGTCGACGAGACCGCGCGCGGCACCAGCGTCACGGGCGCGAACGGCGTGAGCGTCGCCGCCGGGCTCCTCGATCCCGCTGGCAGGCTCGCGCTGAACGGCGGCACGATCGCATCGACCAGCGGCCCGGTCACGTTCTCGGGCACAGGCGGGGTCGAGATCGGCGCAGCCAACGAGCTCCATACCAGCGACACCGGCACGTTCACGGTCCATTCCGGCTTCCTGTCCTCGAAGTCCACGAGTGCCACGGACAGGATCACGACCAATGCCGCGGTCGGGTCGACCGTGTCCGGCGCGACCGTCGACGTCGGGAGCTCGGGCGGCGGCATCGCGGTCACGGGGTCCAACGT
>CAXTNG010000503.1:0-573 GCA_964245475.1 uncultured Sphingomonas sp. | reverse complement strand
CGTCGTGGCCGATCGCGACCTCACGCTCGCGGCCAAGGGGCCGATCGCGATCGCGTCGGCGGAAAACGTCAGCCACGAGGAGACCGCGACCAAGGTCAAGAAGAGCGGCTTCTCGCTCGGCGGCGGCGGCCTGTTCCTCGGCGTCGCCAAGAACTCCACCAACGGAACGGTCGACAGCGTCACCAACACGGGATCGGTGATCGCGTCCACCGGCGGGCCGATCGCGATCGACAGCGGCCAGGCGCTCTCGATCACCGGCAGCACGGTGGCAACGCCTGGCGACGTCAGCCTGGCAGGCGATACGGTGACGATCGCCAACGCGCTCGACCGCACGGACGTGACGAGCCACGCTAAATCCTCCTCGGCGGGCCTGTCGATCGGGGTCTATCAGAACATCACGCCGGCGATCGACAGCGTCGGCGGCCTTGGCGGCCGGATCGGCGCCGGCGCCTCGGGCGGGGCGGCGCAGACCGCGGTTACGGCGGCCTCCGAGGTGGTGCGCACGGTGCGCTCGGCGCTGACCGCCGCGACCAATGCGGTCGGCATCTCGGCCAGTCTCGGCGTCTCCAAATC
>CAXTNG010000502.1:1742-2096 GCA_964245475.1 uncultured Sphingomonas sp. | reverse complement strand
GTCGAGGGCTGCCTGCTCGGCAACGGCGAGCGCACCGGCAATTGCGACCTCGTGACCGTCGCGCTCAACATGTACACCCAGGGCGTCGACCCCGGCTTCGACCTCGGCGACATCGACGCGGTCGTGAACACGGTGCAATATTGCACCAACATCCCCATTCACCCGCGCACGCCCTATGCCGGCGACCTCGTCTTCACCGCCTTCTCCGGCAGCCATCAGGACGCGATCAGGAAGGGCTTCTCGGCGCGCGAGCAGCAGAACGACGAGCGCTGGGAAGTGCCCTATCTGCCCATCGACCCCGCCGATCTCGGCCGCAGCTACGAGGCGGTGATCCGCGTCAATTCGCAGTCGGGC
>CAXTNG010000502.1:0-1732 GCA_964245475.1 uncultured Sphingomonas sp. | reverse complement strand
GGCAAGGGCGGCGTTGCCTGGGTGATCGAGCAGGACAAGGGCCTCAAGCTCCCCAAGCGCCTCCAGGCCGATTTCAGCCGCCACGTCCAGGCGCTTGCCGACGAGACCAGCCGCGAGCTCAACGCCGCCGACATCTGGAGCCGTTTCGAGGCGACCTACCTGTCCCGCGGCACCGACCGCTTCTCCTTGCGCGATTTCGAGGAAAGCGGCCCCGTCGGCGCCCGCGTCTTCGTCGGGCGGGTAATGGTCGACGGCGAAGAACGCTCGATCGCCGGCCGCGGCAACGGCCTCATCTCCGGCGTCATCGCCGCACTCGCCGACTCCACCGGCCCAGCGCTCGACGTGGTCGACTATAGCGAGCACGCCATCGGCCACGGCGCCGACGCGCAGGCCGCCGCCTATGTCGAATGCCGCACCCCCGACGGCCGCACGGTCTTCGGCGTCGGTCTCGACACCGACGTCGCCACCGCCAGCGTGCGGGCCGTCCTGAGCGCTGCGAACCGCGCCTAGCGCCTCAAAGCCCGTGGTAGGTGCGGTACCATTCGACGAAGCGCGGCACGCCCACGTCGATGGACGTCGTCGGCTGGTAGCCCAGGTCCTGCCGGATCGCGTCGATGTCGGCATAGGTTGCGGGCACGTCGCCCGGCTGCATCGGCTGATAGTCGCGGATCGCCTTCCGGCCGCAGGTCTGCTCGATCAGGTTGATCAGGTGGTCGAGCTGTTCGGAGCGGCGGTTGCCGATGTTGTAGAGCGCGTGGGGGCCGACGCTGCCCCCCGCCTTCGCCCGGCCGTCGTCCTTCGGCGGACTGTCCAGGCAGGCGATCACGCCGGAGACGATGTCGTCGATATAGGTGAAGTCGCGCCGCATCTCGCCGTTGTTGAACACCGGGATCGGGCGGCCCTCCAGGATCGCTGCCGTGAAGATCCACATCGCCATGTCGGGCCGTCCCCACGGCCCGTAGCCGGTGAAGAAGCGCAAGCCCGTCAGCGGCAGGCGGTAGAGGTGGGCGTAGGTCTCGCTCATCAGCTCGTCGGCCTTCTTGGTCGCCGCGTATAGCGAGATCGGATGGTCGACGCGGTCGGCGACGCTGAACGGCAGGTCCTTGTTGTTGCCGTACACCGACGAGGACGAGGCATAGACCATGCCGTCGAGCCCGCGATGCCGCGCCACCTCCAAGATATTGACGTGCCCCACCAGGTTAGCCTGCACATACGCCCGCGGGTTCTCGATCGAGTAGCGCACGCCGGCCTGCGCGCCGAGATGGACGACGCGGTCGAACTGCTCGTCGGCGAGGCTCGCTTCCAGCATCTCGTGGTCCGCAAAGTCGACCTGGTGGAAGGCGAACGCCTCCCCGCCCTCATCGCGGAGCAGCGCCAGCCGGTCCTGCTTCAGCGAGACGCTATAATAATCGTTGAGGCTGTCGATACCGACGACGCTGTCGCCCCGCGCGAGCAGGCGGCGGCTGAGGCTCATGCCGATGAAACCGGCGGCGCCGGTGACGAGTACGCGCATGATCGTTCCCTACGATGCCCAGCCGGCAACGGCGAGATGGGCTCGTCATCGGGATGCGGGATCGGGGATGAAGGGTAGCGGGCCGCTGTCGCGCAGCGCCGCAAGCACCGCCGCGAAGTCGGTACGGCAGCGGAAGCCGCGGGCCCGCTCGAGCCGGCCCTGCTGGAGGAGACCATCGGCGCGAACTTCGAGCGCACGGCGGCCCGGTATCCCGACGTG
>CAXTNG010000501.1:1504-2111 GCA_964245475.1 uncultured Sphingomonas sp. | reverse complement strand
GGCATGCCGGCGGCAACGGCAGCGCTCATCAATCCACCGAATCCGCTCGACAGTACCAGCCCCTTCACACGATCTAGATGACCCTGGGTGTAGTCGAGCGCCGGGTGGCTCCCCAGCGAATGTCCCACAAGAATGAGCTGGTCCGTAATCCCAAGTCGATCGAGCAGCGCAGCGAGATCCTGTGTGAGGCGCGGCGTGTCCCCCAGCGTCGACGGGTCGCGCGGTACCGAACGGCCGTATCCCCGTTGGTCGGGAACGACCACGCGGAAACGGCGCGCGAAGATAGGCACCTGATTGGCCCAGTTCGCGTGGCTGCCGCCTGCACCGTGAAGGAACAGCAGCGAAGGCCCTTCGCCCTGATCGGTGTAGAAGAGGTCTACTTCGTCCAGATTGGCGATCGGCATGGCCCTCGTCCTCTTCGCGAACAGCGGGTGGACGGCCTATGTTCCGCCTCGCGGAGGGATCAAGCGTGCTGCGGCGATCGGGGCCGGACGCGAACGTTATTGGGCCTCGCCTCGCGCGAGCATGCGCGACACATGCATCCAAACAAGATCGCGCGTGGAGAGGCAAGGCGCAGAAGCAATGAACGAGGGACTGCGATCTACGC
>CAXTNG010000501.1:0-1494 GCA_964245475.1 uncultured Sphingomonas sp. | reverse complement strand
CTGCACGGCACATGCACGCCAGCCACGTGACCGCGGCGCCGGTGTCGATCATCGCCGAGGCGGACGCGACCGCACTCGTCGGCTTGCGGCGGAGCTTGGTGAGCGGTGAACGCACGCCCAGGATCACGCTCTCGACGCTGCTCGTCAAGCTGGTCGCCTCGGCGCTGGCGGCGCACCCGGCGCTGAATGCCACCTTCGCGGACGACACCCTGACGATCTACGATCAGATCGATATCGGGATCGCGACCACTCGGTCGGACGGCAACCTGATCGTTCCGGTCCTGCGTGACGTCGGCGCCAAATCACTGGCGGTGATCGCGACCGAGGCTACCGAACTCGTCGCGCGGGTGCGCGCGGGCAAGCAGCGGCTGGCCGATGTACAGGGCGGCGGCTTCACGATCAGCAATATCGGCATGCTCCCTGCGGTCCGCTACACGACGCCGCTGCCCAACCTGCCGCAGGTGGCGATCCTCGGCATCGGTGCGGTATCGCCGGCGGTGGTGCTGCGGGACGGCGTGGCGGAGCAACGCGAGCGACTGGGTCTCAGCCTCACCTTCGACCACCGCGCCGTCAACGGCTTCGCAGCGGGCGAGTTCGTCCAGACGATTGCCGACATGATCGCCGACCCGGCGGGGCCGTTGAGGCTCGCCAGTACACCATAAGTGGATCGCCCATGGATCACGACATTCTCGCACCCGACCTCGGGCCTTCTTCCGACGAATGGACGCTCACAGCGTGGCTCAAGGAGATCGGCGAAACTGTCATGGCGGACGAGGTCATCGCCGAGGTGATGACCGAGAAGGCCAACGTCGAGGTACTCAGTCCCGCGGCCGGCGTGCTCGTCGCCCGGCATGTCGATGTCGACGAGGTTGGCAAGCCCGGCGACGTGCTGGGCGTGGTGTGGGCGGGATGACCGCCGCAACAAACGAGCCGCGCATCGAGCTGCTACGACTCCTGATCGACGCCCGGGCGCTCGACCGCACGGTCGGCGCGGCGGACTCGCACTGGCATTCCTCCTACGGTGAAGAAGCGATCCCGGTCGGCTGCTTCCTGCCGTTGGAGCCGAGCGACATCAGTCTCTCGCACTATCGCAGTGCGGTGATCGCCTCGATGGTACGCGGCGCGGATGTCCGGCGGCTCATCGCCGGCGTACTGGGCAAGGCGACCGGGCCGGGTCGCGGGCGGCCGCGCGCCGAGCTGACCGGCGACCTGGGGCCGAACCATTTCGGCATGTTCTCGGGCACGCTCGGGCCGTTCGTGGGTTATGCGACCGGCGCCGCGCTCGCCGCCAAGCTGGATGGCGCGAGCCGGGTCGCGCTCGCAACCTTTGGCGAGGGGACGATCAACAGCGGCATGATCCACGAGACGATGAACCTCGCTTCGGTTCTGACGCTACCCGTCATCTTCGTGTGCCAGGACAACCAATACGCCATCACCACCCGGTCCGACTTCGCGGTCGCCGGATCAGTGCTGGCGCGCGGCAGCGGCTATGGC
>CAXTNG010000500.1:0-2118 GCA_964245475.1 uncultured Sphingomonas sp. | reverse complement strand
AGGCGGTCGACAAGTTCGAATACCGCCGCGGCTACAAGTTCTCGACCTATGCGACCTGGTGGATCCGCCAGGCGATCACCCGCTCGATCGCCGACCAGGCGCGCACCATCCGCATCCCGGTCCACATGATCGAGACGATCAACAAGCTGGTCCGCACCAGCCGCCAGTTCCTCCACGAGCAGGGCCGCGAGCCGACGCCCGAGGAAATGGCCGAGCGTCTCTCGATGCCGCTCGAGAAGGTCCGCAAGGTGATGAAGATCGCCAAGGAGCCGATCAGCCTCGAGACGCCGATCGGCGACGAGGAGGATTCGCACCTCGGCGACTTCATCGAGGACAAGAATGCGGTGATCCCGGTCGACGCCGCGATCCAGGCGAACCTCAAGGAGACGGTAACCCGCGTTCTCGCGTCCCTCACCCCGCGCGAGGAGCGCGTGCTGCGCATGCGCTTCGGCATCGGCATGAACACCGATCACACGCTGGAGGAGGTCGGCCAGCAGTTCTCGGTTACCCGCGAGCGCATCCGCCAGATCGAGGCCAAGGCGCTGAGGAAGCTGAAGCACCCGAGCCGCAGCCGGAAGATGCGGTCATTCCTGGATCAGTAGCGGGCTACGCGGCCGGGAAGCGATCCCGGACGCATTGCCGCAGGTAATCGCCGGCCGCTTCGGATTTGAGTGAGCCGACGTGGTCGCCCTTGAACGGAAGGTCGATCAGAAGCGCGTGGGCCGGGTTGGCGAGCATGGCGCCTTCAGCAGGCAGAGGATCCTCAACAAACGACACGTCCTGATCGAACCGCTCGAGTGCGGCGAGCGCGTCCCCGACCTGCAGTTCGGCAAAGACTGCCGTTCGGCCAAGCCGCAACCGCGAGCCGACCACGCCGCGGATTGCGGCACGGTCTTGGTCCGTGTCTTCAGCCAGCATGCCGCGCCGCGTGAAGGATACGCCGTCGGTGTCCTTGGGGGACCGCTCAAACGCGCTGCCGTTGATCTGACCGGTGATCGGGTCGATGTGCAAGGCCCCGACATAACGCGCGACGACCTGATCGCTAGGCAGGCACCGAGCGTCGCCAACTGCATCTGTCACCGAGCGGCGAACAGGTGACGCAATCCGGCAGCAGTAACGTGCCGGAGCACGCCCTCGGCGTCGTCTTCGCCCATGTGGCTGGCGAGCAACGGACCTCGGCGTCCCAGCATAACGAATTGGACGACGCGTGCGTCCCTAAACTGCAGCCCGATCTGTTCGGGTTCATCCGTCCACAGGAGCCGCACGTTGCCGTTGCCGACAAGAAACGCACCGGGACGTTTGGTCGCGTTCAATTCTCGCGCAAAAACAACCGCGGCAAGCGCTGATTCATCGCTGAACGGCACGCCCTCCTCGGCGGCGAGCGCACGCAACTCGTCGATCCTTGCGGTCAGCCCCGGCAGCCAGGCGGCGGACGGCCGATCGTCGACCAGCGTGTCCGCATCCATCGGCATCAGCCAGGATCGGCTCTCATGCTCAAAGATTCGCAGGCCGTAATCGTGCAGACGGCTGTCATCCATCAAGGTATGCACGGAACGAGGCGTGTAGGCACGAGGCAAGGGCCGCGGCGCCGGCGACGCACCGGCGGTCAGCGTCGATGCGTCAGCAGCGCGCGCGCCATCATCGTCGGTGCGCCCGCCAAACACCAAATTCGTAAAAAGATTATCTTCTCGCCTCATCGTTGAGGACACAGACCCTATCATCCCTCAACCCTATCTTCGGCCTTAGCCGCGGCAGCCGCTTCAAGCCATCCGGTCACCGATCGCAATATCGCCTCACCTTTTAGCGAGCCGCTCGCGATCCCAGCCTGCAGGTAGTTCATCGTCATAGCCAGGAAAGCCGGCTGATCCATACGCATGCGCGCGACCTCCGTGACGACATGCTGTGCATTAGTTTGCTCTGCATGTTCCAGAATGGTTTGGGAAATGAATATTGGACCGTATTGCAGGAAGGCAACATCCAAATCACGACCGATGGGGGTAAGTACCGCCTCGTCCGCGACGAAGCGCACGAACGTCGCATCACGGACAACCCTGATGTCGTCGTCGTCGACGGGAGTCCCTCGGCCTTGGTCGGTCATACCTGTCTTGCCCCTATGCC
>CAXTNG010000499.1:0-2122 GCA_964245475.1 uncultured Sphingomonas sp. | reverse complement strand
CCATAGCGTAAAAGCTCGTCTTGGGGCTCCTGCCCCGCCACGACGATGAACAGCGGCAGCGTCCATGGCTTCATCAGCGCGAGCGGCAGATATTCCGGATCGTCCGCAGTGCCGTAGCGGGTGCGCGCATGGTGAAGGTTGTGCACGCCTTCGTACATGAAGGAGGGGGTGAGCAGCGGCACGCCGACGATCGCGTTCCAGCCGAGCCGGAAGCCGGGCAGCGCCGAATGCTTCATGTGGCTGACTTCGTGGATGAAGCTGATCGCACGGTAGAGCGCCAGCGCGGCCACCACGCCCGCAGCGACGGTGAGACCGGCACCGCGCGTAAACATCGCGAGCGCCAGCGCCGCATAGCCGATCGCGGCGGAGGCGAGCATGTCGGTCCAGTAGAGCCACGGCTTGGGCGCGACGAGATCGCGGGTCATCTCCGCCGCGGCCTTGAGCATCGCGCGGTCGTCGGCAATCAGATGCTTGGCCGTCCGGCGCACGGGCGCTGCGGCGGTCCGCTCAACGGTCACGGTGGTCATGGAGGTGGCCATTGCCGAAACATAGTGGCGCAAGCGTGGCATTGCGAGGCTGCGACCGATGAAGCAATCGTCACTCGCCAATCACGCGACCCGTGCTAACACCCGCGCGTTCTGCCCGGAGGCCAGATTGCCGCTCACCATCCGACCCGTCGAGACCAAGCGCGACCGCAAGGCGTTCGTCGACCTGCCCTTCCGCCTCTATGCCGACGACCCGAACTGGGTGCCGCCGCTCAAGGGTGAAGCGCTCGGCCTCATCACGCCTGAGAAGAACGGCTGGTACAGCCATGCGAAGGCACAGCTTTTCCTCGCCGAAGAGGACGGGCGGGTGGTCGGGCGGATCTCCGCGCATATCGACACGCTGGCGCTCACCATGCCTGCCGAGCAGGGCTTCGGCCCGGGCGTCGGCCAATGGGGGCTGATGGATGCGGAGCGCGAGGACATCTTCACCGCGCTGCTCGCCCGCGCCGAGGACTGGCTGTGCGGCCAGGGGATGACCCGGGCTTTGGGGCCGATCTCGCAGTCGATCTGGGAGGAGCCGGGCCTGCTGACCGAGGGCTTCGACCATCCGCCGACGATCATGATGGGCCATGCCAAGCCCGCCTATCAGGGCTGGATCGAGCGCGCCGGCTACACGGTCGTCAAAAAGCTGATGACCTACGACCTCGACATCACCCAGGAGTTCCCGCCGATCGTCAAGCGGATCATCAGGTCCGGCGAGCAGAACCCCCGCATCCGCGTGCGCGAGGTGAACAAGACAAAGTTCGAGGAGGAGGCGGCGATCATCCTCGCCATCCTCAACGATGCCTGGTCGGACAATTGGGGGTTCGTGCCCCTCACCCCGCCCGAGATCAAGGACGTCGGCGTCAAGCTGAAGCCGATCGTGTTCAACGACCTGATCCGCATCGCCGAGCTCGACGGCAAGCCGGTCGCATTCATGATCACGCTCCCCGACCTCAACGAGGCGATCAAGCCGCTCAACGGCTCGCTGCTCCCCTTTGGCTGGGCCAAGCTGCTGCTGTGGCTGCGGGCGCCGAAGGTGCGCACGATGCGCGTGCCGCTGATGGGCGTGGTCAAGGAGCTGCAGGCGTCGCGGATGGCAAGCCAGCTTGCCTTCATGATGATCGAATACATCCGCAAGGCTTCGGTCGAGCACTACGGCGCCGAGCGCGGCGAGATCGGCTGGATCCTGGAGGACAATCAGGGAATGCGCTCGATCGCCGAGACGATTCAGAGCCGGGTGAACAAGGTGTATCAGGTGTACGGGCGGGACTTGTAGAGCCTTCTGGAACCCTTCCCGTTGGTGCTGAGCGCGGTCGAAGCACCTGGGAGTGCCCCCTTCGACGCCGCCTGCGGCGTCACTCGGGACAGGCTTCGACTGCGCTCAGGGCGAACGATGGTGACGGTTCAGCGTCCCTGCGTCGCTACAGGGCGGGCACCCGGCCGCGAACGGCCGGGTGCATCGCGCATCACTCGGCGGAGAGCGGGTCGGTGCCGCGGTTCAGCCACTCGGCGCGGGTGTGGCACACGCGCTGCGGCACGCGCGAGCCGGTGATCGTGTCGACGATGCAATAGCGCTTGGTGTCGGCCTTCGGCGC
>CAXTNG010000498.1:0-2152 GCA_964245475.1 uncultured Sphingomonas sp. | reverse complement strand
AACAGCGCATGACCGGATAACCCAGCGTGTCCGCCAAACCCGGGGAAGATCAGCGCAGCCCCGGCCATCATAGACCAAGCCGGAGTTTGGTAGGCGAAAGGCGGTATATTGCGCCAGAATGACGTGGGAGCTTGGTAGTCGGTCCCTTCCCGATCATGCGCCGTCACGTCCCCGTTGAGGACGCGCTGCATCATGCGACGATGCCCTTCGGCGGCTTGAAGGAAGCGACGATGGTGCGCGAAATCAGCGCCGCTAGCCGACTGGCTTAGGGCGCGAATGGCGAGCTGTGGGAATAAGATGCCGCCCCACCCCAGCAGGCGGTCCTGTTCTCCATAGACTCGGAACAGCTCATCATAGTGCCGGTCGAACACGCGGTTGCCGTGCTCCTCGCCTTCCTGGAGCGAGACGCCACGCCAATCGAACGGGAGCTCGGCCGTGGTGGCGACACCATATTGGCGAAGGATGCGTGCCTTGACCGTCTTGGCGCGTTCGGAGGAGTGCGCCTCCCCCAGATCGTCGGCGAGCGCGGTGCGGAACGCGATGGTAGAAGGCATGGGGTGGAGCCGGGCCGCAAGATCGCCGGCGAGCCGCGGGCCGAGCAGGCATCCCAGCAGCCACAGCGAGAGGAGTGAGATGAGTGCGACGCGTGCCGAGCGCGCCAAGCCGGAAACGCCGATCGTGACCGCGCCCCAGCCCGCCAGGTATAACGCATAGGCGAAAACGAGCACGGCCACCCTTGCCGGCGCGGGGGGATAGATCGCGGCCGAGGCGGCGAGCAGCCCGACCAACGCGGCCGGCAATACTACCGCGGCGGTGACGGCAAGACAGGCGGCGAGCTTAGCCAGCGCGATCGAGCGTGCCGGCGTGCCCGCGACTAGGAGCTGCCGCAGCGTGCCCCGTTCCTGCTCACCAGCAAGCGAGGCATAGCCGACGAGAATTATGAGCAGCGGAAACAGGAGTTGCAGCACCCCGGCAGCGGTGAGCGTTCCGAACCGCGCCACCGCGTCGCGGTCCTGAGCGGGACGATAAGCGAAGCTGTCCATTTTGTGCGCTTCGAGATAGACCCCAACCCCCACGAAGGGCTCGGTCCCGCGATCGAACAGCGCGAGCGGAGACGCCGGCTTGAAGACATAGGTGCCGTAGTGCGCCGCCCCGTGCGGGTTTTTCGGACCCTGGCCCAGCCAGCGGGCGCGCTCGACTTGATCGGCAGCGGCGCGCTCGCGGGTGAGCGACGCTTGATAGGCAGCCCCGCTGACGACCGCGGCCACAAGCAGGACGAGCGTGAGCGCGCCCGCGACCCGGAGCCGCCCGTCGCGCCAGAGCCCGCGCAGATCGTGCGCGGTGATGGCGAGAATGTGTCGGCCCGCTTGGCGCATTACCGAGCTTTGCCGCCTCCCCGGTAGGCAAGCGTGATGAAGAACTGTCGTGGTGCGCCTGGCACGATGACACTCGCTCCGGAGTCGAAGATCTTCTTATCGGTGATGTTGTTGATGTTCGCCGAGAGCCGCCACGGCCCGATCTGGTAGCCGATCAGGGCATCGAACCGGGTGTAGGCGGGCAGATAGAACAGGTTGGCGTTGTTCACCGGCCGACTGGAGACGTAGAACGCGCCGCCTCCAAGCTGCAGTCCGTGGAGTGGACCGCTCGGCACGGTTTGCGTGATCCAGAGGGAGGCGGTGTCGCGCGGCGTGTTGTAGATGCGATTGCCGATTATCGCCGTATTGCTGTCGCTGACGATGCGGCTGAGCGCGTGACTATAGCTTCCGATCAGATTTAGTCCGGAGGCGAGGTTTGCATTTGCTTCCAGCTCGACCCCGCGGCTACGCTGCTTGCCAGTGAGGATCGAGAAGCCGGGGTTGAACGGGTCGTTGACCAGCACGTTGGTTTTGGTCAGCTCATAATAAGCGGCTGTCGCGGTTAGCCGCTTGTTGAACAGCTCCGTCTTGATGCCCCCTTCGATGTTGCGCCCCCGCGAAGGATCGGGGAGCTGTCCGCCAAGCACAAGCCCACCCAACTGTGTCAGGAACGATTTAGCGTAGCTGGCATAGATCGAGACTTGCGGAGTGACGAGATAAGTGAGCCCCACCCGAGGGGAGAAGTGAACCGCCCCGGGTTTGTCGGAGGCTCCAACTCCTGAGAAGGTGGAGCCGGT
>CAXTNG010000497.1:0-2159 GCA_964245475.1 uncultured Sphingomonas sp. | reverse complement strand
GCTGCGCGACCTGCTGGCGGCGTGGCGCGATGCCAAGAAGAGCGCGTGGAAGGCGGTGGTCGGTTGGGTGGCGGCGGCGGTGCTCGGCGCGCTGGCGGTGAAGCTCGGGTTCGGGGGGCTGGTGACGTGAGGTTCGATGGGTACGCCGCGCTGTTCGATCGGGTGGATCGGGCGGGGGACGTGTTCCGCGCAGGCGCCTTTGCGGGAGCGGAGGAGGTGCCACTGCTGGTGCAGCATGCGGGCGTTCCCGTCGGGCGCGTCGCGGTGGCGGAGGATGCGCGGGGGTTGCTGGTGTCGGGTGACGTCGAGGAGCCCGCCGCGTCGCTGGTGCGCTCCGGGGCGCTGGCGGGGCTGTCGGTGGGGTATCGGCCGGTCGTGGTGCGGCTGGGGGCGTATCGGGAGCTACGGGCGGGGGCGCTGGTGGAGGTGAGTTTGGTGGCGCAGCCGATGCAGCCGTTGGCGCGGGTTCTTTCCATCGAGGGGTAGCCTGTGGGGCTGCCCCTCCACCATTCGCCCAAGTGGGCGAACGGTCCCCCTCCCCGAGCAAGCTCGGGGAGGACAAGGTGGGAGGCTTCGGCCTCCTTTTTTTTTAAGCGCAGGAGCAGGTGAATGGAGACGGTGCTCGATACGGCGGCGGTGGTGCGGCCGGTGCTGGCGGGCGCGGTGCGGCAGAGTGGCGCGGCGGGGTCTTCGAGCGGGTTTGGGGGGTTCGTGCGCAGTGGCGCGACGGTGGAGATGAAGGCCTTCACGGGCGTCACCGGGGACGCGGGCGGCTATGCCGTTCCCAAGGAGATCGACGGGCAGATCGATGCGGTGCTCAAGGCCGCGTCGCCGATCCGGTCGATCGCCAATGTCGTCAAGGTCGGCTCGGCGGGGTATCGCAAGCTGATGACGACGGGGGGCACGCCCTCGGGCTGGGCAGCGGAGACGGCGGCGCGGCCGGAGACGGCGACGCCGGTGTTCACCGAACTCAGCCCGCCGATGGGCGAGCTCTATGCCAACCCGGCGGCGAGCCAGGCGATGCTCGACGATGCGGCGTTCGATGTGGAGGAGTGGCTGGCAGGCGAGATCGCGGCGGAGTTCGCCAAGGCGGAAGGCGCGGCGTTCGTCGCCGGATCGGGGACCAACCGGCCCAAGGGCTTCCTGTCGGCGCCGGTCGCGGCGACCGCGGATGCGGGACGGGCTTTCGGCACATTGCAGTACCTCGCCAGCGGCGCGGCGGGCGATTTCGGGGCGAACCCGCAGGAGCGGCTGATCGACCTCGTCCAGTCGCTGCGCGCGCCGTACCGGCAGGGGGCGAGCTTCGTGATGAACGCGGCGACGCTGGCGCGCATCCGCAAGTTCAAGACCACCGATGGCGCGTTCGTGTGGCAGGCGTCGCTCTCCGCGGGGCAGCCGGCGACGCTGCTCGGCTATCCGGTGGTCGAGGCCGAGGACATGCCGGACATCGCGGCGAATGCGCTCAGCATCGCGTTCGGGAATTTTCGGATGGGGTATCTGATCGCGGAGCGCTCGGAGACGCAGATCCTGCGCGATCCGTATTCGAACAAGCCGTTTGTCCACTTCTACGCGACCAAGCGGATCGGGGGGTGCGTGTCGAACAGCGAGGCGATCAAAGTGATGAAGTTCGCCGCCAGTTGAGCCGCGGGTTGAGCCTGGGCCAGCGTAGCTGGACCAGGACTCGACGCGGCCGGGCAGCGGAGGCGCGCTCGCGCGTCTCCGTCTGACGGCTGCGGCGGCCGTCCCGTTTGGGGCTGCCCCTCCACCATTCGCCTGAAGAAGGCGAACGGTCCCCCTCCCCGAGCGAGCTCGGGGAGGACTGAAGAAGGAAGAGACATGACCGAGGCGGAGTTTCCCGCCGCCGTGATCGCGGGAGCGGTGGCGGCGGCGAGGGGTTTGTTGCGGCTGGAGGGGACGGCCGAGGATGCGGTGCTCGGCGGCATGGCCAAGGCGGCGCTGCGGCTGGCGGAGGCGTTCACCGGGCAGCGGCTGATCGCGCGGGCGTTCGGCGATACGGTGGCGGCGGACGGGGCCTGGCACCGGCTCGCCGCCGAGCCGGTGACGGCGATCACGGCGGACGGCCTCACGGTCGACATCGATGCCGATGGCGTCGGCTGGGTAAAGGTAGGCGGTGGCGGCAAGGCGAGCGTCGCCTATAC
>CAXTNG010000496.1:757-2174 GCA_964245475.1 uncultured Sphingomonas sp. | reverse complement strand
GGGTGATCGGCATCATCTACGAGAGCCGCCCCAACGTCACCGCCGATGCGGCCGCGCTTTGCGTCGGCAGCGGCAATGCCGCCATGCTGCGTGGCGGCTCGGAGGCGCGCGCCAGCAACGCCGCGATCCACGCCGCCTTCGCCGACGGGCTCGAAGCGGGCGGGCTGCCGCGCGACGCGGTGCAGCTGGTCGCGACCACCGATCGTGCGGCGGTCGGCGCGATGCTGACCGCGGAGGGCGTCATCGACTTGGTTGTGCCCCGCGGCGGCAAGGGCCTCGTCGCCCGTGTCCAGACGGAGGCGAAGGTGCCGGTGCTGGCGCATTTGGACGGGATCAACCACGTCTACGTCGATGCGTCCGCCGACCCCGCAATGGCCGAGGCGATCGTCCGCGACGCCAAGATGCGGCGTACCGGCGTGTGCGGCGCGATGGAGACGCTGCTCGTCGACCGCGCCTATCCGGCACCCGCCGGCCTCGTCGCCGCGCTCGCCGACGCGGGCTGCGAGGTCCGCGGCGAACTCGCAATTCGCGCTCTCGATCCCCGCGTGATCGAGGCGAGCGCCGAAGACTGGGATACGGAATATCTCGACGCGATCGCCTCGGTCGCGATGGTCGACGGCATCGACGGCGCCGTGGCGCACGTTGCCCGCCACGGCTCGCGTCATACCGATGCGATCGTTGCCGAGGACGCCGCGGTCGCCGAGCGCTTCGTCGCCGAGGTCGATTCCGCGATCGTCCTCTGGAACGCCTCCACCCAATTCGCCGACGGCGGCGAGTTCGGCCTGGGCGCGGAGATCGGCATCGCCACCGGCCGCCTCCACGCCCGCGGCCCGGTCGCACTGGAGGGGCTGACGACGTACAAATGGGTGGGGCGCGGCACCGGACAGGTGCGGGGTTGATGCGATTGTATACGTCAGTTACACTGTAAGACATGGCTGCAAGCGTCGTCGTAACCGCTCGCATTAGCGAGCAACTCTCCACCGATCTCGACCGCCTCGCGGCGATGCGTGAGCGAAGCCGCGCCTGGTTAATCGAGAAGGCGATCGCCGCTTTCGTGCAGGAGGATCTCGACTTTCGCCTAAGCATCGAAGAAGCGGAAGCGCAGATTGATAGTGGCGATTACACGACCCACGAAGATTTCATGGCAGAGCTGAAGGCGGGATTCGGTAAGCGGCACGCTGCTTGAAACGCTTGGTCTGGAGCGCCGGTGCCAAGCGTGACCTTCGGCAGATCACGGCATATTATGGCCAGTTCGCCCCCGATCTGCCGGAGCAGTTGATCGCAAGGCTGGAGCAGGCCGCTGCCAGGCTGATCGACTTTCCGCGGCTCGGGCCACAGCTGCCCGACAGCAAGGTGCGCGTCTGGCTCGTCCGGACTACGCCGTTCATCCTGCTTTACCGCGAAGCGCGGGCGGATG
>CAXTNG010000496.1:0-747 GCA_964245475.1 uncultured Sphingomonas sp. | reverse complement strand
TTGCAAGTTCGCGACGCGCGTAGCGACTGGAAGCCTCGGGCATGAGCGCGCGGCGCGTCGGCCTCCTCGGCGGGTCGTTCAACCCGGCGCATCGAGCCCACCGCCGCGTGACCCTGGCGGCGATCCGGGCCTTGGCGCTTGACGAGGCGTGGTGGCTGGTTTCCCCAGGCAACCCGCTCAAGGCCGACGCTCCCGACATGGCGCCGCTCGCCGCCCGCCTCGCATCCGCCCGCGCCATGGCTCGCTGCGCACCGATCCGTGCGACCGCGGTCGAGGCGCAACTCGGCACGCGGTACACCGTCGACACGATCCGCAAGCTCCAGCATCGCTACCCCCGGACGCGCTTCATCTGGCTGATGGGCGCGGACAATCTCGCGCAATTCCACCGCTGGCGTGACTGGCGCGGGATCGCGCGCACGATCCCGATTGCGGTAGTGGCGCGGCCGGGGTATGATGGCGCCGCCGTCGCCGGTCCCGCGATGGCGTGGCTCAGGCGCTACCGACGGCGCCCCGCCACGGCGAAGAGATGGACGACGTGGAGTTTGCCGGCCCTGGTGCTGCTGCGCTTCCGACCCGACCCCATATCCGCCTCGGCGGTGCGCGCGGCCGATCCCGACTGGCACGCGCGCGCGCCGGTCACCCAGCACAGGAGTTGAATTGGCCCACCCGAACACCGCAATCCGCCCGTCCGACCCGCAGGAGGTCGAGGCCTTGCACACGCTGGTGATGTCCAGCCTCGACGACGAT
>CAXTNG010000495.1:0-2175 GCA_964245475.1 uncultured Sphingomonas sp. | reverse complement strand
GGTGCTGGTGATGCACGCCGGGCGGATCGTGGCGGACGCGACTCCGGCCGAGCTGGTCGCCGGCGGCGGCGGCGAGGCGGCGCAGGCGCTGGTCGCCGTGCCGCGGGCGCAGGCCGAGCGGCTGGCGGAGCTGCGCCAGTGAACGCGTTCGCCGAGGCGCTGGCGCGAGTGCCGCCGTTGCTGGCCAGCCATGTGCTGCTGTCGACCTGCGCGCTGGTGCTGGGCATCGCGGTCAGCCTGCCGTTGGGCGTCGCAGCGGCGCGGCGGCCGGGGGTAGCGCGCGCAGTGCTCGGGTTCGCCAGCCTCGTGCAGACGGTGCCCGCACTGGCGCTGCTCGCGCTCTTCTATCCGCTGCTGCTCGCGATCGGGCATGGGGTTCCGGCTCTCGGCTTCCTGCCGTCGCTGCTCGCGCTGACGCTTTACGCGCTGCTGCCGATCCTGCGCAACGCGGTTGCGGGGTTGCGCGGGATCGATCCGGCGGTACTGGAGGCCGCCGATGCGGTGGGGATGACCCCGGGGCAGAAGCTGCGGCTGGTCGAGGCGCCACTTGCGCTGCCGGTGGTGGTGGCGGGCATTCGCACTGCGGCGGTGTGGACGATCGGCGCGGCGACGCTATCGACCACGGTCGGCCAGCCGAGCCTCGGCGACCTGATCTTCGCCGGCTTGCAGACCCAGGCGTGGGCATTGGTGCTTGCCGGCTGCGTCGCGGCGGCAGGGCTGGCGCTGGCGGTCGACGCGCTGATCGGCCTGATCGAACAGGGTGTCGCGACCCGGCGGCGCGGGCTGTGGATCGGCGCTGCGGGAGTGCTCGCGGCGGGGCTGATCGTCGCGACGGCGCCGTTGTGGGCGCATGCGCGGCAATCGACGGTGGTGGTCGGCGCCAAGAATTTCTCGGAGCAGTTCATCCTGGCGCGACTGATCGGCTCGCAGCTCGGGCGCGCGGGCTACCGGGTCGAGTACCGCGATGGACTCGGCTCGGCAGTGGCGTTCGGCGCGGTCGCGAGCGGCGCCGTCGACGTCTATGTCGACTATGCCGGGACATTATGGACCGGGCCGATGGGGCGACCGGACGTGCCGCCGCGGCCCGAAATGGTGCGCGCAATCGGACATTGGACGCAGGCGACGCGCGGTGTGCGGATGCCCGGCGCGCTCGGCTTTGAGAATGCCTACGCCTTCGCCATGCGCGGAGCCGATGCGCGCGTGAAGGGCATCGCCTCGCTGGAAGACCTCGCGCGCGCTGCTCCGGGGCTTCGCCTGGGCAGCGACCTGGAGTTCCTCGACCGCGCCGAGTGGCGGGCGGTGCGCGACCGCTACGGGCTGAGCTTCGCTGCCACCACGCCGTACAGCCCGACCTTCATGTACCGCGCGCTGGCGAGCGGGCGGGCGGACGTGATCTCCGCCTTCTCGTCCGACGGGCGGATCGCGGCGGATGGGCTCACGGTATTAACGGACCCGCGTGGGGCGATCCCGGGCTATGACGCGATCGTGCTGACGGCGCCGAGCCGCGCCGGCGACACACGCTTCGCCGCCGCACTCCGGCCTCTCATCGGCCGCATACCGGTCGAGGCGATGCGTGCCGCCAACTATCAGGTCGATCGCGACACCGACAAGCGCACGCCCGAGCAGGCGGCGGCGTGGCTGGCGAAGCGGGTCGGGCTCTAGAAGAACAGCTTGCGCACCGACAGCCGCACCGTCCGGCCCAGCGGATTGACATAGCCCGGCTGGAAGTTGACCGGCACCGTCCCCGTCGCGTCGGTCACCTCCTGCCGCGTGTCGAGGAGGTTCTCGATCGAGAAGGACACGCGCACCCCGCGCAGCCACGGGTGCTTGCGGATCAGGTCGAGGCGCTGACCGAAGTCGGCGAAGAGCCGCAGGTCGGCGGTCGCGAGGTCGCCGAAGTTGAGCGTGCCCGAGCTCGCCGCCGTCGCGCCGCCATGCACCTGCGTCGCGCTCCGGTAGTTCCCTGACAGCCGCAGCCCCAGACCATTATTGAAATATCCCCCCTGCACCTCGACCTCGTGCCGCGGCTGGCCGCCGGACGAGCCGATCGCGTCGCCGTTGAGCAGGTCGAGCGAAGGCCCGCCGTCCGCCACGAGCACCCGGTCGGTGAAATGCCAGGTGTGGAACACCGCGAACTGCAGCCGTCCCGATTGCCCTCCCTTGCCGCGCCGGTCG
>CAXTNG010000494.1:1948-2224 GCA_964245475.1 uncultured Sphingomonas sp. | reverse complement strand
CGAACGTCTCCTGGCCGAGGGACAGGGCTGATGCAGCTGCGCTACCGTTCCGCGCCGCGCACCCATGTCGGGCTGGTACGCAAGGCGAACGAGGATGCGATGCTCGCGCGCGACGAAATCGCCTTGTGGGTGGTCGCGGACGGCATGGGCGGGCACGACAACGGCCAATGGGCGTCGCAGACGCTGGTGGCGCAATTCGAGCGCCTCGACCTGCGCATCAACCGCAACGCGCGCGGCGCGGCGATCGTCCACGCGATCCAGGAGGGGAACCGGGCG
>CAXTNG010000494.1:918-1938 GCA_964245475.1 uncultured Sphingomonas sp. | reverse complement strand
CGCACGGCGCGGGCGCGCCCTGGGTCGAGCGCGCCGGGCGGCTGTTCCCGGTCGCGGCGGGCGTCGCAGGCGACGCGGTGGCGGCATGGGGGCATGCGGCGCAGGCGGGGGAGGCGGTCGACGCGGCGATCTACGCCGCGCTGGCGGGCCATGCCGATGCGGACGCGACGGTGGACACGATCGCCGCCTCGGTCGACCCGCTCGCGGGCGGGGATGCGCCGGCGGTGTCGGCCTGGTGGCTCGGCACCGGCGGCGCGCCGCTGGTCGAGAGCGAGACCGTCGATGTCGCGTTGCTCGAACGGGCGATCAACGAGGCGGCGGTCGCGGCGGGCAAGCAGATGGGCACCACCGCGGTGATCGTCCATTGCGACGCCGACGACGTGCTGCTGATCTGGGTCGGCGACAGCCGCATCTACCGGCTGCGCGGCGGCGCGCTCGCGCAGCTCACCCGCGACCATACTCTGGTGCAGGACCTGGTCGACCGCGGCTCGCTTACGGCCGAGGAGGCGGAGACCCATCCGATGGGCCATGTGCTCAGCCGCGCGGTCGGGACCGAGCCCAACCTCCGCCACGAGACCCGCGTCGAGAAGGCGCAGCCGGGCGACCGCTACCTGCTGTGCAGCGACGGGCTGACCAAATGCGTCACTGACGCGCGGATGGCCGAGATCCTGTCCTCGGGCTCGATCGACGCGGCCGCCGACCGGCTGATCGCCGAGACGCTGGAGGGCGGGGCGCCGGACAATACCACGGTGGTGGTGCTGTCGGCGGAGGAGGCGACGGCGCTAGGGTTGCGGCCGGCGATGTGACGGGTGGCCGATGCGGGGGAGGTCCAAGGGCTTGGCCAAGGGATATCCGCAATCGGCCAGTCGATCTGGTCTATGGCCGGCAGGCACGGGCGTCTGGCGAACTGGAAGCGCTGCACGCCGGGGCGCCGACAGGCTGAGGCGTCGAAGTTGACACCAAGTTGACACTATCGCGGATGTCGTGACGGCTGCGGAGCGGCACTTCACGCCTGTCACG
>CAXTNG010000494.1:0-908 GCA_964245475.1 uncultured Sphingomonas sp. | reverse complement strand
GATCAGCACCGTCGGCAGGCCGAGCACGATCGTGCCGCCGTGGGCGGTGAGGTCGCCGAGGCGGGCGGCGGGGGGGCCGCCGACGAGGACAGTGAACGAGCCGAGCGCGATGACGTCGGGCGGGCCGACGCAGACCGCCATGTCGCCGACGCGCGCCTGGGGGAGCATGCCGGTCAGCACGGTGAAGCAGCCGAGCGCAATCGGGCCGCCGACGTGCGGCACCACGCCCGTCACCATCGGGCAGACGTGCATGTCGGTGATGCGTGCGGCGGGCATTCCCATGGCAGCTACCTCTACGTCTGGCTGACGATACGCTCGTAGGCCTTCTTGAACTGCTTGGCGAAGAGATCGAGGTAGGCCGCCTCGCTTTCGTCGGCAAACGCGCTGAATTCGGATTCATAGGCGCGCCACAGCGTCGCGTCGCGGCTGCCGGGGAGCACCGAGGTGAGCCAGCCCCTGGCGCTGATCCGGCTGCGGATCGTGTCGGGGGCGAAGCGCTTGATCGTCGCCTGCATCGCCTCCTGCATCGCGGCCATCATCGCCATTTCGTGCGCCTGCAGGTCCTCGAAGGCGCCGCGCACCGCCTGCGTGCCTTCGAGGAAGCCGTGGCCGGGCTCGCCGATCATCTGCTTGAGCGCCTGATCGGGCGAGCGGGTCCATTTGAGCGGGTTGTTGCCGGCGCTCTGGAAAGTGGTGACCTGCGCGCCGACGCCGAACTGGTGGCGGACGCGGGTGCGCGCCTCGAGCAGCTTGAACAGGCCATCGGCGGTTTGGCGGAGCAATTGGCCGATCGTGTCGACCACCGTCTCGGGCGTCCGCGCGCCCATGTCGCGCCGTTCCAGCCCGCTGGCGGCGAGCAGACGGTCGAAGATGCCTTCGGATGCCGCAGGAGACGCTGTGGGTACCGG
>CAXTNG010000493.1:0-2224 GCA_964245475.1 uncultured Sphingomonas sp. | reverse complement strand
CGTCGCCGGTGCCTGGGCCCGCGGCGAGTGGCGCGATGCCGGACCGGTATACAATCCGGCTACCGGCGACGCGATCGCCGAGGTGCCCTTCGCCAGCGCCGCCGACCTCGATGCGGCGCTGGCGGCGACCGCGCGCGGCTTCGTCCAATGGCGCGATACCGATGTCGAGAAGCGTGCCGCGATCCTCCACGCCGCGGCGGCGCTGATGCGCGAGCGGACGAACCGGATCGCGACGCTGCTGACCCGCGAGCAGGGCAAGCCGCTCGCCGAGGCGAAGGGGGAGGTCATAGGCGCGGCGCAGATGTTCGACTGGTACGCCGAGGAGGCGAAGCGCGCCTATGGCCGCGTGCTCGTCCGCCCCGCAGGCCAGCGCTCGATCGTGGTCAAGCAGCCGGTCGGCCCGGTCGCGGCGCTCTCGCCGTGGAACTTCCCGGTCTATCTGCTCGCCAAGAAGCTTGCGCCCGCGCTGGCGGCGGGCTGTTCGGTCATCGCCAAGCCGCCCGAGGAGACACCGGGCTGCACCAGCGAGCTGTTCCGCTGCCTGGTCGACGTCGGGCTGCCCGCCGACGCGGCTCAGTTGGTGTTCGGGGTGCCCGATCAGGTCAGCCGCCATCTGCTCGGCTCGCCGGTGATCCGCAAGGTGAGCTTCACCGGCTCGGTCCCGGTCGGCAAGCACCTGATGCGGCTGGCGGCGGACGGGATGAAGCGGATTACGCTGGAGCTGGGCGGGCACGCGCCGGTGCTGATCTTCGCCGATTGCGAGCTCGACAAGACGCTCGATGCCGTGGTGCTGCAGAAGTTCAGGAATGCGGGGCAGGTGTGCGTGTCGCCGACGCGCTTCCATGTCGAGGAGCCGGTCTACGAGGCGTTCCTCGCTGGCTTCGCCGAGCGGACCGGCAGGCTGCCGGTCGGCGACGGCATGGACCCGGCGACGCGGATGGGCCCGCTCGCCAACCGCCGCCGCCCGGACGCGATCGCGGCGCTGGTCGATGATGCCAAGGCGAAGGGCGCCCGCGCGCTGGCCGGCGGCGAGCGGGGCGACAGCGGGTATTTCTTCCAGCCGACGCTGCTCGCCGACGTGCCGCTGGATGCCGACATCATGTCCTCCGAGCCGTTCGGGCCGGTGGCGGTCTCGCGCCCGTTCAGGACCGAGGACGAGGCGATCGCCGAAGCGAACCGGCTGCCCTACGGGCTTGCCGCCTTCGCCTTCACCGAAAACGGCCGCCGCGCCAACCGGCTGGGCGACGCGATCGAATCGGGAATGGTGGGCATCAACACATTCAATATCTCCACCGCCGATGCGCCGTTCGGCGGGGTGAAGGATTCAGGCTTCGGCTCGGAGGGCGGGACCGAGGGCTTCGACACCTATTGCGTCACCAAGGCCATCCACCAGGGCTGAGTGTCACGCCGCGGCCGCCACGTTCAGCGCCGCGGCGAGGTCGAGCCGGCCGTCGTAGAGCGCGCGGCCGGTGATCACGCCCTCGATGCCGTCCCGAGCATGCACTGCGAGCATGTGGATGTCGGCTATCCCGGCGACGCCGCCGCTGGCGATAACGGGGATGTCGACGGCGCGGGCAAGGTCCACCGTCGCCTGCACGTTGCAGCCCTTGAGCAGCCCGTCACGGCCGACGTCGGTGAAGAGCAGCGCCGCGACACCCGCATCCTCGAAGCGGCGCGCCAGGTCGATCACGCTCACGTTCGACACGTCGGCCCAGCCGCGGGTCGCGACCATGCCGTCCTTCGCATCGACGGCGACGACGATGCCGCCGGGAAATGCTGCGGCCATGCTGCGCACAAAATCCGGGTTCTCGAGCGCGGCGGTGCCGATCACGACGCGTGCGACGCCGGCCTCGAACCAGCCTTCGACGCTCTCGGGCGTGCGGATGCCGCCGCCGAGCTGAACGTGGCCCGGGAACGCGGCGACGATCGCGCGGACCGCATCACCGTTGCGGCTTTCCCCTGCAAAGGCGCCGTCGAGGTCGACGACGTGAAGATGGCCGGCACCCGCTTCGGCAAACAGCCGCGCCTGATGCGCGGGGTCGTCGCCGTAGATTGTGGCACGCGCCATGTCGCCCTCGGCAAGGCGGACGACCTGGCCGGCCTTCAGATCGATCGCGGGGAAGACGATGAGGGTCATGGCCGCCAGTCGAGAAAGCGGCGGAGCAGCTCCAGCCCATAGCGCTGGCTCTTCTCCGGGTGGAACTGCACCCCGAGCAGATTGTCC
>CAXTNG010000492.1:0-2239 GCA_964245475.1 uncultured Sphingomonas sp. | reverse complement strand
GCCCGGTCGGCCGACACCAGCCGCGCGCCCGCCTGCCCCGCGCGCACCGCCGCATGCACCATGTCGGGCAGCCGCACGTCGCCGGCGAAGTTGGCCGAGCCGTCGACCTTGGCGGGCGCATCGATCCGCGCGACCGATTGCCCCATCAGCTTGCCCGCCCCGCCGACCCCGATCGGCAGCGGATCGGGCACCGTTCCGCCCGCCGCCTCCTCCGCCAGTTCGGCAAAGCGCAGCCGCTTCGCGCCATGCACGACGAACCCCTCGCGCGCCTCGCAACGCTGCCAGTCCACGCCCCAGCGCTTTGCCGCCGCCTGCGCCAGCAGCGTCCGCGCCGCCGCACCCGCTTGGCGGCATGCCTCCTCGAACATCCTGACCGAGGTCGACCCGCCAGTCAGCGTCCCCCCTTCGCGCCGCACCCATTCGCGCGGCATCCGGTCCAGCACCCCCTCGAGCAGCTCTTCCAGTGCGAGCGGATTGGCATAGAGCGGATTTGCCGGCGCCGGCTCGACTCCCACCGTCCGCCAGTCCGCACCCAGCTCATCGGCGACGATCTGCGGCAGCGCCGTCCAGCTGCCCTGGCCATGCTCCGCCTGCGGCGCCGCGACCGTGACATGCCCGTCGCTGCCGATCTTGAGCCACGCGCCAAAGCCATGCTCGCCCGGGTTGAGCACGAGGTTGGGCGCATAACGCCGCGGCCACAGCCCCCAGGCGACGACCAGCCCGACGCCGACCCCGCCGCCGATCAGGAACCTCCGTCGGTTCAGTCCATCGCCTCCGTGGCCGCAAGCGCGCGGTACTTGGCGCGTAGCGCCACCTTGTCGATCTTCTCCGTCCCCAGCCGCGGCAAGGGACCGTCGGCAATCCAAATCCGCTGCGGCACCTTGAATGCGGCGATATGCTCACCGAGGAACGCCTGCAGCACGCCCGCGTCGCAGCCCTCCCCGCGCAGCGACACGATCGCCGCCGGCACCTCGCCCAGCCGCTCGTCGGCAAGGCCGAACACCGCCGCCTCCGCCACTTGCGGATGCGCGTAGAGCGCCGCCTCGACTTCCTGGCACGAGATGTTCTCGCCGCCGCGGATGATGATGTCCTTCTTGCGGTCGACGATGAACAGGTAGCCGTCCTCGTCGAGGTAGCCGATGTCGCCTGAGCGGAACCAGCCGTCGGGCGTGATCGCCGCCGCGGTCGCGGCCGGGTTGTTCCAATAGCCCTTGAAGTTCGCCACCGACCGGATCGCGACCTCGCCGCGTGCGCCCTGCGGCAGCGGCACGCCCGCATCGTCGAGGATGCCGATCTCAACCAGCGGCAGCGACGGCCGCCCTGCCGAACTCGGCTTGGCAAGGTAGTTCCCGCGCCAGTTGCCCGTGCCGACCGCATTGGTCTCCGTGAGGCCGTAGCCGATCAAGGGCGCGCCCTCCATCTCCTCGTGGATGCGCCGCACATGCTCCTCCGGCCGCGGCGCCCCGCCCGCGGCGAAGTCGGTGACCGTCGACAGGTCGTACCGAGAGCGTTTGGGATGGGTGAGCATTTCGAAGCTCATCAGCGGCACGCCGACGAAATAGGTCACCTTCTCGACGCCGATCAGCCGCATCGCCTCCTCGGCATCCCATTTGGGCATCAGTACCAGCTTCCTGCCCATCGCGAAGCTCTGCAGGAACACCGGCACCTCGGCGGTGACGTGGAAGAGCGGCAGGCTGAGCAGGGTCGCTGGTTGTCCCTCCGGCGCCCTGCCCTCCCTGGTCGCGATCGCCAGCATGGTGAGCGCCGACGCGAGGAAGTTGAAGGTTCCCTGGATCACCGCGCGATGGTCGGACAGCGCGCCCTTGCTCTGCCCCGTCGAGCCCGAGGTGAACAGGATCGTCGCATCGTCCTCGCCCGTGACATCGGGCAGCGCCGCCCCGCCCGCCGCCGCGGTCACGTCGGCGAGCGCCTCGGCAAGCGGCAAGGTATCGTCGATCGCGACGACGCGTGCGTCCGCCCCCGCCAGCCGCTTCGCCCGGGGTCCGTCGGCGAAGACCAGCCCGCAGCCGACATCGCCGATCGCCGCGGCCAACTCATCGCCTTGCCACCAGCCGTTGAGCAGGCAGGCGATCCCGCCCGCGGTGACGATCCCCATGTACAGCGCGATCCAGCTCGGGGAGTTGCGCATCGCGATGCCGACGCGGTCGCCCTTGCGGACGCCTCCCGCCACCAGCGCCCGGGCGACCGCGTCCGCCTGCTCGTGAACCTCTTTGAAGCT
>CAXTNG010000491.1:0-2249 GCA_964245475.1 uncultured Sphingomonas sp. | reverse complement strand
GCCACACCACGTCGACGAAATGCCAATACCAGGCGGCCGCCTCGAAGCCGAAATGGTGACGCGGGGTGAAGTGGCCCTTGTACGCGCGGATCAGGCAGACGATCAGGAAGATCGTGCCGATCAGCACATGGAAGCCGTGGAAGCCGGTCGCCATGAAGAAGGACGCGCCGTAGTTGATCCCCTTATAGGGGAAGGGCGCGTGCGCATATTCATACGCCTGGATCGACGTGAACAGCATGCCGAGCAGGATCGTCAGCCACAGCCCCTTGAGCACGCCGTCGCGATTGCCGACGCCGAGCATCCCCCACAGCCCGGTCTTCTCGCCGCCGCGCTGGCCGTGGATCAGCGCATGGTGCGCCCAGGTCACGGTCGTGCCGCTGGTCAGCAGGATGATCGTGTTCAAGAGCGGGAAGGCGAAGGGGTTGATCACCTCCAGCCCCTTGGGAGGCCATTGCGCGGCAACCGCCGCGGCGCCCTCGGCGGCACGCTCGACCTGCCCGTCGACGAAGCTCATCGCGGTCGGGAACAGCGAGAAGTCGAAGAACGCCCAGAACCAGCCGACGAAGAACATCACTTCGGACGCGATGAACAGGATCATGCCGTAGCGGAAATGGAGCTGGACGACCGGCGTGTGGTCGCCCTGATGCGCCTCCTTCACCACCTGCGCCCACCACGAGTACATGGTGAACAGCACGCCCGCCAGACCGATGAAGAAGATCCAGCCCCCTCCATTGGGCTTGTCGACATGGCCGCCGTGCATCCAGGCGATCCCGCCGGATGCCATCACCAGTGCCGCGAACGAGCCGACCAGCGGCCAGATCGAAGGTGGCAGGATGTGGTAATCGTGGTTCTTCGCGCCGGCCATGGTGCTTCCCTGCGTGGCTTGTTCCGGCTGCTCTAGCTTGCGCTTTTCCCGGAATCCACCGGGTAAAACGTATAGGACAGCGTGATCGTCTCGATGTCCCGCGCATCGGGGTCGGCGAGCATCTTCGGGTCGACGAAGAAGATCACCGGCATTCGCGCGGTCTCGCCGGGGGCGAGCGTCTGCTGGGTGAAGCAGAAGCACTGGATCTTGGTGAAGTACTTGCCCGCTGCGGCCGGCGTGACGTTGAAGGTCGCAGTGCCGGTCAGCGGCTTGGCCGATCGGTTGGTCGCGGTGAAGAACACCATGTCGCGCGCGCCGATGTCGACCGTCTCGTGCGGGTTCTCGGGCTGGAAGCTCCACGGCAGCTTCGGGCTGACGTTGGCGTCGAAATCGATCCGGACCTGGCTGTTCACCGCGCCGGGCGCCCGGCTGCCGCGCTGGGTCGTGCCGTTCAGCCCGGTCGCCTGGCAGAACAGGCGGTAGAGCGGCACGCTCGCCCAGGCGAGCCCGGTCATGAAGCAGATGAACAGCACCGCGAGCCCGGCGGTGCGCTGCTGGCGGGTCACCGGTGGGGCATCCCCGCGCGGATCTTGGCGATCGAGATCGCGAACACGAGGATCACGAACGCGCCGAGCAGCACGGCCATGATCGTCGCCCGCGCCTTCTGGCGCCGGCGGATTTCGTCCTGGAGATTCATGCCACCCACCGGTCGATGACCAGCGCGCCGAACAGGACGAACTGGTAGATGATCGAATATCTGAACAGGCGCTTCTCGGGCACCATCACATCCTGCGGCACCGGCCGCCGCGTCGCCACCACCCAAGCCAGCCAGCCGAACACGGCGGTCGCAGCCAGCGCGACCACGCCATAGAGCGTGCCCGCGAGGTGGAGCGGCCAGGGCGCGACGGCGACCAAGGCCATCGGGATCGTGTACAGCCCGATCTGGGCACGCGTCGCTCGCTCCCCCGCGACCACCGGCAGCATCGGCACGCCCGCGTTCGCGTAATCGATCTCGACGAACAGCGCGAGCGCCCAGAAATGCGGCGGCGTCCACAGGAAGATCAGCGCGAACAGCAGCAGCGGCAGCGTGGCGACATCGCCGGTCGCCGCTGCCCAGCCGATCAGCGGCGGAAACGCGCCCGCGGCCCCGCCAATAACGATGTTCTGCGGCGTCCGCCGCTTGAGCCAGACAGTATAGACCAGCACGTAGAACAGGATCGACACCGCCAGGATCGCCGCCGCGACCAGGTTGAGCGCGAGCCCCATCAGGATCACCGAGAAGGCGCCCAGTCCCACCCCGAAGTGCAGCGCCGCCTGCCGGTCCATCCGCCCGCCCGGCAGCGGCCGGTTGCCGACGGTGTGTAAAAACTCGTCGCCGACCTCG
>CAXTNG010000490.1:754-2253 GCA_964245475.1 uncultured Sphingomonas sp. | reverse complement strand
TCGGGCAGGATCGCTTCGGCCGGGCATTCGGGCTCGCACACGCCGCAGTCGATGCACTCGGACGGATTGATGACAAGCATGTTCTCGCCCTCGTAGAAGCAGTCCACCGGACAGACCTCGACGCAGTCCATATATTTGCAGCGGATGCAGGCGTCGGTGACGACGTAGGTCATGGGCCGGGAAACCTCGGGAGCGCGAACGCGACGCGCCTATGCGGGGTTCCCGGATGCGTCAAGGACGGCCCCTTCTTCGACTTCGTCATAGCAAAGCCGGGCTTCGGGCGCCGGCCCGCGCCGGGGCGGCAGCGCGGCAACGCGCACCACGCGGACTCGGCCGTTGCAGACGAAGGTGAGCACGTTGCCGACCCTGACCGCCGTGTGCGCCCGGTCGACCGCGCGCCCGTCGATGCGCATCCGCCCCTCGGCGGCGATCGCCTGCGCGGCGGAGCGCGTCTTGGCCAGTCTCGTGAACCACAGGAACCGGTCGAGCCGCATGGCCGCGGCTTGGGCGGCCTCAGCCACGCGCGACCAGCCCGGCGAGCTCCGCGAAGGCATTGCCGGGCCTGACCACCACTGGCTGCGGCCGTGCCGGCGGGCGCCCGCGCCATACCCAGCGCGGGCTATCGCCCTTCAACCCTTTGAAGCCCAGCTCCACCATCAGGCGGTCGAGCGTCGCCGGCTCCAGTCCCATCGACTGCGCCAGCGCCGGATCGGGCGCGAACGGGGCGCGGCCCTTTCGCGCCTCGTGTGCCGCGCGCGCGATCCGCTCGACCAGGTCGATCCGCACCGCCTGCAGCCCCAGCGGCCGAAATCCGGCCGACGGCATGGCAGCAGGCGCGTCGCGCGGCAGCACGGTCGCGCCCTCCGGGGGTATCGGCAGCATGGCGTCGCGCAATGCCAGCAGCATCCGCCGCCAGCGCGCGCCCTCGTGCTTCAACAGCGCCGGCATGAACAGGTCGAGCGCGCCGATCGTTAGTCCCGCCGCGCGCAACCGCCGGCGCTCCTCGGGTGCCAGCGCCTCGACCGGCCCCCGCAGCGGCAGCCGCTCCGCAATTCCGCCCGCCGCCTCGACCGCCTGCGTCACCTGCCGCAGCGCCGGCGTCGCCTGCGGGTCGCGCGCGATCTCGGCCAGCCGCAGCAGCCCACCGGCCTTGCGCGCCAGCATCGCGTCTCGCCAGCGCTCGACTCGCGCCAGCACCCCGGCCCGGGCGCGGGGCTCCAGGCAGTCGAGGTCGCGGTGCAGCTCGATGCGCGGCGTCGACAGCGAGCGTCCGGCAACGAGCCTGGCGACCGGGTGCGCCTGCCAGACGATCATCCCGTCCGCCTCGATCGACAGCGCCGCATCCTCCGCCGCAACCAGCGCAGCCGCCCGCCGCGCCCGCTCGCCCGCGAGCCTTTTCTCGGCGGCAGCGAGCAGCAGCCGCATGTCCGCCGCCCGCGCGCCCTGCTCGGGCACGAAGCGGAAGCCGTGCAAGCGCCCGAGCGGGTGCTCCTCGACCA
>CAXTNG010000490.1:0-744 GCA_964245475.1 uncultured Sphingomonas sp. | reverse complement strand
CCGCGCCGATCTGCCGGATCAGCGCGGTGGTGCGCTTGTCGACGAAGCGCTGGGGCAGGCCTGCGTGCAGCCCGTCGGACAGCCGCTCCTCGATCGCCCGCGTCCGCTCGGCCCAGTGCGCGGGGTCGGCGAGCCAGTCGCCACGCTGCGCGATATAGGCGTGCGAACGTGCGCGATCCGCCCCGCGATCGTCTCGACATCGCCCGCGATCGTGTCGAGCCGCGCGATCTCGTCGGCGAACCATTGGTGCGGCAGGTGGCCGTGGCCCTCCGACAGATGTCCGAATACCCGCGCGACGAAGCGCGCATGCGGGTCGAGCCCCGCCTTGCCGAAATCGGGGATGCCGCACGCTGCCCACAGCCGCGCGACCATGCCGGGGCCGCTTGCCCGATCGCGCACCCACGGCTCGTCGGCCAGCCGCTTGAGCACGCCCAGGTCGATCGCCTGCGGCGCCCCGCGCAGCACGCCGGGCTCCGGCCGCCGCTCCAGGCTCGCGACCAGCGCGTCGATGCTGGCGAAATCGGGCTCGCCCTCGCGCCAGTAGAGGAAGTCGAGCCTCGGGAAGCGGTGCTGCTCGATCGCCAGCACCTCCTCCGGCCCGAACGCGCCCGGCCCTTCGTCGACCAAAGCGCCGAAGGTGCCGTCGCGCTGGTGCCGCCCGGCGCGTCCCGCGATCTGCGCCATCTCAGCGACGGTCAGCCGCCGCTGCCGGTGCCCGGCGAACTTGTGCAGCCCGGCGAAGGC
>CAXTNG010000489.1:0-2313 GCA_964245475.1 uncultured Sphingomonas sp. | reverse complement strand
ACGGTGTCAATGACCACGATCGAGTCCGCGCCGTCACGCGTTGCCACCGCGACGAGTTCCCGACCGGAGCGGAAGCCGTAGCTGCATTCCCCCAGCGTCATCCGGCCGGCTCCGCAGTCGAACGGCAGTTCCGCGACCGCGGCCGTCCGGCCGCGTTCCACCTTGTGCGGGAGCCAGTAGCCGGTCCGGTCGGAGAGGACGTGAAGGGCTCCATCGGGCGACCAGCACGGCTCCGCGAGCGAGCTGCCGTTTTCGACGATCTCCCATCGGGCCAAGCACCCTTCTGGTGTTAGGTCCGCCACGACGAGGCGCGTGGACAGCCAGGGCATCTGGGGCGGTTCCCAAGCGATGAACGCCAGCTTCGCGCCGTCCGGAGAGAAGCGAGGACAGGCGAGGTAGCCATCGAGCCGGAAAAGGTCGGGTCCACCGTCCACTCCAGAAATGGCCACGGACGCCAAGTGATCGGCGTCGCTGCCGGGGGCGACAGCCACGGCCACCAGGCGGCTCGTCCACGGATCAAGCGTCCAGTCGGCATATCGAGTGCCCGACAAGCCAATGGGGATGCGTTCGTCACCCTTCTGACGAAAAAGCAGGCCCGAACCCCGCTCAGCATAAGTCAGCGTCCCGGAGCGAACGGCGTACGCGCCGCCTCCGTAGCCGTGGACCGTCGTTCCAACATCGTGGTCCGGGAGAGTGACAGGCAGGATGCGGCCGTCTTTGCGGCGACGGAGTATACGGGCGCAAGCACCGGCGCCGTCGCGCTCGATCCAATACAAATCGGTTCCGTCTAGGCGCAACTCCGAGAACTCGCGAACCCTCAAGACACTCCCCACCCGCCCGCAGCGCTCCACTCTCCGAAGGCCGCACAATCCGATACGCTCCTTAGCGCAGTTATTCTTATATGAATAGATTGCACCACCTGGGAAACTTGGTGTAGCGTTAGGCCTGTGGACACTTCACGCAACAACTCAACTCCTGCGCTCGACGCCGAGATCGATCCTGTTCTCGAGGCAAAGTTGGCACGCGCAATCGCCGAAACAGGCGTGCCGGGCGCGTCGGTCTCGGTGTGGCATCGCGGACGCTGGTCTGCGGCCGCCGCGGGTATGGTAAATTTCGATACCGCCGTCGCTGCCGATGTGGACAGCGTGTTCCAGATCGGGTCCATCACAAAGGCCTTCACCGCGACGATGATCCTGATGCTCCGCGACGAGGGGTTGCTTGGGCTGGACGATCCAGTCGCCTGCCACCTTCCGGGATTCCGAGTAGCTGATGCCGCTCCGCCCGCCTCACTGACGATCCGGACGTTGCTTGACTACACAAGTGGCATCGCCGGCGACTTCTTCGCGGACCTCGGACCCGACCCCACTTCGCTCGCCCGATACGTCGACGCCTGCGCGTCGCTGCCGCTCCTGTTCGCCCCGGGAACGATGCGCGGCTACAGCTCGACCGCATACTGCGTCGCCGGAAGGATCGTCGAGGCGGTGACCGGACGCTTCTATGAGGATGTCCTGAGGGAAAGGCTGCTTCTGCCGCTCGGCATGCGGCGGTTCGGCTTCTACACCCACGATATCGCACGTTTCCGCACGGCGGTCGGGCACGAAGCGACCGCCGATGGCGCCTTTAAGGTCATGAAGGAACTGCGGCTCCCGCATTGCATGAGCGCATCGGGGGCCTCGCTAACGATGACGGCGACCGACCTAATGCGGTTCGCCCTGCTTCATCTTCCCGCAGAGGTGACCGCCCGCGGCACGCCTCTGATCCGCGCGAGTTCGTGCGAGGAAATGCGGGATGGCGGCCGACGCCTGCCTCCCAACGACACTCCGGTGCTGATGGGCTGGGCCAGCGTCCCCATCGATGGCGGCGCACTGATATGCGCCTCGGGGCAGACGGTCGGGCAGAACGCTGTGGTCGCATTCTCTCCCGAGCGGGAATTCGCGCTGTCGATCTTAGCGAACGTCGCGGGAGGCGCGCAGCGCCTTCTCGTGGGCTTCGGCGACGAGATCATGTCGGAAGAGTTCGGTGCGCGCTTGCGGCCCATGGGCCCCGGCGCGCTGGAGCCACGCGAAGCTGGCCACCTCGCCCGTTATTGGGGAACCTACACCAATCATACGCGCGCGACGGTTCTTCCCGCAAACGCCGCGCTCGCTCTCGAGATGACAGCGCGTAACATCACCTCCGACCAGATGATTAGCCAGACGCTGGCGCTGACCCCCGTCGGCGAGGACCGTTTCGTGATCGGCGAGGTCGGGCAGCCCGGGGGGCTGGTGCAGTTCCTGTTCCAGCGTGGCGAGGAAGAGGCCTCCCACTTCGCGC
>CAXTNG010000488.1:2035-2318 GCA_964245475.1 uncultured Sphingomonas sp. | reverse complement strand
CGCCGGGGGTGTCGACCAGCAACCTGTACCTCGAGGCGGGCGATGTGCCGGTGGCGACGCTGATCGGCGATATCGCCGAGGGCGTTCTCGTTACCGAGCTGATCGGCCAGGGGGTGAACGGCGTGACCGGCGACTATAGCCGGGGCGCCGCGGGGTTCCGCATCGTCGACGGCGAGGTCGCCGGCTCCGTAGCAGAGTTCACCATCGCGGGCAATTTGAAGGATATGTTCCGCGCGCTCACGCCCGCCAACGACCTGGAATTCCGCTACGGCGTCAACGTGCC
>CAXTNG010000488.1:0-2025 GCA_964245475.1 uncultured Sphingomonas sp. | reverse complement strand
CGACGGTATGACCGTCGCGGGTGGCTGATCTCCTAGCGGAGGTCGCGGCGATCGCGCACGAGGCGGGGCGGCTGGCCCTCGCCCGCTGGCGCACCGACTTCCGCCGCTGGGAAAAGGCGCCGGGCCATCCGGTATGTGAGGTCGATCTGGCAGTCGACGCGATGCTGCGCGAGGCGCTGACCGCGCTGCTCCCCGACGCCGGCTGGCTGTCGGAGGAGACCGCGGACGACTTGGTGCGGCTGGAGCGGCGAAGGGTGTGGGTGGTCGACCCGATCGACGGCACCCGAGACTATATTCGCGGCCGCCCCGGCTGGTGCGTGTCGGTGGCGCTGGTCGAGGACGGCCAGCCGGTGATCGGCGTCCTCGACGCGCTGGCGCGGGGCGAGGTATGGCTGGCGTGGGCCGGTGGAGGGGCGACCCGCAACGGCGTGCCGCTCTGCGCCTCGACGCGCACCGAACTCGCCGGCGCCCGCGTGTCGGTCGACGTCCTGCCGAAAGCGGACCGCGACCTCGTCGCGGTCGCCAGGCCTAATTCGATCGCGCTCCGCATCGCGATGATCGCTGCCGACGAAGCCGATCTGGTCATAACGCAGCGCTGGGGCAACGAATGGGACATCGCCGCCGCGGCGCTGGTCGCGACGAAGGCGGGAGCGGTAGTGACCGACGGGCTGGGCGCGCCGCTCGCCTTCAACCAGCCTCGACCACAGGCATTCGGTGTGTTGGCGGCGAACGCGGCGCTCCATGGGGCGGCGCTTGAGCGGCTGGGCGAACGAGCGCGAGCGGCGGCGAGCGGATAGCCTCTTGCCGCCTCATTGCGGACACCTGCGAGCACCGCTTCGGCGCGCTTTTACCCCCGTCAACAAGCCCGGGGACGAGGGCTGGTGACAGGTGCGGCATCATGGCTACCCCCGCGCCCGTGCCTGCCGGTACGTCCCCAGCAGCCGCACCCATTTCGCGTGGAAGCCCAGCTCCTCGATCGCACGGTCGAAATGCGCTTCGCCCGGCTTGCCGTCGACGTCGGCGTAGAATTCGGTCGCCGCGAAGCTGCCGTTCTTCTGGTAGCTTTCCAGCTTGGTCATGTTGACGCCGTTGGTCGCGAAGCCGCCCATCGCCTTGTAGAGCGCGGCGGGCACGTTCTTCACCTCGAAGATCAGCGTCGTCATCCATGGGCCGTCGCCCACCGGCGGCCGTCCGCCGCGTGCCAGCGTCACGAAGCGCGTCGTGTTGTGCTCGGCGTCGGCGATGTCGCCGGCGAGCACCTTGAGCCCATAGACCGCCGCGGTGGGCGCGGGGGCGAGCGCTGCGAGCGTGGGGTCCTGCCGCTCCGCCACCACCGCCGCCGCGCCCGCGGTGTCCGGATAGGAGACCGGCTCGATCCCGTGCGCCTTGAGCCAGTGGCGGCACTGCCCCAGTGCCTGCGGGTGGCTCATCGCCTGCCGGACGCCGTCGCGCGGCCCCAGCCCCATCAGCGCATGGCGGATCGGCAGGAAATGCTCGCCGGTGATCACCAGCCCCGATTCGGGAAGCAGGAAATGCATGTCGGCGACGCGGCCGTGCAACGAATTCTCGATCGGGATGATCGCGCAATCGGCGCGTCCGTCCTTCACCGCATCGATCGCGTCGGCGAAGTCGAAGCAGGGGAGCGGCAGCCCATCGGGGAACGCCTCGGTCGCGGCGACATGGCTGTTGGCACCCGGCGCACCCTGGAAGGCGACGGTGCGGGCGGGCTCGGCGGCGGCGGCGCGCGCCATCTCGGCCACCAGAGCGCGGGCGGGCGCGGCGTAATTCTCCATGGGCGGGTGGCGTTAAGCGCGTGAGTCGCACGGAGCAAGCGCGCTTGCGGCGGCGTTCCGCCTTTTCTATGGGATCACGCGACACCAGGGGCTTAGTGAGCAGGTATGGACAATCGGACCAACACGATCGCGGGCTGGACGCTGGCCGGTGCAGGGCTGGCGCTGGGGCTGTCGATCGTCGGCGGCATGGTGTTCCACGGCGAGCGGCCCGAGAAGATGGGCTATGCGATCG
>CAXTNG010000487.1:0-2340 GCA_964245475.1 uncultured Sphingomonas sp. | reverse complement strand
AGCAGCTTCTTGGGCACGCAGCCGCGGATGACGCAGGTGCCGCCGACGCGATACTCCTCCGCCACCGCGACCTTGGCACCATAGGCCGCCGAGACGCGCGCCGCGCGGGTGCCGCCGGAGCCGGCGCCGATGACGAAGAGGTCGTAGTCGTGGGGCATTCAGGACATCCCGGGAACGAGGTCGTGAGCTGACCGCAGACCGCGGTGCTCCACGAACGGGTGGAAATCACGGTCGACGTAGAGGAGGGGCAAATTGTTCAGGATGCACCGAGCCGCGATCAGCGCGTCGATCGTTCGTCGTATGGTGATCCCTAGCCTACGCAGGTAGTAGTAGTGCCGGGCCGCTTCAGCGGCGATCCCGTGTCCGCCAATGGTGATCGGATCGAACGCGGAGAAGCGGGTCAGTGTACGGTTCAAGTCCCGATCGTCGCGCGTGCCTTGGAGTACCTCAGCCAGAATCAGGTCGCCGATCAGCAGCCGATGCTCGTTGTCGAGGAGTACGCGCAGGCTCCTGGTCTCGATAGTGTCCCGATCGGCGAACAAGTCTATCCAAACACTCGAGTCTACGACGACCCTCATGCGTCCACAGTGTACCTGTTGCCACGCACCTCTGCCTCGTTGCCATCCCAGCCGATGCCGCGCAGGCTCTCCAGCGCCTGAATTTGCCGCTTGATCCTAACCGCCTCTTGCAGTGCCTTTGCCACGGTCTCGCGCTTCGTTCCGGTGCCGAGCACCTCCATGGCTTCGCGCATCAGGCCGTCGTCGATCTCAATGTTGGTTCGCATGTGTATGAACTCCACTGCTTATACACATAGGCGCGGTGAACGTATCAGTCCAGTCCGGCCCGCTTGATCAGATCGGTCGTGGACGGGTCGAACTCGCCGCCGCCCTTCTCCGCCGCCTTGGCCATTTCCTTCCCCAGCTCGACGCCGAACTGGTCGAAGCTGTTGATGCCGAGGAGGACGCCGTTCACAAAGACGCGGTGCTCGTAGAAGGCGATCAGCGCGCCCAAGGTACGCGCGTCGAGGGTGTCGAGGAGCAGGGTGGAGGAAGGGCGGTCGCCCGAGTAGCTGCGCGCGGGGTCGTCGGCGTGCTTGCCCTTCATCAGTGCCGCCCCCTGCGCAAAGGCGTTGAGGAGAAGGGCGCGGTGGTGGTCCTCGCTCAGCGTGTCGTGCGGCTCGATCACCGCGAGGAACTCGACGGGGACGAGGTGGGTGCCCTGGTGAAGGAGCTGGAACACGGCATGCTGCGCGTCGGTGCCGACCCCGCCCCAGGTTATCGCCGCCGTGGGGCGGCCGACCGGCTGCCCGTCGGTGGTCACGCCCTTGCCGTTCGACTCCATCTCGAGCTGCTGGAGGTAGCTCGGCAGCAGGCGCAGCCGCTCGTCATAGGCGAAGGGCGCGCGGGTCTCGGCACCGCGAACCTGGGTGTAATAGAGGTCGGCAAAAGCGGCGAGCGCAGGAGCGTTCTCGTGCAGCGCGGCCAGGCGGAAGTGGCGGTCCATCTCGGCAGCGCCTTCGAGCAGTTCGGAGAAGGCGTCCCAGCCAAGCGCGATCGCGGCCGGGAAGCCGATCGTCGACCAGAGCGAGTAGCGCCCGCCGACGCTCTCCGCGAAGGGCAGGATGCGGGTCTCGTCGACACCCCATTCCACCGCCTTGTCGGGCGCCGCGGTGAGCGCGATGACGCGGCCGTAAGGGTCCTCGACATTGTGCTCGGTCATCCACGACAGTACCGATGACGCGTTCATCATCGTCTCGGTGGTGGTGAAGGTCTTCGACGCGACCACCAGCAGCGTTGCGGCGGGATCGAAGCGCTCGAACACGTCCTCCAGTGCGATGCCATCGACATTGGAGACGATCGCGACGTCGTAGCGCTTGTCCTCGCGGCCGAGCGCGTCGACGAGGAGGTGAGGCCCCAACGCCGATCCGCCGATGCCGACGTGGAGGATATGGCGGACGGGACCGAGCGCGTCGGTCTCGATCGCATCGATTAGCGTGCGCATGCGCTGGTGGCTGGCGCGCGCGGTGGCGACAGACTCGGGCTTGCCCTCGCCGCGCTCGGCGGTGTGCTCGACCGCGCGGCCTTCGGTCAAATTGACCACCTCGCCGCCGAACAGCGCCTCGCGCTTGCCGGCGAGGTCGGCTGCCTTGGCGAGCGCCTCGAACGCCTCGACCGCGTCCGGGGTCAGGTGGGTCTTGGACCAGTCTAAGTGGATGCCGGCAACGTCGAGGCTGAGCCTGGCGTTGATATAGGGGTCGTCGTCGAAGAGGTAGAGGATTGTATGCGTCGGCAGCGCTTCGATGGTCGACCAGTCCGTCATTACCTGTGTCCTTTCGTGGTG
>CAXTNG010000486.1:0-2344 GCA_964245475.1 uncultured Sphingomonas sp. | reverse complement strand
TGCGCCGACGATCGGCAGGGCGAGCACCAGCTGACCGACGACGGCGAGCGCAATCAGGCTCTTGCCGGTGCGCGGCAGGCGGCGGAGGAGCGCGAGCCCGAGCACTCCCAGCAGCAGCAGCCCTACCGGAGGCAGGACCAGCGCCTCCACCCGGGCGAGCGTGGCCTCGGGCGTATGGTGCCAGTCGAAATAGCGCAGGCCGGACTGGTTGAGGTCGATCGCGGCGACGCCCGTGCGGATGGTCGGCCCCACGTCGGTGCCGTCTCCGGCGATGCCGGTGCCCCGGACGATGCCCAGCGGCGCGAGCGCCGTCGCCAACCGATCGCCCACCGCCTTGGCGGTCGCGGGCAGGTTGGTCTCGAAGCGCCAGATGCGGTCGGCGCCGAAATCGCTCTCGCTCGCGGTCGCATGGCGCTCGCCGGCATGCGCCTTGGCATAGGCCTGACCGCCCCAGCCGCCGGTCTCCTCGTCGCCGAACCAGACGACGCGGATCGTCCGCCGCGGCCGCCCGGCGTCCATCACCAGCTTGGCGGCAGCCGTGGTGATCGCGATACCGCTGGCGTCGTCGATCGCGCCGGTGCCCAGGTCCCAGCTGTCGAGGTGCCCGCCGATCAGGACAATGCCCGCTTTCGGATCGGTGCCCGGCACCTCGGCGACGACATTGCCTGACTGGCGCGTGCCGACGTTGCGCGGGGTGAGGGTGAGGTGGAGCACCACCGGCTTGCCGAGCTTGACCATCCGCTCGAGGTTCTCGGCGTCGGCGACCGGCAGCGCGGCGGCGGGGATCGGCGTCACGCCGGCCTCGAAGGTGGTGCCGCCCGCGTGCGGGCCGCGCCCGTGATCCGTGCCGATCGAGCGGATGACGATCGCCGCCGCACCCTTCTTCGCCGCGACATTCGGCCCGACGAAGCGCGCCGCGCCCTGACTGCCGTAGCTCGACCCGTCCTGCGTCGGTGCCATCTGGTTGGAGACGAAGGCGATCTTGCCGGCCAAGCTGCCCTCGGACGCGAGCACCAGGTCGTTGAAGCTCGCAAAATAGGCGACCGGCAGGGTCAGACCTTCGGGCGGCGTCGCGGCCGAATTACCGAGCGCGGCAAGCCGCAGCGGCTGCGGGTACGGCGAGACTACCTCGGCGGTCTCGACGCCGCGCTCCCACACGTTTTCGAGCATATACGGTTCGATCCGCACGTTGCGGAAGCCGAGCGCCCTCAGCCGCACCACCGCCCATTCCCGTGCCCGGGCCTGCTGTGGCGATCCGTCCGGCCGCGGGCCGATCTCGGTGGTGAGCCCTTCGACGATGGCATAGGCCGTATCGTCGCCGAGCGCCTTGTCGCGCAGCGCGGCGATCTTCGGATCGACCGGCACTCCCGCGGGAGTTGCACGCGGCCGGGTGGCGGTCGGCGCGGCAGGGCTGGGCGGCTGCGGCGGCTGAGGCTGCTGAGGCTGCTGGGCAGCGGCGAGCAACATCAGCGGAAGAATGGCGTAAGTTATCATGGTCGTCCTTGTAACCGCCGCCACCTTTGCGGCAAGCGCAGCCTGCCCGCGTTGCCAATCCGCGCTGCCGTCGCTATCTGCGCGGGCGAAATCCCCGCCTTTCCAAACACGGAGCGCGAGCCCACGATGGCCGTCCAGTACACCTATGTCATGAAAGGTCTGACCAAGACCTTCCCGGGCGCGAACAAGCCCGTCCTCAACAACATCCATCTGCAATTTATCCCGTCGGCGAAGATCGCGATCATCGGCCCCAACGGGTCGGGCAAATCGACGCTGATGAAGATCATGGCCGGCATCGACCCCGAATTTCAGGGCGAGGCCTGGGCGGCGGAGGGCGTGCGCGTCGGCTATCTGGCGCAGGAGCCGCAGCTCGACCCGACCAAGGACGTGATGGGCAACGTCAAGGACGGCGTCCGCCCGATCGCGGACCTGGTCGACCGGTTCAACGCCATCTCGGCCGAGATGGGCGATCCGCAGGACGACACCGATTTCGATGCGCTGATGGAGGAGATGGGCGAGCTCCAGGCGAAGATCGACGCGGTCGACGGCTGGGCGCTCGACAGCCAGCTCGAGCAGGCGATGGAAGCGCTGCGCTGCCCGCCGGGCGACGCCGACGTGACCAAGCTGTCGGGCGGCGAGCGACGGCGCGTCGCGCTGTGCCGGCTGCTGCTGGAGAAGCCCGACATCCTGCTGCTCGACGAGCCAACCAACCACCTCGACGCCGAGAGCGTCGCCTGGCTGGAGAACTTCCTGAAGGAGTACACCGGCAACGTCATCCTCGTCACCCACGACCGATACTTCCTCGACAATGTCGTCAACTGGGTGCTCGAGCTCGATCGCGGGCGCTACT
>CAXTNG010000485.1:1972-2353 GCA_964245475.1 uncultured Sphingomonas sp. | reverse complement strand
GCTGCACCCCATGCTGATCGGCGGATCGTTCGGCGCGGCGCTGGAGCCGGGCGCGGCAGCACAGGCGGCGGTTCTGGCAAAGGCGATCGGGCGCCCAGTCAGCCTGATCTGGAGCCGTGGCGAGGCGAGCCTGCACGACCGCTTCCGCCCGCCTGCCCGTGCAAGGATGACCGCGCGGCTGTCGCCGACGGGCGCGATCTTGGGCTGGCACGCCGCGATCTCGGCGCCGGCAACCGGGCACGCGCTGGCACGGCGGATCGTGCCCGGTGCGCTGACCGGGCTGGCGCTCACCGGCACGAAGGACCCTTACGCCGTCTCCGGCGCGCTGCCGCCCCTGATCGGGTGGACGGCGTCGCACGGGGGACCGTACGCTCCCTGCGC
>CAXTNG010000485.1:1077-1962 GCA_964245475.1 uncultured Sphingomonas sp. | reverse complement strand
GTCGTTCCGCATCGGCATGCTGGGGCATGAGCCGCGGCTGGCGCGCTGCCTATCGACCGCCGCGGCGCTCGGCGGCTGGGAAGGCGGCGTTGCAGGAAGCGGGCAGGGGATCGCGTGCCACGCCTTCCGAGGCAGCTACATCGCGGTGCTTGCCGAGGCGCATGCCGACGCGGGACGGATCGTCGTCGACCGGCTGGTGGCGGCGGTGGACTGCGGGCGGGTGGTCAACCCGGACCTAGTGCGGCAGCAGGTCGAGGGCGGGCTGATCTTCGGTCTTGCCCATGCGCTCGGCGGCTCGACAGGGTTCACCGAGGGCCTGGCCGACGCACGGGGGTTCGGCGCGCTAGGGCTGCCGCGACTCGCGGACACGCCCGACCTCACCGTCGAGCTGATCGCAAGCGACGAGGCGCCGGGGGGCGTCAGCGAGCTGGGCGTGCCCGCAGTGGCGCCTGCGGTCGCCAATGCGCTGTTCGCGAGCAACGGCTTTCGCAGCCGCACGCTTCCGCTAAGGGCGGGCGGGTGACGCCGCCCGACGACCATCCTGCGATTCCCAAGCCCAAGGTCGGCGTGCTGCTGATCAACCTCGGCACACCCGACGGTCCGGACACGCCCGCGGTCAAGCGCTACCTTGCCGAATTCCTGTCCGACCCGCGGGTGATCGAGATCCCGAAGATCGCCTGGCAGCCGATCCTGCGCGGGATCATCCTCAATACCCGACCGAAGAAGTCGGCGCATGCCTATGCGCAGGTGTGGACCGCCGACGGCTCGCCGCTCGCCGCGGTCACCAAGGCACAGGCGGGTGCGCTCAAGGGAGCGTTCGGCGACGGGGTGCTCGTTGACTGGGCGATGCGCTACGGGCGGCCGGCGATCGGGGACCGGTTGCAG
>CAXTNG010000485.1:0-1053 GCA_964245475.1 uncultured Sphingomonas sp. | reverse complement strand
CCCTATAACTGCCATTGCCAGAAGACCGCGCGGCTGCTCGGCGAGGCGCTTGGACAGGAGGTGACCGTCACCTTCCAGTCGCGCTTCGGAACCGCCAAGTGGCTGGAGCCGGCGACCGACGAGACGCTGGAGGCGCTGGCACGGACGGGGACGCGCCGGGTCGCGGTGGTCGCGCCCGGCTTCTCGGCCGATTGCCTGGAGACGCTGGAGGAACTGGCGATCCGCGGGCGGGAGAGCTTTCTCGCCGCGGGCGGCACCGACTTCGCCTATCTGCCGTGCCTCAACGCGGAACCGATCGGGATCGCGATGCTCCGATTGATTCTGGGCCGGGAACTTGCGGGGTGGGCAACGTTTCCGTAGCGTCACGAACAAACATAAGGAGAGGACACCCATGGCACGCGTAGCAATCGTTACCGGCGGCAGTCGGGGCATCGGCGAGGCGATCAGCGTCGCGCTCAAGGACATGGGCTTCGATGTGGCGGCCAATTATGCCGGCAACGACGAGCGGGCGCAGGAGTTTTCGAACCGCACCGGGATCCAGGCGTTCAAGTGGGACGTCGCCGACTATGATGCGTGCCAGGCGGGCGTGAAGCAGGTCGAGGAGGCGCTCGGCCCGGTCGACGCCTTGGTCAACAATGCGGGCATCACCCGCGACACAACCATCCTCAAGATGACCTACCAGATGTGGAAGGAGGTCATCGACACCAACCTCGGCGGCTGCTTCAACATGTCCAAGGCGGTGTTCCCCGGCATGCGCGAGCGCAAATGGGGGCGGATCGTCTCGATCGGCTCGATCAACGGCCAGGCGGGGCAATACGGCCAGGTGAACTATGCCGCGGCGAAGAGCGGCATCCATGGCTTCACCAAGGCGCTGGCGCAGGAGGGTGCGCGCTTCGGCGTCACCGCCAATGCGATCGCGCCGGGCTATATCGACACCGACATGGTGGCGGCGGTGCCGGCGGACGTGCTGGAGAAGATCGTGGCGAAGATCCCGGTCGGGCGCCTGGGCCAGGCGAACGAGATCGCGCGGGGGGTGGCGTTCCTGTGCTCGGA
>CAXTNG010000484.1:0-2367 GCA_964245475.1 uncultured Sphingomonas sp. | reverse complement strand
GTCTACGGCCAGGCGTCATACACGATCGACAGCAGGCTGACGTTGACGCTTGGCGCGCGCTACACGGTCGACGACAAGACCTACAAGACGATCGCGCAGAGCACGGCCAACGGGACGCTGTTCGCCGGCCAGTACGCGACCGCGCAGGGCCTGCCGGGAAGCGCAGGCAATTATTACGCGGTCAATCCCTATTACAGCGACAGCTTCGCCAACCTGACCTGCGGCGGCTTCACCGCGCAGCCGATCTCGACCAACCAGAGCAGCACGCCGGTTGCGACGGTGCCAAACTATTTCTACACCGTCTGCGGCGCGCGGAAGTTCAAGTTTGCCACCTACCGGGCGGCGGTCGACTACAAGCTGAGCCCCGACAATCTGCTGTATTTCAGCTTCAGCACCGGCCGGCACTCGGGCGGGTTCGGCGCCGGCGCCTTCGCCGCCAACTCCCCGGGGCTCATCACCACTTTCAACTCCGAAGGCGTGAGGGCGGTCGAGGTCGGCTCGAAGAACCAGTTCCTCGACCGTCGGCTGCAGCTCAACGTTACCGGCTTCGTCAACTTCTACACCGATTTGCAGCAGCAGGGAACGCAGCCCGTCGTCATCAACGGCGTGAGCCAGAACGTCACCACGATCTACAACACCGGCCGGCAGAACGCGCCCGGCGCCGAGCTGTCGCTGGTCGCCAAGCCGGTGCCGGCACTGACCCTCACCGGCTCGGTCAACTATCTCCACGCCCGCTACGAGCGCTTTCCGAGCTATATCCCGGCCGGGTTCATCTGCTTCTATGCCACCGGCGCCGTTTGCACGAGCGGCTATCTGAATTCTCCGGTCAGCTATGGCGTCGGCGGCGGCTATTTCCCCAATGCGCAGACCAATCCGGCGGATTTCGTCCTGACCGGGATAACGCCTGCCGGCTTCAACTACGCCTACATCCCGCGCGACCGGCGCGTGCAGAACACGCCCGACTGGTCGGCGAACTTCGGCGCGTCCTACGCGATCGAGCTGGGCGGCGCCGGCACGCTGACCCCGTCGTTCAACACGATCTGGAGCGGCAAGTATCTGCTGTCGCCGCAGGCGCCCAACATCGAGCAGAAGTCCTACTTCAAGACCGACGCGCGCATCATGTGGGTCTCGGCCGACGGGCACCTCAGCGCGCAGGCGTTCGTCCAGAACCTGCAGAAGAAGGCGACCCTGGGCCGCATCACGGTGGCGTCGAACGGCCAGATCCAGGGCACCTACGACGACCCGCGCACCTACGGCGTAAAGGTCGGGTATCGGTTCTGAGGACACCGGCGGGCCGGGGGCGGCGGCGTGCGAGTCCTGAAGCGGCTGTGCATGCTCGCGGCGGCGATGGCGGCTCTTGCGCCGCCCGCCGCCGCGGACATCCGCGATGGCCGCCTGTTCGTCGGCGGCAAGCCGTTCGTCATCCTCGGCGGCGAGCTGCACAATTCCTCGGCGACTAGCACCGCCTATATGGCGCCGGTGTGGGACAGGCTGGCAAAGGTGGGCGTCAACACGGTGCTCGCCAACGTCGGCTGGGACCAGATCGAGCCCGAGCCGGACCGCTTCGACTTCCGCGTCGCCGACGACCTGATCGCGCAGGCGAAGGCGCACGACATGCGTCTCGTGCTGCTCTGGTTCGGCGCGTTCAAGAACGCCAAGTCGACCTATGCGCCCGGCTGGGTGCGCGCCGACCGCAACCGCTTCCCGCGCGCGGTGACTCGGGGCAGCGGGATCAAGCCGTGGGAGCTCGACATCAACCCCGCGCCGGTGCTCTCGGTGTTCAGTCCCGAGCTGCGCGCCGCGGATGCCCGCGCCTTCGCTGCGTTGATGGCGCACCTGAGCAAGGCCGACCGCGACGAGCGCGTCGTCATGGTGCAGGTCGAGAACGAGGTCGGGCTGCTCGGCGACAGCCGCGACCGCTCGCCCCTGGCCGAGGCGGCGTGGCGTGCGCCGGTGCCGCCTGCGCTGATCGAGCGCTTTCGCAGCGGGCGCGTCGCGCCTGCGCTGGCGGCACTCTGGGCTGCGCGCAGCAAGCGGACGGGCGGCAGCTGGGAGGCGGTGTTCGGCGTCAGCGCACAGGCCGAGGAGCTGTTTATGGCCTGGGCGTTCGGCAGCTAGGCCCGACGCCCGGGCAGTCGAGCCCGGGCGACTATCCGAGCGGCGGGCCGGTGGCGGGAATGATCGACGTGTGGAAGGCCGCGGCACCGACCCTGACCATGGTCTCGCCGGACGTCTACATCGACGAAGCGAAGGCGGTGCAGGCGCGCTATGCGCGGCCCGACAACCCGCTGTTCGTGCCCGAGGAACGGTTCCGGCCAGGCAGTCTGTTTTGGGCGGTGGGGCGTCATCGGGCGATCGGGCTGGGGA
>CAXTNG010000483.1:0-2392 GCA_964245475.1 uncultured Sphingomonas sp. | reverse complement strand
TCGCCCACGAGCTGGTGCCCGCGGGTCAGCCGGTCACCGGCGCGCAGCTCCCCGAGTCCAACGGCGCGATGCTCGCCGCAATGCTCGCCGACCTGCCCGCCGACGTGATCGACCTCGGCATCCTCCCCGACCGGCTCGACGCGCTCACCGCAGCCTTCGCGCAGGTCGGTTGCGACCTGCTCGTCACCACCGGCGGTGCCTCGGTCGGCGATCACGACCTGGTCCAGCCCGCGCTCAAGGCCGCCGGCGGCACCATCGACTTCTGGCGCATCGCGCTCCGCCCGGGCAAGCCGATGATGGCCGGGCGGCTCGACGGCGCCACCGTGCTGGGCCTCCCCGGCAACCCGGTGTCCGCGTTCGTCACCGCGATCCTCTTCGTCCGTCCGGTGATCGCGCACCTCTGCGGCGCCGCCGATCCATTGCCGCGGACCGCCACCGCGATCCTCGGCGAGGACCTGCCCGCCAATGGCCCGCGCACCGACTATCTCCGCGCCGCTCACCGCAACGGGCGGGTCTATGCTGCTGCGATCCAGGACAGCTCGATGCTGCTCACCCTTGCCCGCGCGGACTGCCTGATCGTCCGTCCGGCGCACGCCCCGGCAGCCCGTGCGGGCGAATCGGCGGAAATCCTGGCCATCGCTTGACGCAACCGAAAACGTTCCGTAGAAGTTCCGCGTCTGTTCCGAGCGGAGACGGCCCATGCTGACCAGGAAGCAGCACGAACTGGTGTGCTTCATCGACAATCGCCTGAGGGAGACCGGCGTGTCGCCTTCGTTCGAGGAGATGAAGGACGCGCTCGACCTCAAGTCCAAGTCCGGCGTCCACCGCCTGATTTCCGCACTCGAGGAGCGCCAGTTCATCCGCCGCCTCCCCAACCGCGCCCGCGCGCTGGAGGTGCTGCGCATGCCCGAGCGCGGCGGCGCAAAGGCGGTTGCGGGAAAACAAGCGGACGACACGCGCAAACATCGTCAGGTTCCGGACGCACCGCTTCCGCAGCCCGCCAACGACGTCGTCGAAATCCCGCTCCACGGTCGCATCGCCGCCGGCATGCCGATCGAGGCGTTCGAGGGTTCGGCGATGCTCGCGGTGCCCGCCGCGTTGCTCGGCGCGGGCGAGCATTATGCGCTGGAGGTCGCCGGCGACTCGATGGTCGAGGCCGGCATTCTTGACGGCGACTTCGCGCTCGTCCGCCGCACCGACGTGGCGCGCGACGGCGAGATCGTGGTGGCGCTGATCGAGGATGCGGAGGCGACGCTCAAATATTTCCGGCGCGAAGGCGCGATGATCCGCCTCGATCCTGCCAACCGCGCCTACGATCCGCAGCGCTATGCCCCGAAGCAGGTGCGGATTCAGGGAAAGCTCTCGGGTATCCTCCGACGCTATCCGTGATGGAACGGGACCGGAATGGAAGCCGCCGATAGCGTCCACTTTGGTCCACTTCCGTCAGCGGCGGCACCCGCCAGGGGTGGCGGTCGGCGGGGTCGAGCACGGTAGCAATCCGGCCATTGCCCAGGCTGATGGCCACTCCGCCGCTCTTTGACAGGGTCGATCGGTCCAGCCGCAGCCAGCGCGGTGTGCAGGCGCGGGGCAGTGATCGCTCGCTGACCACGATGTCGGCGGAGCGGCACGCGGCGATCAGCTCGGCCGCCGGCACCAGATACGCGCTCCGCGTGGCAAGAATGCGCTTCCTCCCCCCACCCGCCACGACATCGGCCGCGCACACGTCCCGGCTGCACGTCGCGTCGGCCTGCTCGGCGAGCAGCAGCGGCTCGCCGTCGAACCCCGCATTGGTCGCCAGCGTATCCCGGACATAGTCGCCCGCCCGGTCGCGCAGCAGCGCCACGCCGCGGGCGGTCCGCACCGCGACGTGCCGCCCGTCGCCGGTGACGAGCAGGTCCGGCATCGGCGTTGCCATCGCCCAAGCGATTCCCGCCGCCAGCGGCGCCGCGCCGAGCCACCGCCATTGTGTCCGCCAGAGCGCGATCCACAGTCCGCCCGCGATGGTCGACCCGAACGCCGCGACCGGCATCGCCGGCAGCATCGCCGCCGAGCCCGGCGCCTTCGCGACGGTGTTGGCCAAGGCAAGCAGGAGCCCCAATGCCCGCTCGGTCAGCCACCACACAGGCGCACCGAGCCCTGCGCCGTCGAGTACCAAAGCCAGCGCCTCCAGCGGCATCACCACGAAGGTGGTCAGCGGGATCGCGATCATGTTGGCGAGCGCGCCGTACAGCCCGGCCTTGTGGAAATGGTACACCGCGATCGGCATCAGCGCCGCCTCGACCAGCAGCCCCGTCGCCAGCAGCGACAAGGTGCCTCGCCCGGCCCGTCGCACCCAGCCCTCCTCATGCGGCCCGAAGAACGCCGCCACGCGCGGGTGCTCGTGCAGCGCCAC
>CAXTNG010000482.1:0-2406 GCA_964245475.1 uncultured Sphingomonas sp. | reverse complement strand
GGTCCCCAGCCGGCGCGTCAGCACAGCCAGCTGCGCGCGATACGGCGGCTTCATATGCTCGCCCGGCGGCACGTCCATCTCGGTCAGCCAGTCCTGCGGCAGATAGCAGCGCCCCGCCGCGTCATCCTCGCCGATGTCGCGCGCAATGTTGGCGAGCTGAAAGGCGATGCCCAGGTCGCAGGCGCGGTCGAGCGTGTCCGCGTCGTCCGGCGCCACCCCCATCGCCACCGCCATCATGCAGCCGACGGCGCCCGCGACGTGGTAGCAGTAAAGGTACAGGTCGTCCTCGCTGCGCGGCCGCCACTCCCCGGCATCGAGCCCTACCCCCCCAACGAGATCGCGCGCGAACGCCGCCGGCATGCGCGTCTCCGCCGCGACGAGGCGCAGCGCGTCGAACGCCGGGTCGCCGACGACCTCGCCGCGCAGCGCCGCCTCGGTCAGCGCGCGCACCTCGCCGACGCGTGCGGGCGCATCGGCCACCACTGTCATGCCATGGCCATGGTCCTGTCCGTCGACGATGTCGTCGCACCGCCGGCACCAGGCATAGAGCAGCCACGCGCGCTCGCGCGTCTGCGGCGAGAACAGCAGGCTCGCCGCCGCGAAGCTCTTCGATCCCCGCGCGATCGACTCCCGCGCGGTCGCGACGATCGCATCGCGGGTGGGTAAGGTAGCGCTCACCTTTTCGCCCCTCCGTCCCCCCGGACTTGTGCCGGGGTCCAGGGTTGTTCCGGGCGGTGTCCTTCGACAATGAAGCGCCACGCCCAGTGCCACGCTGGACCCCGGAACAAGTCCGGGGTGACGAGGGAGGGAGTCAAAGATCGCTCGCCCTCATCGAAACGATTGGCTGCGTCGGCACATGCGCCGCCATCGTCTCCAGCAACGCGTCGAGCGTGTCCGCGACGATCAGCAGGTCCCGATGCTGGGTCCGGAGAAAGCCCACTTCGCCCATCTTTTCCCAGAAGGCGATCAGATGATCGTAATAGCCGTTCACGTTGAGCAGCCCGACCGGATCGCTGTGATACCCCAGCTGCGCCCAGGACAGCGCTTCCCACAATTCGTCCATCGTCCCCGTTCCGCCGGGGATGGTGACGAAGCCGTCCGCCAGGTCGGTGAATGCCTGCTTGCGCTGGTGCATGCCCGGAACAACGTGGAGCTCGGTCAGCCCCTTGTGCGCCACCTCGGCATTGACCAGCGCCTCCGGGATGACCCCGATCACCTCGCCGCCTGCCGCCAGGGCGCTGTCCGCGACCGCCCCCATCAGCCCAAGCCTGCCGCCGCCATAAACGACGCCGATCCCGCGCTCGGCCAGGCTCCGCCCGACATGCCGGGCCGCTTCGATGTAGGTCGTATCGGCCGGCGTCGCGGAGCCGCAATAGATAGCGAGGCGCTTCATGCCAGGGGCGCTAGGCGAAGCTGTCAATCCCGACAAGCGCTTGCGATTGCGATAGGCGCCACCCATATCGACTCCATCGCGCCGCCACTCCCGCATGGTTCGACTGGGAGACATATCTGCTCCCGCCACGCCCTGAAGGAGCTGCCTATGTCCCGCGCGATCAACGTCAACGCCGTCGAGGCCGATGTCGTCAAGCTCTGCAACAAGCACGGTGCCGCGATCAGCGCGATCGAATCCCTGGTGTCCGGCGGCACCCGCGTCGTCTTCAACAACGCCGACGCCACCGCGACGATGACCCGGATCTTCGGCCGTAAGGTGCTGACCGGCGCAGTCGTGCGCACGCCGCTCCGGACGTGGAAGCGCTAGACTAGCGGTCGCCGTCGAGCATCAGCTTGGCGGTCGCCTTCGCGCTCCCCACTACGCCTGGTATCCCCGCGCCCGGGTGCGTGCCCGCGCCGACGAAATACAGGTTCGGGATCGCATCGTCCCGATTGTGCACCCGGAAGTACGCACTCTGCAGCAAGGTCGGCTCGAGCGAGAAAGCGCTGCCCAGATGCGCGTTCAGGTCGTGCGCGAAGTCGCTCGGCGCATAGGAGAACTTGGTGACGATCCGTTCGTGGATGTCGGGGATCAGCCGCCGCCCGATCTCGTCGAGGATGCGCGTCTCCAGCTGCGGACCGACCTCGCTCCAGTCCGCCGGGAACTTGCCCAGATGCGGCACCGGCGCCAGCGCGTAGAAGGTGCTCATCCCCTCCGGCGCCATCGACGGATCGGTCACCGTCGGGTGGTGCAGGTAGAGCGAGAAGTCCTGCGCCAGCACGCCGTGATCGTAGATGTCGGCGAGCAGCCCGGCATAGCGTGGCCCGAACAGGATCATGTGGTGCGGGATGCCCGGCCACGTTCCCTTGACCCCGAAATGCACCACGAACAGCGACGGCGAGAAGCGCTTGCGTTCCAGCCTCCCCCGCGTCCGCTGCGCGCCGCGCGAGCCCGACAGCAGGTCGCGATAGGTG
>CAXTNG010000481.1:0-2414 GCA_964245475.1 uncultured Sphingomonas sp. | reverse complement strand
CCGCATGCCGCTCCCGCCCTATATCGCCGGCAAGCGCCCCACCGACGCACGCGACGCGGCCGACTACCAGACGATGTTCGCCGCCGAGCCCGGCGCCGTCGCCGCCCCCACCGCCGCGCTCCACTTCACACCAAACCTGATGGATGTGCTACAAGCCACAGGAATTACGCACGAAACCCTCACCTTGCACGTTGGCGCCGGCACCTTCCTCCCCGTGAAAGCCGAGGACACCGCCGACCACCGCATGCACGCCGAATGGGGCCGCATCGACGCCGCAACCGCCGGCCGCCTCAACGCGATTCGCGCGAACGGCGGCCGGATTATCGCCGTCGGCACCACCTCGCTCCGCCTGCTGGAGAGCGCCACCGGCGAGCACGGCATCCGGCCGTTCGAGGGCGACACCGACATCTTCATCACACCGGGCTACCGCTTCCGCGCGATCGACGGCCTGATGACGAACTTCCACCTCCCCCGCTCGACCCTGTTCATGTTGGTCTCCGCGATGATGGGCCGCGAGCGGATGCAGGCCGCCTATGCCCACGCCATCGCTCAAGGCTATCGCTTCTACAGCTATGGCGACGCCTCGCTACTCCTGCCATGAGCGCAACCATGCTCCTCCCCCTCCTCCTCCAGGCCGCGCAGATCCCGCCGGACGTCACCGTCCGCGCGCCGCTTCCCGCCACGCCGCAGCCGCCCGCGACGATCCTCGTCGAGCCGGTCGCGATGCTGATCGCGACCTTCGACGCCGACGGCGACGGCTTCGTCGATCGCGCGGAGGTCGCCGACGGCGTCGAGCGCACCTTCAAATTGAGCGACACCACCCACACCGGCCGCATGCGCTACCTCGCCTACAGCGACTGGGCGCTGCGCTGGCTAGGCGACCGCGCCGCGCTGCCCAGCCCGTATGAGGTCGACCGCAACAGCGACGACACGGTCACGCTGGAGGAGTTGCAGGACCATTTCTCGCGCCTGTTCGCGCGCTACGACAAGGACGGCGACAAGCTGGTCAGCCGCGCCGAGCTGCTCACCTTCCGCGCGCGGCCCGTCGACGAGAAGGGTCCGGTCGGCGGCAAGGGACCGCCCGGTGGCAAGGCCGGCGACACGCCCCCGGGCGGGCGTCCGCCGCGCCGGTGAGCCGCTTCGCCTTCAGCATCGACGCGACCTGCGGCAAGGCACGCACCGGCAGCATCGCGATGCGCCGCGGCACCATCCGCACCCCCGCCTTCATGCCCGTCGGCACCGCCGCAACCGTCAAGGCGATGAAGCCGGAGGATGTCGCCGCGGCGGGCGCAGACATCATCCTCGGCAACACCTATCACCTCATGCTCCGCCCCGGCGCCGAGCGGGTCGCGCGCCTCGGCGGGCTGCACGCGCTGATGGGCTGGTCGAAGCCGATCCTCACTGACAGCGGCGGCTATCAGGTGATGAGCCTCGCCGACCTCACCAAGCGCTCGGAGGAGGGCGTGGCCTTCCGGTCGCACCTCGACGGCACCCGCCACCTGCTCACCCCCGAACGCTCGATCGAGATTCAGCGGCTGCTCGGCTCGGACATCGTCATGGCCTTCGATGAGCTCGTCCCCACCACCTCCACTCGCGACGTCCAGGCCGCAGCGATGGAGCGCTCAATGCGCTGGGCGAAGCGCAGCCGCGAAGCCTTCGACAGCGGCGGCGAGCACGCAGGACGAGCGGCCCTGTTCGGCATCCAGCAGGGTGCGCTCGACGAGGGGCTGCGCAAGGCCTCCGCCGAAGCGCTCGTCGACATCGGTTTCGACGGCTATGCGGTAGGCGGCCTTGCGGTCGGCGAGGGACAGGAGGCGATGTTCGCCTGCCTCGACTACGCCCCCGGCCAGCTCCCGCCGGACAAGCCTCGTTACCTGATGGGCGTGGGCAAGCCCGACGATATCGTCGGCGCGGTCGAGCGCGGCGTCGATATGTTCGACTGCGTCCTCCCCACCCGCTCGGGCCGCACCGGCCAGGCATTCACTCGGACCGGCCCGCTCAACATCCGCAACGCCCGCCATGCGGAGGACGCCGGCCCGCTCGACCCCGCCTGCCCCTGCACCGTCTGCGCAACGTGGAGCCGCGCCTACCTTCACCATCTCGTCCGCGCCGGCGAAATTTTGGGCGCGATGCTGATGACGGAGCACAACATCTGGTTCTACCAGGCGTTGATGGCCGACCTGCGCGCGGCGATAAGCGACGGCACCCTGCCGGACTTCGCGAACGATTTCCGCGCCCGCTATTACGGAGACCGAGCATGACCGACCTGCCCCCCACCAGCGAGGACGCCCCCAACGAGATCCTGGCGGTCGCCAAGGATGCAAAGGAACAGGCGATCGCCGCTGCCGAGGCGCTCGGGAAGCGCACCAAGGATTGGCCGATCGCCAAGATCAGCCTCGGCGTCGGCATCGGTT
>CAXTNG010000480.1:0-2441 GCA_964245475.1 uncultured Sphingomonas sp. | reverse complement strand
GGCTCGTCGAAGAATATCACCTCGGGCCGGTGCGCGATCGCGCGGGCGAGCGCCCGCAGATCCGCCCGGTCGCGCTCCATGCGCCGCTGGATCCCGCCGACGGCGCGGGCCGAGAGGTCCGCCACCGCGGCGATCAGGTCGGCGCGCACCGGCACCGCCATCTCGGCGGCGGCGGTCGGCGTCGGCGCGCGGCGGTCGGCGGCGAAATCGCACAAGGTGGTGTCGGTCTCGTGGCCGACCGCGGAGATGATCGGGATCGGCGACGCGGCGACGGCGCGGACCACCTCCTCCTCGTTGAACGCCCACAGATCCTCGATCGAGCCGCCGCCGCGCGCGATGATGACGAGGTCGGGGCGGGGCACCGGGCCGTCCACCGCCAGGCCATCGAAGCCGCGTACCGCGGACGCGATCTCGGCCGCGGCGCCGTCGCCTTGCACTTTGACCGGCCAGACGACGACATGCGTCGGGCAGCGGTCCTCCAGCCGATGAAGGATGTCGCGGATCACCGCGCCGGTCGGCGAGGTCACGACCCCGATCACGCGCGGCAGGAAGGGAAGAGGCTTCTTGCGCCCCTGGTCGAACAGCCCCTCGCCCGCGAGCTTGGCCTTGAGCTTCTCCAGGAGCGCCATCAGCGCGCCCGCTCCGGCGAGCTCCATCCGCTCGATGACGATCTGGTATTTGGATCGGCCGGGATAGGTGGTGAGGCGGCCGGTGGCGATCACCTCCACCCCGTCCTGCGGCTGAAAGGCGAGCGCGCCCGCCTGTCCCTTCCAGATTACGCCGTCGATGACTGCGGCGTCGTCTTTGAGGCAGAAATAGGCGTGCCCCGAAGCGACGCGCTTGTAGCCGCTGATCTCGCCGCGCAGGCGGACATGGCCGAACTCGCCCTCGACCATGCGCTTGAGGCGGCCCGCGAGCTCGCTCACCGACACGGCCAACGCGTTGTCGCCGGGCACCTCCTCGGCTACCAGCCTCGGCATATCGTCGGAAGGTGAGGCCATTGAACGTCCTGCTGATCGGATCGGGCGGGCGCGAGCATGCGCTGGCATGGAAGCTGGCGCAGTCGCCCAGTTTTAATCAAGCTCTCGATACGCTCTATGCGGCGCCGGGCAACCCCGGGATCGCGCGGCACGCGGAGCTGGTCGCGCTGGATGTGGCAGATCATGCGGCGGTAGCCGCGTTCGCCCGCGCGCATGGCGTGCGGCTGGTGGTGATCGGGCCGGAGGCGCCGCTGGTCGCTGGGCTCGCCGACACCCTGCGTGAAGAGGGCTTCGCCGTGTTCGGCCCGAGCGCAGCGGCGGCGCAGCTGGAGGGTTCGAAGGGCTTCACCAAGGACCTGTGCGCCGCGAACGGCATCCCGACTGCGGGCTACCTGCGCTGCCCCGATGCGGCGGCCGCGCGGGCGGCGCTCGGCGGCACCTTCGGTCTGCCTGTGGTGGTCAAGGCGGACGGACTGGCGGCGGGCAAGGGCGTGACCGTCGCCTTCGACCACGCGAGCGCCGATGCGGCGGTGGAGGCGATCTTCGCCCAGCCTGGCGGCCAGGCGGTGATCGAGGAGTTTCTCGTCGGCGAGGAGGCGAGCCTGTTCGTGCTGACCGACGGGGTGACCAACGTTCCGTTCGGCTCGGCGCAGGACCACAAGCGCGTCGGCGAGGGCGATACCGGGCCGAACACCGGCGGCATGGGCGCCTTCAGCCCCGCGCGCGTCCTCTCCCCCGAGCTGGAGGACCGGGCGCTGCGTGAGATCGTGGCGCCGACGGTCGCCGCGATGCGCGAGGCGGGGACGCCATTCTCGGGGGTGCTCTATGCGGGGCTGATGCTGACCGCCCAGGGACCGCAGCTGATCGAGTATAATGCGCGCTTCGGCGATCCCGAATGCCAGGTGTTGATGGCGCGGTTCGGGGGCGATCTGCTGGAGGTGCTGCTTGCGGTGGCCGAGCAGCGGCTTGCCGAGCTGCCGCCACCGGCGTTCGATGCCGCGGCGGCGCTGACCGTGGTGATCGCGGCGCAGGGCTATCCGGGCACGCCCAAAGCCGGCGGCGCGATCGACGGGATCGAAGACGCCGAAGCGACCGGCGCGACGGTGTTCCAGGCGGGCACGCGCCAAGGTCCACACGGCCTGGTGGCGAATGGCGGGCGAGTGCTCGCGGTCACCGCGACCGGCGCCGATATCGCGCAGGCGCAGGCGAATGCCTATCGCGCGGTGGACCGAATCCGCTTCCCGGATGGTTTCTGCAGACGCGACATCGGCTGGCGCACGACGGACAAGGTGATGGAATGACCGAAGGAACGCAAGCGATCACCGCAATCCACTTCGTGTGGATGGGGCTGCTCGCGCTGCTTATCGTGATCGGCATCGTCGCCGGAATGCGGATGAAGCGCCGCCGTATCGAGGCGCAGCACGAGGTCGAAGTGCATGCTGCGGAGGCGGGCGTCGAGAT
>CAXTNG010000479.1:2235-2451 GCA_964245475.1 uncultured Sphingomonas sp. | reverse complement strand
TGATCGGCGAGGGCGCGGCGGCGCCGGTGCTGAAGCGGATCGTCGGGGCGATCGAGGAGGGCGATCCCGTGCACCGCGTGATCCACATCCGTACCCAGTACCTGGGCCCCGACGAGCTCCTCGTGGCCGCGAAGATCGCGCTCGACCCGTGCGTGAGCGCCGAGGACGTCGCGCGCGGCATCGATGCGGCGGAGGAGCGGGTCCGCGCCGCTGTGC
>CAXTNG010000479.1:0-2225 GCA_964245475.1 uncultured Sphingomonas sp. | reverse complement strand
GCGGTGCTCTGCCAATTGAGCTACGTCCCCGGGGTCCCCGAGGACGGTACCCGCTCGACGGGGGCGGTGGCCCATGGGTCCGCAGTGGGCACGATGACGGGCGTGGAACCCGGTGGAAGGAGGTCATCGGATCGCTGTCGGGCGGCTTCAGCGACCAGCGCGTCGTCGTGCACCACGTGCTGGCCCGCCGCGCCCTGACATGCTGGTTGCCAAGCTGATGACACTGCGGCACGACGAGCGCGTGCCCCTCGGCCCACCCGACGGCAACCCGGTCCGTCCCCAACGGTCCGTTTAAGCACGCAAAGCGGACTCCGGCACGCACGGCGGCGGCGGCGCCGGAAAAATCTTGAAGAAGATCCAGGCCTGGCTGTCGATCCGGCGGCAGGGTGTTCGTCGTCGCTGATGACGGAGCCGGACAGGCCGGCCCGCGACCCAGTGCAGGAGGCAGCTCCATGGCCAAGTACGCGATCCTCATCTACGAAGACCCGGCCTTCTACGCGAACATCTCGCCCGAGGCGTGGCCCGCGGTGGTCGACGCCCACAGCAAGTTCGTCGAGCAGGTCTTCGCGCTCGGTGGGTCCCTGGCGGGCGGGGAGGCGCTCGCGCCCCCGACGACGGCCACCACGATCAAGGGTGGCGGCACGGTGACGGACGGCCCGTTCGTCGAGACCAAGGAGGCCCTCAACGGCATCTACGTCGTCGAGGCGCGCGACCTCGACCACGCCGTCGAGATCGCCAAGCTGTGCCCGGCCCCCGCCCCCGGCGGCGGCGTCGAGGTCCGCCCGGTCGTGGACCCGACGACGAACCCGTTCTGACCGCTCCCCGCGACGAGCCGACCGCGTCCGCCGTGCAGGCGGACGCGGTCGCTGCCGCGCTGGCGCAGGCCCACCGCTCCGAGTGGGCCTTCGTGCTGTCCGCCACGGTGCGCGTCGCGGGCGACCTGGACGTCGCGGAGGAGTGCGCGCAGGAGGCGTACGTCAGCGCGCTGCAGGCCTGGACCCGGGACGGCGTCCCGGAGCGGCCCGGCGCGTGGCTGACCACGGCGGCGCGGAACCAGGCGCTGGACCGGTTGCGTCGCGAGGTCACCCTCCGGCGCAAGCTCCCGCTGCTCGTGGAGCCGGCGACCGTCGATCCGCACGACCCGGCCGACCTGGACTGGCCCGACGCCGCGGTGCCGGACGACCGGCTCCGGCTGGTGTTCACCTGCTGCCACCCCACCCTCGCCCCCGAGGCCCGCGTCGCCCTCACCCTGCGCCTGGTCTGCGGCGTTCCCACGCCCGACGTCGCCCGGGCCTTCCTGGTGTCCGAGCCGACGATGGCGGCACGGATCACCCGGGCCAAGAAGAAGATCTCCGAAGCGCGGATCCCCTACCGGGTTCCGGGCCGGGCGGAGCTGCCCGAGCGCCTGGACAGCGTGCTCACCGCCGTCCACCTGCTCTTCAGCACCGGCCACACGGCCGGCGAGGGGGACGCGCTCGTCCGTGAGGAGCTCTGCGACCGGGCCCTGCACCTCGCGCGCACCCTCGCCGCGCTGCTCCCCGAGCAGGCCGAGACCCGCGGCCTGCTGGGCCTGCTGCTCCTCACCGACGCGCGCCGGGCCACCCGGACCGACGAGCAGGGCCGGCTGCTCCTGCTCGCCGACCAGGACCGGACGCGCTGGGACCAGCGCGCGATTCTGGAGGGGCTCACGGTGACGGCCGGGGCGCTGGCGTCCGGCCCACCGGGGCGGTTCACCCTGCAGGCGGCGATCGCCGGCGTGCACGCGATGGCGCCGTCCCTGGAGCAGACCGACTGGCCGCGCGTCGTGCACCTCTACGACCGGCTGCTGGCGGTGTGGAACACCCCGGTGGTCGCGCTCAACCGGGCCGCCGCCGTGGCGTTCGCCGACGGTCCGGCCGCCGCCCTGCCGCTCCTCGACGAGCTGGCGACCGATCCCCGGCTCGCCGACTACCCCTACCTTCCCGCCACCCGCGCCGACCTGCTGCGCCGCCTCGGCGACGCCGCCGGCGCGGCTCAGTCGTACCGGCGCGCGATGGAGCTCACGGCGAACGCCGCGGAGCGCGCCTTCCTGGAGCAGCGCCTGGCCGAGGTCAGCCGCGCCGCCGGCGCCGAGCCCGCGCCCGGCTGAGGACGGCGGGCTCGGCGGTCACCGCTCCGAGGCCTCGCCCGGGGCGAGGTGCCCGGATGACGTGGTTGCGCCCCGGCACGGCATGCCACACACGTGC
>CAXTNG010000478.1:0-2452 GCA_964245475.1 uncultured Sphingomonas sp. | reverse complement strand
AGGGCGCGGCGGCCGAGGGCGAGAATCACGCCCGCGTGCCGCGCGGGGTCGATCGGCCGCCCCTCCCCCACCATCCGCGTCCACCAGCCGGGCTTGCCGGTGCGCGGGTGCGCGGAAGCGACATGCTGGTCCCCGGTCAGCGCATGGCAGATCAGCACCGCATTGCCGCCATCGGCGTCCAGCTCGCCGTAGGTTTCATAGGCGATGTCGACCTGGTTCAGACACGCTCCCCCGTCGAGCGCCATGGGCCCGAGGGTGACGTGCCGCGCCAGGCCGAACCGCTGGTCGAGAAGCATGGCGGTGGCGTGTAGCGGGGCGGAACCGAATGTCCATGTGTCCCAGACTGGCGGCCCGCCATGGATGCGAGCGGGTGCTATCACCCCTCGCAGCAGGCGCGTCCGGGTGCGGCCATTCCGGTCCGGATTGCGATGAAGCGCTGCGCGTCGCCATTCCTTGTTAACTTGAATTGCGCTATCCTACTGATAAGCTGATCGGATTGCGTGGCGGTGAGGACGCGGTCGGCGGGGTGGGGACATCGTCGTGCTGGAAGAAGCGTATTCGGACGCCGGATCGGCGCATCCCGCGATCGAAAGCCATGCTGGCCCGAACGGCAGCGGCGCCGGATCGGTACTGGCACCCGCTCTTGCGCTGACGCTCGCCGCGTGCGGAGGAGGCGAAGGCAGTTCGTCTGCGCCGGTCGCCAGCGCGCCGGTCGTGGTCGCGCCAGCCGTCGTATCCACTGCGCAGGCAAGCCGTTTTCTCGCGCAGGCCAGCATGGGCGCGACCCGCACGACGGCCGATGCAGTGGTCAGCCGCGGCTTCTCGGGATGGCTCGACGACCAGTTCGCGCTGCCGCGTGCAACCTTGCATTGGGACTGGCTGGTCGCCAACGGCTATAACGTCGCGGCTAACATCAATAGCGAGACCGGCTTCGACGCGACGCTGTGGCGGCAGATGATCGCCGAGCCCGACCAGTTGCGCCAGCGGGTCGGGATGGCGCTGCTCGACCTGCTGGTGGTCGGCATCGGCGGCGTCAACCTCAATTGGAAGCAGTTCGCGACCGCCGCCTACGTCGACGTGCTGATGGACAATGCGTTCGGCAACTACCGCACGCTTCTCGACCAGATCACGACCAACGCGGCGATGGGGTCGTTCCTGACTTTCCTCGGCAACAAGAAGGCCAACAGCGCGACCGGCGCCGTCCCGGACGAGAATTATGCGCGCGAGCTGATGCAGCTGTTCACGCTTGGCCTCTACCAGCTCAACACCGACGGCACGCCTAAGACGAGCGGCGGTGCGCCGATCGAGACCTATGGCCCTGCCGACGTGTCGGGGCTGGCGCGGGTCTTCACCGGGCTCAACCTCGCTTCGACCGTCAGCACGACGCCCGACCGCTATCGCCAGCCGCTGGTGATGACGGCGTCGCAGAACGAGACGGGCACCGCCAGCTTCCTCGGCACCTCGACCAGCGGCGGCGGCATGGCGGCGATCAAGACGGCGCTGGACACGATCTTCGCCCATGCGAACCTGCCGCCGTTCGTGTCGAAGCAGCTGATCCAGCGGCTGGTTACCAGCAACCCGTCGCCGGCCTATGTCGCGCGCGTTGCGACCGTCTTCGCCGACAATGGCGGCGGCACGCGCGGCGACATGAAGGCGGTGCTGAAGGCGATCCTGCTCGATACGGAAGCGCGCGGCGATGCGACGCTGACCAGCACCACGGCGGGCAAGCTGCGCGAACCCGTGATGCGGCTGACCGGATGGGCGCGGCTGGCGAACGTCACCTCGCCGTCCAGCGCCTGGGCGATCGGCGACACGTCGAGCCAGTCGACCCGCCTCGGCCAGTCGATGGGGAGGAGCCCGACGGTGTTCAACTTCTTCCGGCCCGGCTATTCGCCACCCTCAACGGCGATCGCGACCGCCGGGCTGGTCGCCCCCGAGTTTCAGATCGCCAACGAACAGAGCGTCGTCGCCTACGTCAACTACATGCAGGCGCTGGTCGCCAACGGCACCGGCGACGTGAAGCCCGATTATACCGACCTGGCGGCGACAGCGGCGGACAGCGGCGCGCTGGTCGACGAGGTCAACCTCATCCTCGCCGCCAATCAGCTCTCCGCTGCCACGGTCGCGTCGATCAAGGCGGCGGTGGACAGCGTCTCGGCGACCGCGACCAACGGGGCCATCAACCGGGTCGGCATCGCCATCCTGCTGACGCTTGCATCCCCCGACTATCTGACCCTGAGGTGAGCGGCATGGACTTTACCCGCGACCAGTCCCGCCGCGCCTTCCTCCGCCGGTCCACCGCGCTTGGCGTGGCAGGCGTCGCGGCACCCTTCGTCTCCAGCCTGGCGGCGATCGGCGAGGCGGCGGCGGCGACCGCGTCGGACTATAGGCGCTGGTCTGCGGCTTCCTCTACGGCGGCAACGATTACGCCAACACGCTGCCGCCCTATGAC
>CAXTNG010000477.1:478-2457 GCA_964245475.1 uncultured Sphingomonas sp. | reverse complement strand
CCCTTCTTGACCGCCTTGCGCACCCGCGTGTTCACCAACGGTGCTTCCCAGCGCAGGTTGGTCCCGACCAGCAGGATCGCGTCCGCCCGCTCGACGCCGGCGATCGTGGTGTTGAAGTTCACCGCCGCCAGGCTGGACGCATCATAATCCATTCCCGTCTGCCGGCCTTCCAGCAGCGACGAGCCCATCGACCGCGCCAGCACCTTGGCCGCATACATCGTCTCGCAGTCGACCAGATCGCCCGCGACCACCGCGACGCTGGCGCCCGCATCGACGGCGGCTATCGCCCCGAATGCCTCGTCCCAGCTCGCCGGAACCAGCTTGCCGCCCTTGCGGATGTACGGCTTGTCCAGACGCCGCCTGACCAGCCCGTCGACATGGTGGCGCGTCTTGTCGCTTGCCCACTCTTCGTTCACGTCCTCGTTGACCCGCGGCAGGCAGCGCAGCACCTGCCGACCGCGGCTGTCGAGACGGATGTTCGTCCCCACCGCGTCCATCACGTCGATGGTCAGCGTCTTCCTCAGCTCCCATGGCCGCGCTTCGTACGCGTAGGGCTTGGAGGTCAGCGCGCCGACCGGGCACAGGTCCACCACGTTGCCCGACAGCTCGCTTGTGACCGCATTCTCCAGATAGGACGTGATCTGCATGTTCTCGCCGCGATAGATCGCGCCGATCTCCTCGACTCCCGCCACTTCCTCCGCGAAGCGCACGCAGCGGGTGCATTGGATGCACCGGGTCATGATCGTCTTGACGATCGGCCCCATGTACTTCTCGGTCACCGCCCGCTTGGGTTCGTCATAGCGCGAATGCCCGCGGCCGTAGGCCAGGCTCTGGTCCTGCAAATCGCACTCGCCGCCCTGGTCGCAGATCGGGCAGTCGAGCGGGTGGTTGATGAGCAGGAACTCCATCATGCCCTCGCGGGCATGCTTTACCATCGGCGTCGTGGTGAACACTTCCTGGTTGTCCGCGGCGGGCAGCGCGCACGACGCCTGCGGCTTGGGCGGCCCCGGCTTCACCTCGACCAGGCACATCCGGCAATTGCCCGCGATGCTCAGCCGCTCATGATAGCAGAAGCGCGGAATCTCCCTCCCCGCCGCCTCGCACGCCTGGAGCACCGTGGCGCCCGCGGGGACCTCGACTTCGATCCCGTCGACTTTCAGCTTAGGCATTCGACTTCAATCCGAACTGAGAAGCGAAAGCGATCATCCGATCCAAGCGCACAAATTGGCTGGCAAGCTCCTGCTTGATGAAGGCTACATCACTCTGGATGCCGAGCAGCATCTCCAGCATCATCTGGCTGCGGTCGTCCGTCACTCCGCCGCCTCCTGCATAGGCGCCAAGCCACCACCGCTACGCTCGACGATGCGCCGCTCCAGCTCGGGGCGGAAGTGCTTGATCAGCCCCTGGATCGGCCAGGCCGCTGCGTCGCCCAGCGCGCAGATCGAGTGGCCCTCGACCTGCTTGGTCACCTGCTGAAGCATGTCGATCTCGCCGATGTCGGCGTCGCCGGTGCGCAGCCGCTCCATCACGCGCCACATCCACCCCGTCCCCTCGCGGCAGGGCGTGCATTGGCCGCAACTCTCGTGCTTGTAGAAGTAGCTGAGGCGGGCGATCGCGCGGACGACGTCGGTCGACTTGTCCATCACGATCACCGCCGCGGTGCCGAGTCCCGAACCGACCTTCTTGAGGCCGTCGAAGTCCATCGGGGCGTCGATGATCTCGCTTGCCGGCACCAGCGGCACCGACGACCCGCCCGGGATCACGCACAGCAGATTGTCCCAGCCGCCGCGGATGCCGCCGCAATGCTCCTCGATCAGCTGGCGGAAGGGGATGCTCATCGCCTCCTCGACCACGCACGGCCTGTTCACATGGCCGCTGATCTGGAAGAGCTTGGTACCGCGATTGTTCTCGTTGCCGAAGCTCGCGAACCATTCGGGCGAGCGCCGGAGGATCGTTGGCGCGACCGCAATCGATTCGAC
>CAXTNG010000477.1:0-468 GCA_964245475.1 uncultured Sphingomonas sp. | reverse complement strand
TTGTTGACCGTCGTCGGGCAGCCGTACAGCCCGGCGCCCGCCGGGAAGGGCGGCTTGAGGCGCGGCTGGCCCTTCTTACCCTCCAGCGACTCCAGCATCGCGGTCTCTTCGCCGCAGATGTAGGCGCCGGCGCCGCGATGGACGAACACGTCGAAGTCGTAGCCGGACCCGCACGCGTTTTTGCCGACCAGCCCTGCCGCATAGGCCTCGGCCACGGCGGCGAAGAGCGTCTCGGCCTCGCGGATATATTCGCCGCGGATGTAGATGTACGCCGCCCGCGCGCGCATCGCGAAGCCCGCGACCAGCGCACCCTCGATCAATTTATGCGGATCGTGGCGGATGATCTCGCGATCTTTGCACGACCCCGGCTCGGACTCGTCGGCGTTGATGACGAGGAAGTTCGGCCGGTCGGGCTTGGGCTCCTTGGGCATGAAGCTCCACTTCATGCCGGTCGGGAAGCCCGCGCCG
>CAXTNG010000476.1:2014-2465 GCA_964245475.1 uncultured Sphingomonas sp. | reverse complement strand
CACGTTGCCGAACGTCGCCGTGCCGAGCTTGCCGGTCGATCGGTGCTGCTGATCGACGACGTCTACACGACCGGCGCGACCGCGAACGCCTGCGCCAAGGCGCTCAAGCGCGCCGGCGCGAGCGAGGTCCGGCTGCTGCCTTAGCCGGGCGAACGCTCGGCAAAGGGGCCGAGCAGCACGCCGGTGAAGCCGCTCGCCGAGCTGGTGGCGAGGACCGAGCCGTCCTGCTCCCCGCCGACCGGCCGCCACCGCCCGTCCGCCAGCGCATAAGCGAAGCCGTAACGTGGTCCTTGCGCCGCGATACGAAGGTCGACCGCACCGCGGCGCGGCAGGGGCACGCTCACCACCCGCGCACCGCCGAGCGGGTCGCCGGCCCTGGCCATCCGGTCGAGCCGCACTTCGCGCTCGCCGTCCTTGCCCGTGGTGACGGAGATGGCGAAGAAGCGGCTTT
>CAXTNG010000476.1:0-1923 GCA_964245475.1 uncultured Sphingomonas sp. | reverse complement strand
GCCGGATGGTGACGGTCGCATCCATATGCTGCTGGCGGACACCGAGAAACGAGGGCTGGCCGCTGCCGCCGAGCGGCTCCGGACGCGCCGCCAGCCGCAGCGTGCCGCCGCCGACCTGCCACCAGCGGCTCGCGGGCGTGCCGAGCATGACCCAGGGCCGGCTCAGTTGCGGCGCGGCGAACGTATCGGCGATACGATAGTCGCCCGCGTGCGGCTCGCTCGCCGAGACCGGCCGCAGCGCCGGCGCGCGCGGCGTCAGCGGCACCGGCTGTCCCGGCGGCAGGATGACCGGCCAGCCGCCGCGCCAGCTGACCGGCAGCAGGAAGGTCTCGCGGCCCGTGTTGTAGTCGAGTTCCCCACGTCCCCAGGGCCGCGAGGCGAGGAACACCGCCCACCAGTCGCCCGCGGGCGTCTCGACCAGGTCGGCATGCCCCGCCTGCACCACCGGATCGGGGCGCGCCGGATCGAGATCGAGTTGCGAGAGGATCGGCTCCGCCGCCGGGCGCCAGGGTCCGGCGAGCGTGTCGGCACGGAACGCGACTTCGTGATGGCGTTCCTTGGTGCCGCCCTGCGCACAGATCAGCAGATAGCCGCCGTCCTTGCGGAACAGGTGCGGCCCCTCGATCCAGAAGGGATGGCGTGCCGGATCGGTACCGCCGTCGACGATCACGCGGCGCTCGCCGGTCATGGTGAAGGTGTTGAGGTCGATCTGCTGCAGCCAGATCGCGCGATGCCCGTCATAGCGCGGCGTGCCCTCGGGCGGGCCATTGTTGACCACCCAGGCACGCCCGTCGGTGTCGAAGAAGAGCGACGGATCGATGCCTTCGAACGGCAGCCAGTGCTGGTCTGACCACGGCCCTTCGGGACGGCGCGCGGTGAGGATGAGATTGCCGCCGCACTTCTGGCAGGTGGTGATGAGATAGAAAATGCCGTTGCGATAGGCCAAGGCCGGGGCGTAGATGCCGAGCCAGGTATCGAGGCCCGCCATGCGGACCTGCCCCGGCCGGTCCAGCGCCGCGCCGATCTGTCGCCAATGGACGAGATCGCGCGAATGGAAGATCGGCAGCCCGGGCCAGAAGGTCATGCTGGACGCGGTGAGGTAATAGTCTTCGCCGACGCGGATGATCGACGGGTCCGAATAGTAGCCTTGCAGGATCTGGTTGAGGTAATGTCCGGGCGGCAGCGCCAGCCTGGCATGAGCGGGCTGATGCCCTTCATAGCGGAATCGGCTGAAGTGCGCGACCGGTTCGGCGGCGCGCGGCGGCGATGCGGCGGCGGAGGCAGCCGCCAGCAGGGCGGCAGCGACAGCCCCTGCCCGATCGAGACCTTTGGTCATGTCCGGTGCATAAGCGAATGTCACCGTCATCACCAAGAATTATTGACTGCGAATGCAGCAGGGTGCAGACAGGTGGCAGATGGGGCGAGGGCTTGCGAGATGGCGACGGTGACGAGCGAGCGGATTTGGACGGCGCGCGACCTGGAAACGCGAGTGGTGCGCTACCGCGATCTCAGACCGTGCTTCAATGCCTTCGTCGACTCGCGCACGCCGGGTTCCGACAAGAAGGAGAATTTCACGATCATCGGCCCGGGCGTGTCGGAAAACCCCGAGCAGCACGTCCATATCGCCGAGCCGCACGGCTTCAACATCGGCGGCGCGCGCCAGCCGCCCGAGTGCACCAACTCGCAGCACAGCCACGACACCGCCGAGGTGTTCGTGGTGCACACCGGCCAATGGCGCTTCGACTTCGGCGAGCATGGCGACGACGCGCAGGTGCATGCGGGACCGGGTGACGTGGTGAGCTTCCCCACCAAGGCGTTCCGCGGCTTCCGGAACGTCGGCGAGGAGGCTGGCTGCCTATGGTCGGTGCTCGGCGGCGACGACCCCGGCCGCGTCACCTGGGCGCCGCAAGTGTTCGCCATGGC
>CAXTNG010000475.1:0-2466 GCA_964245475.1 uncultured Sphingomonas sp. | reverse complement strand
GTCCTCGCCGGCGAGCTCGACGATCTCGCCGGCCGTGAGCCATTGCGGTGCGGCGAAGCGGAGCTCCAGCCGGGTGCGGTGAACGACCTTGAGCGGGAAGGCCAGGCGTTCGGTGCGGGTGCGCGCGCTCAAGCCGTCGCTCCAGCTTCCCAGGCTGCGCGCCTCCGCGATCGCCGGGCGGAGGGGAGCGAAGCGCGGGTGGTGCGCGCCGCCGCCGGTGTTGAGCGCGAGCAGGCCGGGCAAGGGGAAGCGCCGGGTGCTGGCGACGGGTGAGGGGTTGGTCGGCACGCCCCAGGCGGCGCGCAAGCCCCTCGTCCAGGCGACGCGGATCACCCAGCAGCGCTTGCCGCCGTTGGAGAAGAAGGCGCGCACCGCGGGCGCCAGCGCAGCGGTCGCCACCGTGCCGCGATCGGAGTCGCGGGCGAGGGGGAGCGTGCCGCCGAACACGGCCGCGAACATCGCCACGTCGTCGACCAGCACCGGGCGGTGCATCGGCCCGGACGCCGCGAAGCCGACGAACACCGCCACGTCCATCCGCGGCAGCCCCTGCGAGGGCGCGGGCACCTCCGCGTCGAAGCGGATGCCGGGGATGCGGTAGCGCGCGTACATGCGGCTATTCCATCTCCAGCCGCTCGTAGGCGAGGACCATCTCCTCCATCGCGACGTCGGTGCCCTTGGCGTTGAACGGGCCCATGGTCGATTTGATGATGCGGGCGCGCATCAGCTTCCAGGTGACGACGGCGGCGCTGTGGTCCTCGTTCTGGAGGGTGACGGTGACCGTGCGGAGCGCGTTCTGGTCGCCGTTCCTGATCTGGTCGAGCCACTTGTAGAGATTGAGCGAGCCGATCACGCCGCGCTTCATCGTGACGTCGGTGGCCTTGTTCATCCCCGTGATCTTCATCACGGAGTTCTCCTTGGAATTGCCGTTCCGGTATTCGGAGACGGTGACTTCCATGCCGATCCCGGACAGTTCCTGGAAGCCGGCGGCGGGGCCGTCGGTCTGCCCGTCGCCGATGTCGACGAGGAAGTTGAACTGGACGTACGGACGGTCGCGCAGGACGGCCATGACTGATCTCCCCTAGATCTTGCGGTCGGCCGTCCACTGGCCGATGCGGAAGATGACGAATTCGGCGGGCTTCAAGGCGGCGACGCCGACAAGGCAGATCAGCCGGCCGTTATCGAGGTCGTTCTGGGTCATCGTGGAGCGGTCGCACTTCACGAAATACGCCTTGTCGGGCTTGTCGCCGAGCAGCGCGCCATTCTGCCATTCGTTGAGCAGGAAGTCCTCGACGGTGCGGCGGACATTGGCCCAGAGCAGCTCGCCGTTGGGCTCGAATACCGCCCATTGCGTGCCCCGATCGACCGAGCGCTCGAGGTAGCAGAAGTAGCGGCGGACGTTGACGTACTTCCACTCGGGGTCGCTCGACATGGTCCGCGCGCCCCACAGCCGCATGCCGCGGCCTTCGAAATAGCGGAAGCAGTTGATCCCCTCGGGGTTGAGCACTTCCTGCTGCCCCTTGGAGATCATCGTCTCGAAGCCGAGCGCCAGGCGGACCACCTCGTTCGCGGGTGCCTTGTAGACCGCGCGGTCGACGTCGTTGCGGGCGTAGATGCCGGCGACGAAACCGCTCGGCGGGTAGACATTCTCCTGGCCGGTGAGCGGATCGAGGATGCGGACCCAGGGGTAGTAGAAGGCGGCGTGGGTCGAATCGTAGCGAGCGCGGAAGTTGCGCACCGCGCCGGTGGTCTGGCCGCGAATGCTGTCGATCACCGCGATCCGGTAGCGCATCCGCTCGGCGTGGCTGATCAGCGAGGCGACGACCGCGTAGGTGCGCGGCTCGTCGAACTCGGTGGAGCCAGGAGCGGCGACGATCGCAATGTCTTCCAGCGCTTCGAGCGCCTTCAGCCCGGTGAGGCGGCCGGTGGTGGTGTCCTCCTTGCCCTCGTACGCGTCGGGCTCCGGCGCGACGCCGTCGTTGCCGCCGGTCAGCTGGAGGACGATGCTGCGGGCGGCGGGTGCGCTCGACTCGGCGAGCAGCGAGTCCTGCAGCGTGGGACCGGACGGATTGACGGTGGCGTGCGCGGCCTGGAGATCGGCGAGCACGTCCAGCGCGTCGCCCTCCGGATGCTCGATGACGATCGGGATCGAGCGCGCCCCGGCGAGGTTCGCCGGTTCCTCGGCGAAATAGGCGAAGAGGGAATCGGGGTTGCCGCTGCGGGCGTGGGCGGGGTCGAGCGGCAGTTCGGTCGCGACGAAGGTCGGGAGATCGCCGCTCGCCGATTCGAACAGAACGGTGGCGGTCACCGTGCGGACGTCGAGGTGATCGTCGTCGGGATCGGCCGGAGCGGGCGAATAGCGGGCCTGGAGCTCCTCCATGCTGCCGAGGTCTTCGGTGGAGCCGTCGCTGAAGCGCCACGTCTGGTCGAGCGCGGCGCGGCGAACGAGGCGGAAGGCGCCTCCCGTGC
>CAXTNG010000474.1:0-2472 GCA_964245475.1 uncultured Sphingomonas sp. | reverse complement strand
CGAGCGCGCGCAGCGCGCCGATCGACCACTCCCAGGGCGTGCGGAACTTGACCGGCTGCGCAGCCCAGGCTTCGGGTGAGCCGACCAGCGCGCGGTAGACCGTCGGCAAATCGCCGCCCGAGGTGCGGAACGCCGTCGCCAGATGCGCGACCATCGCCGGCGGCGGATCGTCCCCGGCAAAGTGGCGGGCGAGCTTGGTCGCGATATGCGTGGCGGTGGCGGGGGCGACTGCGAGGTCGTCGAGCACCGCTTGCGATTGTTCCAGCCCACCGGCCGGGTAGCGCTTGCCGAGGATCACCCGCTCGCCGGGCTCGTGGATCGCATCGAGATAGGCGAAGTCGCCCGGCGCGCCCGGCGCCAGCTTTCGACCGCCGAGCCCCGCGACGGTGCGGCCGGTGAGCGCGCGGGCGAATTCGGTCACGTCCGCCTGGCCATAGCCGGTCCGCACGCCCAGCGTGTGCAGCTCCAGGATCTCGCGCGCGAGATTCTCGTTCAGCCCGACCTGGCGCACGCCGCGTGCGGCAGCGCGGACCCCGAAGCGGCTGTTGGGACCGACCGACTGCGCCTGATCGAGGTAGAGCAGCATCGCCGGATGCCGCTCGACCGACGCGAGCATGTCGCCGAAGCGGCCCAGCACATGCGGGCGGATCGCCTCGAATTCGAGCGTGCCGACGAGCGGCGAGACGAGCAGCTTGTCCGCCGACACCGCGAAGTGGTTCGCCCAGAAATGCACCAGCCGCTCGACGAACGGCGTGTCGGTGGCGAGCGCAGATGCGGTGCGCGCGGCGACCGACTCGGTGTAGAACCGCCGCGCGTCCGCCCGGAACGGCTGCAACGCCGTCTGCGCCTCCGGTTTGGGCATGGGAGTCGACGCGCTGTCCGCCATACCCGGCTGCGGCTGGGCTGCGGCTGCCATGCGCAGCGAGCGGCGCTCGGCGACATAGTCGGCGAGCACAGCTGCCGCCTGTGTGCTGGTCGGGGCATTTGCGATCTCGGGCCGGTAGCGGGCGAACTGGCCGAGCAGCCAGGCCTGCGGGTCGCCCGCGACCACGTCGTTCGGCCGCGCCCCGAGGCCGAAACGATGACGCGCAATACTCGCTGCACTCATCGGCGTTACTCCTGACCAGCGCCGGATAGCCGATCTTTGTCGCAAGAGTATGTCGCGCTGCTGAACGGCTGCGTTTGGCGCAAGCGCGATCGTTCAGTGCGCATTTGCAGCCGTTGCTCGATCGCAATAATCCCCGCCTCGAAAGTTCGGAGATGACCTGACGGGCTCACACGCAAACCAGCGGGAGTTCTCATCATGCGGACCATCATCACCCTCGCCGTCGCCGCCCTCGCCGCCACGGCTGCTGCCGCCGACGACGGCGTGGAGCGCTTCACGCACCAGGGCACCACCTATATCTACAGCACCACGCACGATCACGGCCGCACGGTGATCAGCGGGCATCAGCTCCCCTCGAACGAGCCGTTCCGCCTGGTGGTCGACGGCGCGTGGGTGACCGGCACGTCGGGCGGGCAGCCGGTCTCCTTCCGCACCGCGTCGGCCAAGGGCGCCGCCGCGGAGGTTCTCATCGCGGCGAACTGAGCGATCCATCGTGCTCCGGCGCGGTTCACCCGATCGCGGATGACGTCGATCGCGCCCAGGCGCGACGGTTCTGACCTCCCCCGTTCAGGAACCGTCTCGTTCCGGGCGCGTATCACCTCTCACGCCCGATCCACGGGCGAGAGAGGTCAACCATGTTGCCGAGTATCCGTACCGCCGGCGCCGCGCTCGCCGCCGCACTCACCCTCGCCACCGCGCCGCTCGCCGCGCAGAGTGGCGCCGCCGATGCCCGCTGGCAGCAGGCACAGGCACGCTTCGATCGCGAGCTCGCGATCTATCGCCAGGAATTCGACCGCTACCGCCAGACGAGCAGCCGCAGCGGCTATGACAGCGGCTACCGCCAGGCGCCCGACCGGTACAGCGACCCGCGCTACGCCGACGACCGCGACGAGGGCGGGTACGACCCGTCACGCTATTACCGCAGCGGATCGCAATATCAGGAGCGTGTGCTCAGCTCCGACGACCGCGTCTACGCAGGCCCCGACGGCCGCTATTATTGCAAGCGCAGCGACGGCACGACGGGGCTGATCATCGGCGCCGGTGCGGGCGGCATCCTCGGCAACGTCATCGACGGCGGCCATTCGCGAGTCGTCGGCACGTTGCTGGGCGGGGTGCTCGGCGCCAATCTTTCGCTCTCGCTCATGGATTACCAGGCGTTGGCAGCGGCGCAGGTCGACCTCTTCGCGTTCTCGAACGCGCTCGCGACGCGGGCCAATCTCACCGCAGCCACCTATACGACCGTCGCGCAGGGGACGTTCCGCGCGCCAGACATCGTGCGGGCCCTCGCGGACTCGCTCGGCACCGCGACGGCCGACGCCACGGCGGTCGCGGCGCTGAACGGCATCGCCCGGACCGTCGGTGCCACG
>CAXTNG010000473.1:0-2492 GCA_964245475.1 uncultured Sphingomonas sp. | reverse complement strand
CCGCCGTCATGAAGCGGCGTCATCTGCCCGGTGCCGAAGAAGCGCGTGCCGTCGTCGATCCAGGGCAGGTCGATGTCGAGCAGGAGGTAGAAGTCGGCGTAATTGTCCCAACGGTCGAACCACGGATCGCGGCGGCCGAACAGCATCTCGGCCCAGACCGCGCTCATCAGTGGATCGGTGTCGAGGATCACCGGGTGGTCGCCCGATGCGATCGCCGAACGCGTCTTCGAATCGTGCGCATGCGCGATCATCACCAGGTCGGCCATGGTCAGCTCGGTGCCGAACGCCTCGCAATAGGTGCGGCCGAACTCGGCGATGCACTTGGTGTCGAAATGCTTGGCGAGCTGCGGCGCCATCGTCGACTTGCCGGTGCTCTCGGGGCCGTGGAGACAGATGGTGCGCAGCATCAGCTAGCCGCCCGTTCGCGCCGCAGCGCCGCGCGCCAGTCGATCAGCCCCCATACCGACAGCCCGAGAAAGATCACGTAGAGCACCAGCGTCAGCCACAAGCCCTTGGCCGCGTACAGCCCGACCGAAGCGATGTCGACGCCGATCCACACCCACCAATTCTCGATGAGCCGTTTGGCCAGCATCACCTGCGCCGCGATGCTCGCCGCTGCGATGCCGGCGTCCCACCATGGATAGGCGGCATCGGTCAGCCGCGCCATGGCGATCCCCCAAGCGAGGCTGATCAGCAACCAGCCGAGCACCCAGGCGAGCCGGTCGCGCGTTGGCATCACCTCCACGACCACCTCCCCGGCCCGCGCCTGATTCTGCGCCCACAGCCACCAGCCGAGCGCGTTGACGGCGAAGAAGAAGCCCTGGAGCAGGGTGTCGCTGTACAGCCGCTCGCGCCAGAACACGACAGCATAGAGCGCCACCATCGCCATGCCGAACGGGAAATTCCATACGCTGCGCCGCACCACCAACGTGACGTTGATGACGCCCAATACGAACGCAATCGTTTCCAGGCTGTTCACGGGGGTGCCCGATAGCAGCGGCACGACGCGGCTGCGAGCGTCCGATCCTTACAACGTTGTCAGCACACAACCGGCTTGCGCGGGCATGTCCCCGCCGGTATAGGCGCGCCTCCAAGCACCGGTAGGCCCCCCACGGCCGAAAAACCGGACTCCGTCGGGGAGTAGCTCAGCCTGGTAGAGCACTGTCTTCGGGAGGCAGGGGCCGGAGGTTCGAATCCTCTCTTCCCGACCATGTCCCTTCGCCTTTTCGCTGGTTGATCCCCGGTTTCGTTTGCCGCGTGGCCTGACGGCTGCCGGCGGCTCTGCTAAACGGCAGTCCGATAGCCAGAGGGAGAAGGATCATGCGATTCGCGATGCTGTTGGCGCTGATGGCGCTGCCCGCTGCGGCCCTGGCGCAGACCGCCGCTGCGCCGCCCGCCGCCGCGAGCATTCCCGCACCCGATCCGGCGTGGAAGGTGCCCGAGGTCCTCGCGTTCATCGGCGCCAAGCCGGGGCAGCGCATCGCCGACGTCATAGCCGGCCGGCTCACCGCGCCGTTGGCCAAGGCGGTCGGGCCGAGCGGCAAGGTCTATGCGGTCGAAACGGCGGAGATCGTCAAGGTCCACCCCGAGGGGATGGCGATGATGAAGCAGCTCGCCGCGGTCATGCCCAACGTCGTCCCCAGCGGCGACCCGATCGCGACCCCGCTGCCCAAGGGGCTGGACGCGGTGCTGATCCGGCAGAACTACCATGACCTCTACGACCCCTTCATGGGCCCCGCCGATGTCGCGGCGTTCAATCGCAACGTCTTCGCCGCGCTGAAGCCCGGCGGGGTCTATGTCGTGCTCGATCACGCCGCGGCGGCGGGCTCGGGGATCGGCGCGACCGACACCCTGCACCGGATCGATCCGGCGCGGGTCAAGGCGGACGTGCTGGCGGCGGGCTTCAAGCTCGACGGCGAGAGCAATATCCTCGCCAACCCGGCGGATGACCATAGCAAGAACGTGTTCGACCCCTCAATCCGCGGCAAGACCGACCAGTTCCTGTTCCGCTTTCGCAAGCCGAAGTAACGGCTACTCGTAGCGGTGGTCGAGCGTTGCGGCGCGGCGCGCGTCCGCCTTGGCATGGCGCGCGTCGCCACGGCGCTGGAGCAGCAGGCTGCGGTTGTAATAGGCGCGTGCGCTGCGGGGAGCGTAGCGCACGGCGCGGTCTAGGGCGGCAAGCGAGGCGTCGCTGTCGCCCTGCCACGCGAGCGAGAGGCCGTCCGCCAGCGCGGCTGCGGCGGGGCCGGGCAATTCCGCCTCGATCGTCCGGCGGCAGGCGGCGAGGTCGCGGGCCGCGTCGTCGATCGTGCAGCTGGTGCGGTCCGCGGGCGCGATCGTACCCTCCGACGCCCGCGCCCTTGCCTTCGCCGCCTCGCTGCCGACGCGGGACCCCGTGACCACGACGTTCTCTGCGTCGCGCGCCGGCTCCGCGGCGGGCGGAGGGGGCGCCGGCGCGGCGACGACCGGTGCCGATGCGACCAGCGCCGGGG
>CAXTNG010000472.1:1916-2493 GCA_964245475.1 uncultured Sphingomonas sp. | reverse complement strand
GCGCCCAAGGATGGCGCGGCCCGGCGCCGCCCGTGTTCGGGGCGTCGCCCCACGGACCCTTTGGCGGTGCGGCAGGATGGAGGGAGGTGAGCTGCGGCTCGCCCGGCACGATGGTCATCTCCCTTCTATAAGACGCCGCGTCGTGAAAAACAGTGCCACGCATGCGCACAGGCCTTATCGGCACGGCGTATGATCGATCCCGACCGCCTTACCCAAGCCATCGCCGCCGTCGCGGGCGGGCGCGCCACCGTCCGCGTGGAGGGCGCGCGGGGGGGTGTGGTGCTCGACGCCACCGGCCTGACGGCGACCGAGCGCGAGCGCGTGGAGGCAGCGGTGCGTCAGGCGGCGCAGCTGCCCGGGGTCGAGGACGTCCGCATCGTCGCCACCGCCGAGCGCACGACGCGGCGACTGATCGCCGTTGCCAGCGGCAAGGGCGGCGTCGGCAAGTCGACGCTCGCCGCAAACCTCGCCATCGCGCTCGCCCGCGCAGGGCTCAGGGTCGGGCTGGTCGACGCCGACGTCTACGGCCCCTCGCAGCCGCGCCTGATGGGCGTCGCAGGCATGAAGCCGACCGCGC
>CAXTNG010000472.1:454-1906 GCA_964245475.1 uncultured Sphingomonas sp. | reverse complement strand
GGTCGAGGGCGACTGGGGCGTCTGCGACACGCTCGTCCTCGACCTCCCCCCCGGCACCGGCGATGTTCAGCTGACGATGGTGCAGAAACACAGGCCGGCGGGCGCGGTAATCGTCTCGACGCCGCAGGACTTGGCGTTGATCGATGCAGCGCGCGCGTTCGACCTGTTCGACAAGGCCGGGGTGCCGGTGATCGGGCTGGTCGAGAACATGGCGGGCTACGCCTGCCCGCATTGCGGCGAAGTCTCCGATCCCTTCGGGCGCGGCGGCGCGGAAGCCGAAGCGGCGCGGCTCGCCATCCCCTTCCTCGGCCGCGTGCCGCTGACGATCGCGATCCGCACGGCCTCCGACGCGGGCGAACCGCCGGCAGCTCGCGAGGACGATATCGTGTTCGCGCCGATCGCTCGGCAACTGGCGGAGTGGCTGACCAAGCACTGAACTCCGGCGCGTTCCCTGCGTTCATGGCCGGAGGAGACCGCGCATGCCTTTCACCGCCGACGCCGACATCAAGGCTCTGCTTGAATCCACCCGCACCATCGCGGTCGTCGGCGCGTCGGAGCGGCCGAACCGCCCATCCTACGGCGTGATGGCGATGCTCCAGCGCCATGGTTACCGCGTCATACCGGTCAATCCGCAGATCACCGGCGAGCATGTCCACGGCGAGTTCGTCTTCCGCGACCTGCACCAACTGGGCATGCCGATCGACATCGTCGACATCTTCCGCCGTCCCGAAGCCGCGGGCGAGGCGGTGGACGAGGCGATCGCGGTCGGCGCCAAGGCGGTGTGGATGCAGCTGGGCGTGATCAACCACGCCGCCGCGGAACGCGCCGAGGCGGCGGGGCTTCAGGTCGTCATGGACCGCTGTCCGGCGATCGACATCCCGCGGATGGGGGTCGCCCGCATTACCGCTTGATTTCGTTCCACAACCGGCGCGTCATGCCGCCGTTCGAGGGAGTTGGTCTGCGATGATTCTCCTGTTTCTCGCCGCTTCCGCTTCGGACCCCGGCTTGATGATGCGCAACGCCCAATCGCGGCTCGCGGCGACATGCGAGAGCGAATGCGCAACGCCGTCACCCGACTCACGGTACCGGGTGGATGGCGAGGACGCATCCACGGTCACGTCCAAGGACCGCGCGATCGGCGACGACGGCAGCCGCTGCAACGTCGTCGGCGCCCGCCGCTGCACCAAGCGCGGTCGCACCATCTTCCGCACAGACCTGACACGATGATCCTGCTCGCGCTGCTCCAGGTCGCAGCACCGCCGCCACCGGTCACGCGCGCCACCTCTGCCGCTCCGACGACACGCTTCTCCATCCTCGCCGACCCCTGCGGTCGCGCATCGGGGAAGACGGTCGGCAACGACATCGTCGTTTGCGGCGCCACTGCCGACCCGCAGCGCCTGCCTCTTCCCGACGAACGCCAGCCCGATCATCCCGTGCCGTTCAACCCCGACC
>CAXTNG010000472.1:0-444 GCA_964245475.1 uncultured Sphingomonas sp. | reverse complement strand
ATCCAGAAGGGCTGCACCATCGGGATCGGCGGCCCGGTGCTGATGGCGGCGATCAAGGGCGTCGCGACCGCCGTCTCAGACGGTATCGCGGACTCGAAGGTCCGCAAGGCAAGGCGCGCCGAGGCTGGCAAGCGCGTGCCGATCCCGCTGGATTAGCCGAGAATGTGCATCAGCAACGGCTGACCGGCGAGGCTCTGCGATCCGCGCAGGCGCTCGAGCGCCTGTGCAACGCAGCGCTCCGGGCTCTCGTGCGTCACGATCGCGACCAGCGCCTTGCCGTCGTCGGCGGGACTACGCTGGATCAGGCTCTCGATCGACACGCCCGCGTCGCGCATCGCCGCCGCAATCTCGGCGAGCACGCCGACCCGGTCCTCCACTGCGAGACGCAGATACGCCCGCCCGCGGCGCTCCCCCGCATCGGCCGGCCGAGCTTCCGCCAGTGCG
>CAXTNG010000471.1:0-2497 GCA_964245475.1 uncultured Sphingomonas sp. | reverse complement strand
GGTCTTGAGCGCGTCCATGCTGGGGAATTCCAGCACCACCACGCGCTCAAGGTTTGGCCTGCCCTCGACCGGCGTCACCGCCCCGCCGCGGATCAGGTAGCGGCCGCCGAAGCGGGCGATCATGGACGACGCCATGTTGTGGATCGAAATGAATGCGGATGTCGACGGGCAGCCATAGGCCATTGCCTCCATGATCAACGCCGCCTCGAGCCGGCCGAGCTCTATGCCACCGCTCTCTTCAGAGACGTAGATCGCCGCGAAGCCGAGCTCGGCGGCTTCCTTGATGATGTCGCGCGGGAAGATGTGCTTCTCGTCCCACTCCGCCGCGTTGGGCGTGATCCGGTCGGCAGTGAAGCGGCGCGCGAGGTCCTGGATTTCGCGCTGGTCGTCGGTCAAGTCGAACTGGTCGGTCATGGCACCCTGCTTAACGGAAAACGACCGTGCGCGATCCATTGAGCAGCACGCGGCGCTCGGCGATCCAGCGGACGGCACGTGCGAGCACCTGCGCCTCGATGTCGCGGCCCATGGTGATCAGCTCGTCGGCAGTGGCGCGGTGGTCGACGCGGTCGACAGCCTGCTCGATGATCGGCCCCTCGTCGAGGTCGCTGGTGACGAAATGCGCGGTGGCGCCGATCAGCTTCACCCCACGGGCATGTGCCTGATGGTAGGGCTTAGCGCCCTTGAAGCTCGGCAGAAAGCTGTGGTGGATGTTGATACAACGGTTGTCGATCGCCTCGACCAGCCCGGACGAGAGGACCTGCATGTAGCGGGCGAGGACGAGCAGATCGGCGCGCGTGTCGCGAAACAGGTCGAGGAGCCTAGCCTCCTGCTCGGGTCGCGTCGCGTTAGCGACGGGCAGGTGATGAAAGGGGACGCCGTGCCACTCGGCAAGGCCGCCGAGCGTATCGTGATTGGAGACGACCCCGACGGGATCGATCGACAGCGCGCCGGTTGACCAGCGGTGGAGCAGGTCGTTGAGGCAGTGCGAGGTGGTCGACACCGCGATCAGCACGCGCGGGCGCTCGTCGGCGGGAGTCAGCGACCAATCGAGCGCAAACCGCGCGGCGACGGGTGCGAGGCGGGCGCGCAGGGCTTCGGCATCGGCGGGAAAGCCCTCGTCGCCGCCGGTGAACACCACGCGCATGAAGAAGCGCCCGGTGCCAAGATCGGCATATTGCTGGCTGTCGAGGATAAACCCGCCCGCAGACGCCAATTCGCCGGTCACGCCCGCGACGATGCCGACGCGATCGGCGCAGGTGAAGGTTAGAATGTAGGTGCGAGCGTCGGCCATATGCCGACGTCCGTTAGCAGGACCACGATCCCGCGAAAGCCATGTCGGCCAAGCTTCCAGGCAAAACGCATAGGTATGCTGGATGACGCGAAGTGCAGGAGCGACTAGCGTGGCCGTACACGCGACGGAGAATTGATGCACATTGTCCAGCCCAACGAGTCACCCGCGCGCGGCGGCATTCTGTCGCATCTCTACGTGCAGGTGCTCCTTGCCATCGTGATCGGCGCACTCGTCGGCCATTTCGCGCCAACGACCGGCGAGGCGCTGAAGCCGCTCGGCGATGCGTTCATCAAGCTGGTCAAGATGATCATCGCACCGGTCATCTTCCTGACGGTGGTGACCGGTATCGCCGGAATGACCGAGATGCGCAGCGTCGGGCGCGTCGCCGCCAAGGCCTTCGCCTACTTCCTGACCTTCTCGACGCTGGCGCTGCTTGTCGGGCTTGCGGTGGCGAACGTCGTCCGGCCGGGATCGGGCCTGCACATCAACCCCGCGACGCTCGATGCCAGCGGCATCGCCGACTACGCCGCCAAGGCGCATGAGACGAGCGTCACCGGCTTCCTGCTCGGCATCATCCCGGACACGTTGGTGGGCAGCTTCACCGAAGGCAACATCTTGCAGGTGCTGTTCGTCGCCATCCTGTTCGGCATCGCGCTGGCGCTGGTCGGCGAGCGAGGACGGCCGGTGCTCGACCTGCTGGAGCGGCTCGGCAGCGTGATCTTCCGCCTGACCGCGATCCTGATGCGCGCGGCGCCGATCGGGGCGTTCGGGGCGATCGCCTTCACCGTCGGCAAATATGGCGCCGGCAGCCTGGTCAACCTCGGCGGACTGGTCGCGACCTTCTACCTCACGTCGCTGCTGTTCGTGTTCGTGGTGCTCGGGCTGGTCGCGCGGGCGTGCGGCTTCTCGATTCTGGCGCTGGTCCGCTATCTCAAGGCCGAGCTGCTGCTGGTGCTCGGCACCTCGTCATCCGAGGCGGCGCTGCCGTCGCTGATCGAGAAGATGGAGGCGGCGGGGTGCGAGAAGTCGGTGGTCGGGCTGGTGGTGCCGACGGGCTATTCGTTCAACTTGGACGGGACCAACATCTATATGACGCTGGCGAGCCTGTTCATCGCACAGGCGTGCGACGTGCCTCTGTCCCTGGGCGAGCAACTGACGCTGCTGGCGGTCGCGATGCTGTCGTCGAAGGGCGCGGCGGGAGTGACC
>CAXTNG010000470.1:0-2506 GCA_964245475.1 uncultured Sphingomonas sp. | reverse complement strand
CCTCGCCGTCGAGCACCAGCATGCGGGCGCTGTCGCGCGGACTCGCGGGGCGCAGCGCGATGCGGTCGGCGGGCAGGTCGAAATCGAAGAGGTCGACCTTCACTTCTTGCGCGCGGGCTTCCGGGCTGGCGCCTTGGCCGGAGCCGGGGCGGGCGCGGGCGCCAGCTTGGGCGCTGCGACCCCCGGACCGGTGCCGAGCAGGGTTACCGGCGCCGCAGCGGGCTGCACCGCCGGGGCCGGCGTGTAGGGCGGCGGGTTGTCGGCGGCGACATAGGCGTGGAGGATGCGGCTGGGGTTGGACGGCGGCTCGCCGCGCTCGATCGCGTCGACATAGGCCATACCGTCGATGACGCGGCCGAACACGGTGTACTTCTTGTCGAGCGTCAGGCGGGGCTGAAAGACGATGTAGAACTGGCTGTTGGCGCTGTCCTCCGCCTCCGCGCGTGCGGCGGCGACCGCGCCGCGGACATGGGGGAGGTAGTTGAACTCGGCCTTGACGTCGGGGAGGTCGGAGCCGCCGGTGCCGTCGCCCTTGGGATCGCCGCCCTGCGCCATGAAGCCGTCGATGACGCGGTGGAAGGTGAGGCCGTCATAGAAGTGGCGGCGCGCGAGGATCTTGATCCGCTCGACCATCTTGGGCGCGACGTCCGGGCGGAGCCACACCGTCACGCGGCCGCCGGTCGACAGGTCGAGAAGGAGCAGATTCTCCTTGTCGGCCGGCGAAGCGGGCGCGGCGCGGCCGGCGATCGTCTGATCGACGATCTGCGCCGCGGCGGGTGCGGCGAACAGGGCTGAGACGAGGACGAGGCAATATGCGAGACGCATCAGGGGCACCGGTAGGGAGAAGGAACGCGGGTGCTTAAAGCAGATTCCGGTTTGCGCCAATGTGAATGGCGTGAACCGACCGGAACCGAATTTCCTTCGTCACCCCGGACTTGTTCCGGGGTCCAGAGTGCCGCGAGCGATACGGCCGGAGCCTCTTGCAACATCGCCTGCCGAACGCTGGACCCCGGAACAAGTCCGGGGTGACGGAGACCTGCTGATTGCTTGTAGAACCTTCCGTGTCAGCTACGATCCCTTGCGTCCGATCACGTCGACCCGCGCCTCGACCTCGGCGCGCACCCCTTCGGGGACGAAGCGGGCGATGGCGCCGCCGTAAAGGGCAATCTCCTTGACCAGGCGGCTGGCGATCGGTTGCAGCGCGACGTCCGCCATCAGGAACACGGTCTCGACCTGGCGGTTGAGCTGCTGGTTCATCCCGGCCATCTGATATTCGTACTCGAAGTCGGCGACGGCGCGCAGGCCGCGGACGATGACGCGCGCGCCCTGCGTCTCGGCGAAGTCCATCAGCAGCGAATCGAAGCTGACGACGACGATGTCGCCTGCGACGTCGGCGACCTCGCGCCGCACCGTCGCCATGCGCTCGTCGACGGTGAACATCGGCGACTTGGACGGATTGGTGGTGACGCCGATCACCAGCCGGTCGACCAGCTTGGCGCCGCGGCGAATGATGTCCATGTGGCCGAGCGTGAGCGGGTCGAAGGTGCCCGGGTAGACGCCGATGCGCAGGTCCATGTTCATCGGTCGCGCTGTCCTATGTAGCGGGCGATCTCGCGGAGCAGATCGGCTTCGGCGCCATAGCTGTGCAGGTGTGCGATCGCCTGGTCGACCAGCATCGCGCATTGGGTACGGGCGCGCTCGACCCCGAGCAGCGAGACGAAGGTCGCCTTGCCGGCGTCGCCGTCCTTGCGCAGCGCCTTGCCGACCACGCCCTCGTCACCTTCGACATCCAGGAGGTCGTCGGCAATCTGGAAGGCGAGGCCGATGTCGTGCGCATAGCCGCGCAGCCCTGTGCGGGCCTCCGGCGGTACGCGGGCGAGGATCGCGCCGGCCTCCACCGCGCACGAGATCAGGGCGCCGGTCTTCATCTGCTGGAGGCGCGTGACCGTCGGCAGGTCGAAGCTGGCCTTTTCGGCCTCCAGGTCCATCATCTGCCCCCCGGCCATGCCGGCCGGGCCGGACGCGTGGGCGAGGTCCGCGACGAGCTCGGCGCGGACGAACGGATCGGGGTGGACCTGCGCGTCGGCGAGCCATTCGAAGGCGAGCGCGTGGAGGCAGTCGCCGGCGAGAATCGCGGTCGCTTCGCAGAACGCCTTGTGGACGGTGGGCTTGCCGCGGCGGAGGTCGTCGTCGTCCATCGCGGGCAGGTCGTCGTGGATCAGGCTGTAGACATGGATCGCCTCGATCGCGCAGCCGGCGGCGACCGAGGCTTCGCGGCCGACGCCGAACAGGCGGGCGGTGGCGAAGACGAGCAGAGGCCGGAGGCGCTTGCCACCGCCGATCGCGGCGTGGCGCATCGCGCGGTAGAGGTCGTCGCGGGAGTCGTTGGGGAGCGCGAGCATCGCGTCGAAGCGCGCGTCGACCGCGGCGCTGACGTCGGCTTGCGCGCCTGCGAGGTCCATCAGCCCGCCGCGAAGGGGCGGGTGCCCGCGGGACGGCCCTCGGC
>CAXTNG010000469.1:0-2508 GCA_964245475.1 uncultured Sphingomonas sp. | reverse complement strand
ACCTCGATCAGGTTCGGCATCTGCACCACTTCGTGGATGTTGCCGAACACCTTGCGGATGCGCCGCTTCGCGGTGCCGCTCTTCTCGACGCGCGCGGTAGCGTTGTCGATCGCCTTGGTCGCCATGGAGTTTTTCTCGCCTCAGCCGTCAATTCGTGCCCGGGAACCCCCGGAGCGGGGCGTGCCAGGACGCCGAAAAGCCGCTCGCATGGTCATGCGGCGGCGTCCGGCGTCCAAGAAACCGCTTCTTCCCATTCGTCCGGTGCGCTGCGCGACGGCGCTCCATGTCTCGGAAGAGGCGATGGGCGGCGATATAGGAGCGGAAGGTTGCCCTGTCAAACGCCCCCAGGGCTTGCCCTGACAAACGGCTGTGGTCACAAGACGGGCTATGGTTAAGTCGGCAAGCGTTCGGCGGATCGGCCGCGTCCTGTTCTGGGCAGGCATGCCGTCCGCGGCGCTCGCACAGCTGCCCGAGCCGGCTGCGACGCCTGCGCCGTCACCGACCCCGCAGGCCGTCGAGACGCCCGCGGTCGTGCCGACGCCAACGCCCACGCCGACGCCAAGCCCCACACCGGCGCCCGTGCCTGTGCCGGTTCCGACGCCGGCCACGACACCGACACCCGCGGCCCGACCCGCGCCGATTCCTCGCCCGGCGGCGGCAAGCCTTTCGCCAGTGCCGACGAGATCGCCGGCGCCGCTCCCGTTGCCCACACCCGCTGCGACGCCCGCGCCCACCCCTACGCCGACTGCGACCGCCGCTCCTGTCCCCGCCGCAGCACCTGCCGCACCGTTCAGTTGGCAGCCCTGGGCATTCGGAGCCGCCGGGCTGGCGCTGCTCCTGCTGCTCTGGATCCGCTATCAGCGCGAGGAGCGTCCGCCGCAACATGAGACCGAGCCGGACCAAGGGGAAGCCGCCCCACCATCGCCGGTCTACCGCACCAGCGGGCCGTGGCTTGCCGTGGCGGTGAGGCCGGTGCGTGCCGGGCTCAACATGGTCACCGCGGTCGCCGACTGCGAGATCACGCTCACCAACGAGGGGGCGGCGCCTGCAGAACAGGTCCGTGCCACGCTGACCCTGCTTTCCGCGCATGCCGGGCAGCAGGCGGAGGTCGCTGCCGCCAATGCCGAGCCGATCACGCGGTCGCTGGTGCCCGCCTTCACGCTTGCGCCGGGAGAGACGCGCACCTTCCGCGGCGTGGCCTCGGCGCTGATCACGCGGCTGCCGGTGATGGAGGCAGGCGGGCGTGACATGCTGGTGCCGCTGGTATTGCTCAACGTCCAGCACCGCGATCCCGGCGGCGTCGAGCATCGTACCTCGCAGGGCTTCGTGGTCGGGGTCGAGCGGGTGGACTCGCCCAAGCTCGCGCCGTTCTGGCTCGATTCGATGCGGATGGTGGATCAGGTTGCGGCGCGGCCGAGCGGCGCGCCCGAGCGGCGGCGGCTTAACGCCTGAGTCTTGCCTCCCGCGCCCAAGTCGCGCAGCATCGGGGCGGGGGACCGTACCGTATGGGGCAGATCGACTTCGCCAAGATCATCAGCGCCGCGGCGGTCAGCACGCTGGGCGTGCTGGCGCTGATCGTCGTCGCACTGGGGGTGATCGCCTATTTCTTCTTCAAGGGCTCGCCGGAGAAGGTGAAGCTGTCGGTCTGGCTGACCATGGTGCTCGCCGGCGGCATGTTCGCTGCGGCGTTCATCAACCAGGCCGGCCGGGACAACCGCGGACCCGATCCCAAGCCTGTAGAAACGGCGGAGCCCGTTATTCCACCCGGCCCTGGGCCGACGGCGAGCGACACGCCCGATCCTGAGCCGTCTGACACGCCGTCGGCCAGGCCCTCCGCCACCGTGACGCCGCCGGTGCGGGATGCCGACACGGCCGACCTGTCCGGCCGGTGGCACGACAACGACGGCTTTTTCTACGATGTTACCGCCTACGGCAACGTGTTCGCATATGTGCAATATCTGAACGGGGTGAAGGTGGGTTCCGGCCAGGGATCGGTGAACGGGCGGACGCTGCACTACGGCTTCCTCAGCACGCAGGCCGGCGCGGGCCAGTGCGATGCGATCGTCGCCACCGACGACCAGTCGATCAGCGGCAGCTGCACGAGCGGCGGCCCGAGGTGGCAGTTCTTCATCGAGCGGTGAGGCGGACACGAGAAAGGGCGGCGCCGTTGCCGGAGCCGCCCCTTTCGTTCTGCAACCGAGGCCGTCATGGGCAAAGCCCATGACGTCGGACGGGCTGAAGCCCGCCGGCCGGCCTTGCGGGTGCGATTTAGCCTAGGCTAACTCGTCTCCCGCGCTGCGGTTCACTTAACCTCGACCGTCGCGCCCGCTGCTTCCAGCTGTGCCTTGAGCTTGGCGGCCTCGTCCTTGGACACGCCTTCCTTGACGGCCTTGGGCGCGCCCTCGACCAGAGCCTTGGCTTCTGTGAGGCCAAGCGCGGTGATCGCGCGGACTTCCTTGATGACGTTGATCTTCTTGCCGCCGTCGCCGGTCAGGATGACGTCGAACT
>CAXTNG010000468.1:306-2510 GCA_964245475.1 uncultured Sphingomonas sp. | reverse complement strand
CAGCTCGGCGAGCCCTTCCTCGCCAGAGACGACCAGCGCGGCCACGGTGCCGAGCTGCTGGAGCGCCTCGGCGTAGAGAGTGGCATAATCGGGACGCGCGATGCCGATCAGCTGCCGGGTGACGCCGGCCGGATTGGCCAGCGGGCCCATCAGGTTGAAGATGGTGCGGCGGCCGATACGCTTCCGGATCGGCGTGATGCGCCGCATCGCCGGGTGGTGGTTGGCGGCGAACAGGAAGGCGATGCCGAGATCGGCGAGGCTCTGCTCCGCCAGTGCGCCTGCGCGCTCCATGTCGAGGCCGAGCACTTCGAGGGTGTCGGCGGCGCCGGCCTTGCTGGAGGCGGCGCGGTTGCCGTGCTTGGCGACGGGAACGCCTGCGGCTGCGACGACGAGAGCGACGGCAGTCGAGACGTTGAGCGTGTGGTGGCCGTCACCGCCGGTGCCGCAGACGTCGATCGCGTGCGGAGGGGCCTCGATGGGGATCAGGCGGCGGCGCATCGCGAGCGCGGCCTCGGCGATCTCGATCGAGGTCTCGCCGCGCTCGGAAAGGCCGATCAGGAAGGTCGCGATCGCGTCCTCGTCGGCAAGGCCGTCGAGGATGTCGGCGAACGCTTGCGCCGCATTCTCGTGGCTGAGCGGCGAGGTGGTGTCGGGCAGGAGGGCGAGCGTGGTCACGCCGTTTGAAGAGTCTGGAGCTCGCGGACGGGCATACCGGCGATGCGCAGGAAATTAGCGAGCATGGCGTGGCCGTGCTCGGTGGCGATGCTCTCGGGGTGGAACTGGACGCCGTGGATGGGGAGGGTGGCGTGGGCGACCCCCATCACCAGCCCGTCAGCGGTGCGGGCGTTGATGCGCAGGCTGTCAGGCACGGCGTTTACGACGAGGCTGTGGTAGCGGGTCGCGGTGAAGGGGCTCGGCAGGCCTTCGAACAGGCCGGTGCCGTCGTGCTCGATCGCGGACGTCTTGCCGTGCATCAGCCCGCCGCGCTCGACCCGGCCGCCGAAATGCTGGCCGATCGCCTGATGCCCGAGGCAGACGCCGAGCAGCGGCCTGCCCGCGTCGGCGCAGGCGGCGACGAGGTCGAGGCTGACGCCCGCCTCGTTCGGGGTGCACGGGCCCGGCGAGATCAGGAAGGCGCTCGCGCCCGAGGACAGCGCCTGGCCCGCCGAGATGGCATCGTTGCGCACCACCTCGACCTCAGCGCCCAGCTCCTGCAGATAGTGGACAAGGTTCCAGGTGAAGCTGTCGTAATTGTCGACGACGAGGATCATGGCTGGGGCTCATACCGGAAGCGCGCGGAGGCGCAACGGCCACGCGCTGCAACACGGGCGCAACATGCGTGGCGGATCGAAGAAGGAGGGGGTTCGTTGTTGACGGTGAAGGAGCTCACGATGCGTCTGTCCCTCTTCGCGGCGCTGGCCTTGGTGCCCGCCGCCGCGCTCGCCCAGGCTCCGGCCGCCGATCAGCCGACCGGCTCCGGCCAGCCGCCGCAGCGCATCCGCAACATCGCGATCCAGCGCGGCGAGACGTGCCCGAAATCGACGAGCGACGAGGTGGTGGTCTGCTCGACGATCGTCGAGCCGTATCGCATCCCTCAGTCGCTGCGCCGCACCGAGCCGAGCGCCGCCAACCAGAGCTGGGTCAACCGCACCGCGACCGCGGATGCCGTGGGGCGTACCGCGGCGGGGCTGCCGGACACCTGCTCGCCGGTGGGCACGGGCGGGCAGTCGGGCTGCGCGCTTGCACTGAACCGCGCCTATGCGGCCGACAAGCGCGCGGCCAAGCGCGACGCGGAGTCGGTGCCGGGCGGCGGCGAGTAGCCGATCGCTACTGCCCGTATCCCGCTTCCGCTGCCCGGGCGACCGCCTCGCGGGCGGCGGCGAGGATCGCGCCGGCTTTGGCTTCGCACTCGCGCTGCTCGCTCGGCGGGTCGCTGTCGGCGACGATGCCGGCGCCGGCCTGGGCGTGGATGACGCCGTCCTTCACCACCGCGGTCCTGAGCACGATGCAGCTGTCCATCGCGCCGTCGGGGGAGAAATAACCGACGCCGCCGGCGTAGGCGCCCCGCTTCTCGGGCTCGAGCTCAGCGATGATCTGGCAGGCGCGGACCTTCGGCGCGCCGCTCACCGTGCCGGCGGGGAAGCCGGCAAAGAGCGCGTCGAGCGCGTCGTGGCCGGGGGAGAGCGTCCCCACCACGTTCGAGA
>CAXTNG010000468.1:0-296 GCA_964245475.1 uncultured Sphingomonas sp. | reverse complement strand
CGTGGCTGTAGAGCTCGATGCCGTAGCTGTCGGTTACCCGCACGGTTCCCGCCGAGGCGGCGCGGCCAACGTCGTTGCGGCCGAGGTCGAGGAGCATGAGGTGCTCGGCACGCTCCTTGGGGTCTGCCAGGAGGCTCGTGCGATTCTCCTCGTCCTCGGCGGCGGTTAGCCCACGGGGGCGGGTGCCGGCGATCGGGCGGATGGTGATCTCCCCGTCGCGGACGCGGACGAGGATTTCGGGGCTGGAGCCGATCAGCGCGAAGCCGGGCAGGTCGAGGTGATAGAGGAACGGTGAC
>CAXTNG010000467.1:0-2524 GCA_964245475.1 uncultured Sphingomonas sp. | reverse complement strand
CGGGGGTGAGCTTGCCGGTGCGCCCGACCTGGATGTCGATCACGATCAGCGTCGGCTGCGCGCGCGCGGCCGGGAATTTGTGCGCACGTCCCCAGCGCGGCGCCCGGCCGACGATGCCGAGCCGCGCCTGCCAGTCGAGCCGGTCGACCTTGTAGACGACCCCGTCGATGTCGAACGGCAGGTCGGCGCGGCCCGCCTCGATCCGCCGGTAGACGCCGAGCGCTTCTTCGATCGTGACGACCTGCGCAAAGCCGTCCGCGACCGGAAAGCCCCAGCTGCGCAGCGCGCCGATCACCTCGGCCTGCGTGCTCCCGGGCACGGCGCTGGCCTCGCCCCAGCCGTGCGCGAGGAAGCGCAGCGGACGGCTGGCGGTCACCCCAGCGTCCTTTTGGCGAAGCGAGCCGGCGGCCGCATTGCGTGGGTTGGCGAACTGGCGTGCCTCCTTGCCTGCAGCTTCGGCTTCGGCGAGCAGCCGGGCGTTCAGCGCGGCGAAATCCTCCTTGGCCATATAGACTTCGCCGCGCACCTCGAACACGTCCGGCGCGGGATCGGGCAGTGCCTGCGGCACATCGCCGATCGTGCGCACGTTGGCCGTGACGTCCTCGCCTATTGTGCCGTCGCCGCGGGTCAGCGCTTGCACCAGCCGCCGGTTCTCATAGCGAAGCGAGCAGGACAGGCCGTCGATCTTGGGCTCCGCGGTGAGCGCGACCGGCTCGTCATCGGCCAGCCGCAGGAACCGACGCACCCGCGCGACGAACTCCGCCACCTCCTCGTCCGAGAACGCATTGTCGAGGCTGGTCATCGCCTTCGCATGCGCTACCTTGGCGAGATGCGTGGCCGGCGCCGCCCCGACCTGCTTCGACGGCGAATCGGCGCGGACAAGCTGCGGAAACGTCGCCTCCAGCGCCTGGTTGCGCCGCATCAGCGCGTCATAGTCGGCGTCGGAAATCTCCGGCGCGTCGTCCGTGTGATACAGCCGGTTATGCCGCGCGATCTCGCCCGCGAGCCGCTCCAGCTCGGCGGCGGCCTCGGACTCGGTCGGCGTGTCGGTCATGGCAGCGGCCTAAGGGAGGGCGGCGGTCGCCTGCAAGCCTGCCGGTTGCGTGATCGAGGTTAGGCAACCTCGGAAAGCCGTGAACCTAGTCGCATCCCAGCCGTTCGGCCGCGCATGGAAACCAGCCGTCGCAACCTGATGAAGGGCGCCGCCGCCGTCGGTGCGCTCGCCGCCGCGCCCGCGCTTGCCCAGGAGAAAGCCATGCCGACCGACCCCAAGACCAAGTACACAAGTGAGCCCTTTCCCGAGCAGAAGCAGAAGTGGCCCGCGCTGCAACGTGCCATGACGCCGGTGCCCGATTGCGGCGAGAGGAGCTACCGCGGCTCGGGGCGGCTTGCCGGACGCAAGGCGCTGGTCACCGGCGGCGATTCAGGGATCGGTCGCGCGGCGGTGATCGCCTTCGCGCGCGAGGGCGCCGCTGTCGCGATCAATTACTACCCGACCGAGGAACCGGACGCGCAGGACGTCGCGAAGCTGCTCAAGGACGAGGGGCACACTGTCGTGCTGCTGCCCGGCGACCTCACCGATGCCGATTTCGCCCGCGGGCTGCCGGCCAAGGCGGCCAAGGCGCTGGGCGGGCTCGACATCCTGGTCAGCAATGCGGCGTACCAGCAGTCGAAGGAATCGATCGCCGACATCACCGACGAGCAGTTCGACCGCACGCTGAAGACCAACGTCTATGCCATGTTCTACCTCTGCAAGAACGCGCTGCCACTGATGAAACCCGGCGCGGCGATCATCACCACCGCTTCGGTCAATTCGGTCAACCCGGGCGAGGAACTGCTCGACTATGCCACCACCAAGGCGGCGATTGCGGTGTTCACCAAGGGGCTGGCCAAGCAGGTCGCCAAGCAGGGCATCCGCGTCAACGCAGTCGCGCCCGGCCCGGTGTGGACGCCGCTGCAGGTCGCGGGCGGGCAGCTCCCCGGCAAGATGGGCGAGTTCGGGCAGGACACCCCGCTCGGCCGCGCGGGCCAGCCTGCCGAACTCGCCGCTCTGTATGTCACGCTCGCCGATCCCGATGCGAGCTTCACCAGCGGCAGCATCTTCGGCGCCAACGGAGGCACCGGCGTCTTGTAGACCCGTCGCCGCGGGCGCTCGCTCCGGCCCGATACATTCAGTTGGAGATGATCGCATCTGGCTTGCCGCGCTGCGCCAGACCGGCTGCTCGAGGAACGCGGCTTAGTGATCCGGCGTGAGGATGCGCAGGACGGCCGCCGCTGGTCGGAGAATGGACTACCGTCCTCCGGGCCTAGGCCGTCTCGAGCAGCCGCTCGGCCTGCGCGCGCGCTTCGGGCGTCACCGTCGTCCCCGACAGCATCCGGGCGATCTCCTCGCGGCGCTCGTCCGCATCGAGGACGCGAACGTCGGTGCGGGTGACGGTGCCATCGTGGCTCTTGGCGATCAGCAGATGCGCACGCGCGCGTGCCGCGACCTGCGGCGAGTGGGTGACGACGAGCAGCTGGGTCT
>CAXTNG010000466.1:0-2539 GCA_964245475.1 uncultured Sphingomonas sp. | reverse complement strand
GGACACGATCACCACGGCGGCAAACAGGTAAAAGGCAATGGCCTGAATCATATGCGGCGCCGCCTACCGGTACGGCGCGTCGGCGGCAAGGTTCGCCGCCAGCACGCTTTCCCAGCGGTCGCCGTTGTCGAGCAGCTTGGCCTTGTCGTAGATCAGCTCCTCGCGCGTCTCGGTCGAGAATTCGTAGTTCGGCCCCTCGACGATCGCGTCCACCGGGCAGGCCTCCTGGCACAGACCGCAATAGATGCACTTGGTCATGTCGATGTCATAGCGCGTCGTGCGCCGGCTGCCGTCGTCGCGCGGCTCGGCCTCGATGGTGATCGCCTGCGCCGGGCACACCGCCTCGCACAGCTTGCACGCGATGCACCGCTCCTCGCCGTTCGGATAGCGGCGCAGCGCATGCTCGCCGCGAAAGCGCACTGACACCGGGTTGCGCTCGAACGGGTAGTTGATCGTCGCCTTGGGCTTGAAGAAATAACGCAGCGTCAGCGCATGCGCCTTCACGAACTCCCAAAGCGTGAACGATTTGATTAGCTGGGCAGGACTCATAGGCTAGGCGTTTCCATCGTCGTGCATTCGAACGGTTTCGCCATCTTGTCGGGCGTACCGCGGGTGATCTGAAAGCTGACGTCGCGCACGACCACGTCCTGCTCGCCCGTTGGCGAGTCAAGCAGGCGGTCAAGCCGCATCGCCACGGTCAGGAAGAAACTGACCTTCCCGTCGGTCGCGACGAAGTTCTCGTTGATCCTCGTGCTGTCCCCGATATCGAACGCAAAGGGCGCATAGCGATTGTCGGCCATCCCGGAGGGCAGCTTTAGCCCCTCCGGTGCGATCTGCCCCTTACGCTCGTGAACCGCGGGTGGCCCCGAGACCGCCAGCGTGAACCCGCCGCCGCGTGTCGCGGTGCAACGCCAGCGGTAATCCGGCAACGCAGTCAGCCGGTGACCGCGCAGGCATAGCTTATGGCTGCAATCGCCCTCGGGCGCCGCCTGCGCAGCGGCGGCCTGGATCAGCAGGAGGGCCGCGATCATGCCGGCACCCCCACCCGCACGAACATCAGCACGCCCGACACCAGGAACACCCAGAACAGCGACAGCGGCAGGAACACCTTCCACCCCAGCCGCATCAGCTGGTCGTAGCGGTAGCGCGGCACCGTCGCCTTCACCCAGCTGAACAGGAAGAAGAAAGCGCACATCTTGATGAACAGCCAGACGATGCCGGGAATGTCGAACCAGGGGATCAGGTCGATGTTGAGCGGCGGCAGCCATCCGCCCCAGAACAGCGTCGCGTTCAAGACGCACATCAGGATGACGTTGGCGTATTCGCCCAGCCAGTAGAGCGCGAACGCCATCGAGCTGTATTCGGTCTGGTAGCCCGCGACGAGTTCCGATTCCGCCTCGGTCAGGTCGAATGGCGCGCGCTGCGTCTCGGCGAGCGACGAGATGAAGAACATCACCGCCATCGGGAACAGCAAGGGGTTGATCGCATAGGCATTGACGATGCCGAAGCCGTGGCCGAGCTGCCCCAGCACGATCGCCGACAGGTTAAAGCTCCCCGTCCACAGCACGATCGAGATCAGGATGAAGCCGATCGCGACCTCGTAGCTCACCATCTGCGCCGCCGCGCGCAGCGCCGAGTAGAAGGGGTATTTGGAGTTCGACGCCCAGCCCGCCAGGATGATCCCGTAGACGCCGAGGCTCGACGCCGCGAGCACGTAGAGCAGCCCGACGTTGATGTCGGCGAGCACCACCCCCGCCTGGAACGGTACCACCGCCCAGACGATCAGCGCAACGGTGAAGGTGATGATCGGCGCGATCAGGAACAGCCCCCTGTTCGCCGCCGAAGGGATGATCGTCTCCTGAAGGAAGACCTTGAGCCCGTCCGCAAACGACTGGAGCAGCCCGAACGGCCCGACGACATTGGGACCCCGCCGGAGCGCCATCGCCGCCCAGATCTTGCGGTCCGCGTAGATGATCATCGCCACCGCGAGCATGAGAGGGAAAGCGACAATCAAAATGCAAATGATGGTGGCCGTGAACCACGCCCCACCATAGGACATGCCAGCCATCTGGAATGCAGAAGTAGGCGAGCTGAACAGCTCGCCAAGCCAATAGAAGAAGCCGCTCACTCCGCCGCCTCCGCGAAATCCTGCCCGTGGACCAGCTCGGCCGAGCAGCGCTGCATCGTCGGGCTCGCGCGGCAGATCGCGTTGGTCAGGTAAAAATCCTTGATCGGATAGCCTTCGATCGCACCACTCGCGGTCGCATCGAGCGGCGGCGGGTTCCACTCGAAGCCGACCAGCCCTTCGTGGCGGAGCGCCGGCACCTCGCCGTACATCGCCTCGCGCAGGCCGGCGAAGCTGTCGAACGGCAGCGTGTGGCCTAGCACCTCGGACAGCGCGCGCAGGATCGTCCAGTCCTCGCGTGCGTCGCCCGGCGGGAATACCGCGCGCTCGCCGCGCTGGACGCGGCCTTCGAGGTTGACCCACGTCCCCGACTTCTCGGCATAGGTCGCACCCGGCAGGATCACGTCCGCATGT
>CAXTNG010000465.1:0-2540 GCA_964245475.1 uncultured Sphingomonas sp. | reverse complement strand
GTGCGGACCAGTCCGGTGCCCTCGCAATGCGGGCACATGCGAGTCGACGCCTCGAGCACGCCGGTCCTAAGCCGCTGGCGGCTCATCTCCATCAGCCCGAAGGACGAGATGCGGCCGACCTGGATGCGGGCGCGATCGTTCTTGAGCGCCTCCTTCATCGCCTTCTCGACCTTCCGGACGTTGGAGCCGTTGTCCATGTCGATGAAGTCGATGACGACGAGCCCGGCCATGTCGCGCAGGCGGAGCTGGCGCGCGATCTCGCCGGCCGCCTCCAGGTTGGTCGCGGTCGCGGTCTGCTCGATCGAATGCTCGCGCGTCGAGCGGCCGGAGTTGATGTCGATCGAGACGAGCGCCTCGGTCGGGTTGATGACGAGGTAGCCGCCCGAGCGGAGCTGGACGAGCGGGTTGTACATCGCCGCCAGCTGGTCCTCGACATGCGCGCGCTGGAACAGCGGCACCGCGTCGCTGTACGGCTTCACCTTGCGGGCGTGCGACGGCATCAGCAGGCGCATGAAGTCCTTGGCCTGGCGGTAGCCCTCCTCGCCCTCGACGATGACCTCGTCGATGTCCTTGTTGTAGATGTCGCGGATCGCGCGCTTGATCAGGTCGCTGTCACCGTAGACGAGCGCGGGCGCGGCCGATTGCAGCGTCGTCTCGCGGATGCCGTCCCACAGTCGCGCCAGATAGTCGAAGTCGCGCTTGATCTCGGTGCGGGTGCGCTGGAGCCCGGCGGTGCGGACGATGCAGCCCATCGACGCCGGCAGCGCAAGGTCCGCCATGATCGACTTCAGCCGCTTGCGATCGGCGGCGTTCGAAATCTTGCGGCTGATCCCGCCGCCATGCGACGTGTTGGGCATCAGCACGCAGTAACGGCCGGCGAGGCTCAGGTAGGTGGTCAGCGCCGCGCCCTTGTTGCCGCGCTCCTCCTTGACGACCTGTACCAGCAGCACCTGGCGACGGCGGATGACGTCCTGGATCTTGTAGCGACGGCGCAGGTTCTGGCGGCGCTGACGCAGCGCCTCGACCTGATCGTCGTTAACGCTCGTCTTCGCCGGACGGGGTGCGTCGGCCTCGCCGTTCAGCTCCTCGCCGTCACCGCCGCCGTCGTGATCTCCGTCATGATCGCCCTGCTCGTCGTCGGCATCGTCATGGGCTTCGCCATCGTCCGCGTCGTCGTGATACTCGGCGTCGTCGCTGGCGTCCTCCTCGGCCTCCTGGCGCGCGCGCAGCTCGGCCTCCTCGGCGGCGTGCTCGGCCTCCTCGCGCAGCAGCGCCTCGCGGTCCTCCTTGGGGATCTGGTAATAATCGGGGTGGATTTCCGAGAAGGCGAGGAAGCCGTGCCGGTTGCCGCCGTAGTCGACGAACGCCGCCTGCAGCGACGGCTCGACCCGGGTTACCTTGGCAAGATAGATGTTGCCCTTGAGCTGCTTGCGCTCGGCGGATTCGAAGTCGAACTCCTCGATCCGGTTACCCTTGACGACGGCGACCCGGGTCTCCTCCCGGTGGCGTGCGTCGATCAGCATACGCATGGTCATGTAATGGTCTCCGCGCGCGCAGCCTGCCGGAGAGCTGGTCCCGAAAGACGTCCCTGGGCGGCTTCGCGCGTTGAATGGATGCGCGCCGGCCCGAACCGGCGGCGCACGGGGTTGTGAGTAATGCGTCTGCTCGCGGCGCATGCCGGGGCCTAAGCCGGGGCGCCTCCGTCTCCGCGCAACCGACGGCTCGGGCCGGTCGGTCGTGCGGGCGGGGGAAATGCGTCATGCGAGCGTCAACCTGGATATCGGCCGCGCCCGAGAGGAGCCGGCCGGCGGCACGTACGCCCGCGGTTCACGCGGCGGACAAGTGCAAAAGCGATGCTAGCAGTGATGCACCAGCGCCGCAACCGCGTGGATTTCGGGCCGATCGACGCGGGAAATGGTTCGCAAAGCGTCAAGGTTAATGCCGTTAACCCTGTTCGTAAACCACGTCTTGAGAAAGAGCGGTGCAAGCACCCGCACCGTAACGGCTTCGGGGACGGAGATGGGTTTTCGCTGGACTGCATGGGGCGTGCCGCGGCATGGCCGGGGCATGTTCGCCCTGCTCGCGCTCCTCCTCGCAGTCCTGCCGGGCGGCCCGGCGCTCGCGGCTCGGGTCGAGGCGGTCGAGATCGACGACGCGCACATCGTCATCCGCTTCGACGACAGCGTCGGGGGCGAGGTGAGCAGGGCGGCGAGCTTCGTCCTCGACGGACCCCGGCGGATCGCGGTCGACGTCGACGACGCCAGGCCCGGCGGACGGTTGGACGCGTCGGGTCCCGTCGCGCGCGTGCGCCAGGCACCACGCGGGGATGACGGCATGCGGCTGGTGTTCGATCTGGCCGGCCCCGCGATCGTCTCGGACGGTGCGTTCGCCGACAGCGGGCGGGTGCTGACACTCGGGCTGCGCCGGGTCGACCCGAAGCGCTTCGCCGCCGCCAGCCTCCTGCCGCCGCTCGATGTATGGCCGTTCAACGCGCGCCGCGGCAGCCGATCGCAGAGCCAACCGCCGCCGATGCTCATCGC
>CAXTNG010000464.1:0-2555 GCA_964245475.1 uncultured Sphingomonas sp. | reverse complement strand
GGATGGTGTGGCTCTGCGCCGGACTGCTTTCGCGCGCATCCTTCCAACGCTCGATCAGCGCCCCGGCGGCAGCGTCCCGCGTGTCGGCGACATGCACCATGCCGGCCCGGTCATAGCGCGCCAACGCCTCTCCGGTGCGGCCGGTGGCGAGTTCGCGGGTGGCATCGCGCTGCCATTCCTCATGCTGGCGGCGGACTTCGCTGATCTCGCGTGCGCCATGCCGCTCGGTGAGCAGCCGGAACGCGGCGCCGGCCTCGATCGCCTGCAACTGCTGGGCGTCGCCGACCAGCACGAGCTTGGCGCCGGCCACCATGGCAGCGGTCGCCCGCCGCTCCATCTGGCGCGAGCCGATCATGCCGGCCTCGTCGATGACGAGCACGTCGCCGGCACCAAGCTGGTCACGCCCGCGCTCCCATTGATGCTCAAGGCTCGCGATCGTCCGCGACGCGATGCCAGAGCCCTGTTCAAGGTTCTCGGCGGCGATGCCGGACAAGGCGGCGCCGCGCACGGCGTAGCCCTGCGCCTCCCAAGCTTGTCGGGCGACGCCGAGCATCGCCGACTTGCCCGAGCCCGCATAGCCGATGACGAGGCCGAGATCGCGGGCGCTGGTTACGTGGCGCAATGCCGCCTGCTGCTCGCCGGATAGAGTGAGGCCGGTATTGCGAGCGGAAGTGAGCGCGCGCTCAACGTGCCGCTCGGCGACGGCGTGGCCGGACCGCTCAAGCGTTTCGGCAGAACGCGCCAGCTTCAGTTCCATCTCGATCATGCCGCGCGTGGTGAACCGATCCTGGCCCAAGCCATCGCGGCCGATCGCGACGAGCTGATCGGAGCCGCGCATCGCGCCGAGTACCTGGTCGAACTGATCCTTGCCGTCCGAATGGCGGTGCGCCATCCGCGCCATGTCGCGGACGGTGAACGTCGATTGCTGATGCGTGATCGCGTCCAGCCCGATCTCAGGACGGGCAACGATTACCTCGCCGTTGCGGCGCGCGATCTCCACATGATCGGCGGCGCGCTCGGCCTCTTCGCCACGCTCCAGCCGGCGCGCACCGGCGGGGCCGATCTTGTGCTGTGGTTCGAGGTCGATGCCCTGCGCCTCGAAGCTGCGATGATCGATCCGCGCTTCGATCCCAAGCTCCGCCATGCGCGTGTTGGCGCGGGTCGCCCACGCTTCGCGCCAATGCTCCAACTGATCGGTGCGATTCCAGTCGCGGACCTTGGCGCCGAAGCCGTCCTCGCCCACCTCACGCATGGTCAGCATGACGTGCGCGTGCGGCTTCGGCTCGCCGTCCGCGCCTATGTCCCAATGCACGTTGAGGTCGGCGATCATGCCGCGCGCGACGAACTGTTCCGCGACAAACTCACGGGCGAGTACGATCCCGTCCGCCTGGGCCAGCTCGCGCGGGACCGCGAATTCGATCTCGCGCGCGAGCTGCGCATCGCGCCGCACCTCGCCGGCTTCGACCTCGTTCCACAACGTCGAGCGGTCGCCGAGCCGTTCCGGCGCGCTGTCCGGCAGCATCACTTCGGAATGGACGACGCCGGGCTTGTTGGTGAAGTCATGGCTGCGGTCGAGCCGCTCGTCATAGAGCCGCGAGGCCGAGCGGTAAGCCGCAGACGCGAGCGCGCCCGACCCGCTCGCGCGGCCGATCACCTTTGCCGAGAAGTGGTAGATCGCCATGACGGCAATCCATCTACACCTCACAAGCGACGTCGGCACGACGTATAAGCGCGCCCTCACATGATAAAATCCTGCGAGGGACCGGACCGTACCATCTCGTCCCGGCGACTCTACTGCATCACGACTGGTGTGATCTTATCGTGGCCGCATCATCTCTCAACGGAGACTTACGATGCGGAAACCGAGGGATTTCGAGTCGGAGCTGAAGGCGCTTACAGACAAGACCAAGGCGCTCAAAAACGCCCGAGTGCGCCAGCTCAGTGAGCTGGTGATGGCGACCGGCGCCGACGCACTCGACGCCGATCTGATGGCAGGCGCGCTGCTCGATGCCGTCGCAACGAAGGATGCCACGACGAAGGAGGGTTGGCGGACGAACGGCGCGGCCTTCTTTCGGGGTCGGGCACGCAGGTCTGCGCCGCGATCTGCACGCAACGCGGGAGGCGCTTCGCCGCGCGAAGGCGGCGCGGCATCGGACTGAGGCACGGAAGGCGCGAACGGACACGCGGGACTGGGTCGTGAAGCGGCGGGAACGAACGCGACATCTGATCGAGCTGGGCGGCCTCGTGGTGAAGGCGGGGTTGGTCGATCTGACTGGCGATGATCGCGCCACACTCTACGGCGCGTTCCAATCGATCGCTGATCGACTGAGCGGGGAAGATCGCGAGCAGGCGTTGTTGCTGTGGAGCCGGCGCGGCCATCGGGCTTTCCATGCCGAAGCGGCCGCGAGCAATGCTGATCGAGCCGAGTCCCGTTAGATGCCCAGCTCGGTAGCAAATGCCGTCGCGGTCACGATCGTCGCCGCGCCGTGATGCTTCAAGACAAGGAGGTCGTCCTTGTCGCCTGTCACCAACCTGTCGGCCGTGCCGGCTTCGCA
>CAXTNG010000463.1:0-2561 GCA_964245475.1 uncultured Sphingomonas sp. | reverse complement strand
CGGTCGCGCGGCAGGCCGCGGCGCGCGCGATGGTGCTGCTGACCAACGACGGCACCCTGCCGCTCGATCCGGCGCGGCACCGCCGGCTGCTCGTCGTCGGTACGCACGCGCGCGACACGCCGATCGGCGGCTACAGCGAAGTCCCGCGTCACGTGGTCAGCGTGCTGGAAGGATTGCAGGCGGAACGCGGCTTCGACGTGCGCTATGCCGAAGGCGTGCGGCTGACGCGCGAGCGCGTGTGGGAGCAGGACGCGGTCCACCCCGTCCCGCTCGCCGAGAACCTGCCGCTGATCGACGAGGCGGTGCGCGCCGCCGCCGATGCGGATGCGATCGTCGTCGTGCTCGGCGAGAACGAGCAGTTGAGCCGCGAGGCATGGGCCGAGACCCACCTCGGCGACCGCGACTCGCTCGACCTGTTCGGCGCGCAGAATCGGCTGGCCGAGGCGCTGTTCGCGACCGGCAAGCCCGTCGTGGTGCTGCTGCTCAACGGCCGGCCGCTCAGCGTCAACCTGCTGGCGGAGCGAGCCAGTGCGCTGATCGAGGGCTGGTATCTCGGGCAGGAGACCGGACACGCCGTCGCCGACGTGCTGAGCGGGCGCGTCGCGCCGGGCGGCAAGCTGCCGGTCACGATCCCGCGTTCGATCGGGCAGTTGCCGGTGTTCTACGACCGCAAGCCGAGCGCGCGTCGCGGCTATCTGTTCGGCGAGACGAAGCCGCTGTTCGCGTTCGGGCACGGCCTGTCCTACACGACCTTCGCCGTCGCCGCGCCGGTCCCCGCGCGGGCGGTGATGCCGGTCGGCGCGGCGCTCGACGTCACGGTCGAGGTGGCAAATACGGGGCCGCGCACCGGCGACGAGACCGTGCAGCTGTACCTGCGCGACGACGTCGCGTCGGTCACGCGGCCGGTGCTGGAGCTGAAGCGCTTCGAGCGGGTCACGCTCGCCGCCGGGGAACGCCGTACGCTGCGCTTCCGGCTGGACGCGCGCGACTTCTCGTTCCACGGCATCGACGGGCGGCGGCGGATCGAGCCGGGGCGCTTCACGCTGTTCGCGGGGCCGAATTCGGTCGATCTGAAGGAGGCAACTGTGATGCTCGGAGGCGACGTCCTGATCGCGCCGCCCTCATGAGTGCGCGCGCGACCTATCCCAGCCTGCGCGACAAGCGCGTGCTGGTCACCGGCGGCGGCAGCGGCATCGGTGCCGGGCTGGTCGAAGGGTTCGCGGCGCAGGGCGCGCGCGTGGCCTTCCTCGATCTGGAGGTGGTCGCGAGCGAAGCGCTCGTCGCGCACCTCGCAGGCTCCGTGCCGCACCCGCCCGTCTTCCGTCGCTGCGACCTCACCGATCTGGCGGACCTGGCGACGGCGGTCGAGGCGTCGTGCGACGCGCTTGGCGGCGCGGTCGAGGTGCTGGTCAACAATGCCGCCAATGACGATCGGCATGCCGTCGCCGACATCGACCCGGCCTATTGGGACGATCATATGGCGGTCAATTTGCGCCACCTGTTCTTCGCCGCGCAGGCGGTGATGCCGGGCATGCGGGCGGCCGGCGGCGGCGTGATCCTGAACCTCGGGTCGATCAGCTGGCACCTGGGGCTGCCCGACCTCGTCCTCTACCAGACCGCCAAGGCCGCGATCGAGGGACTGACGCGCGGACTGGCGCGCGACCTCGGGCGCGCCGGCATCCGCGTAAACACGATCGTCCCCGGCAACGTCCAGACGCCGCGTCAGCAGCGCTGGTACACGCCCGAGGGCGAGGCCGAGCTGGTCGCGGCGCAATGCCTCGACGGCCGGATCCAGCCGGCGGACGTCGCCGCGCTCGCGCTGTTCCTCGCCTCGGACGATGCGCGCATGTGCACCGGCCACGACTATTTCATCGACGCCGGCTGGCGCTGACATGACCCCCGGAGCGGAGGAACACATGCGACGTCTGGACCTGTCCACATCTTCGTTTGGTCGTCGCGAGGTGATCGGAGGGCTCGCGCTCGCCGGAGCGGCGGCGGGCGGCATCGGCTTCGCACCCGCGGTCGCGCTCTCGGACGACGGCGACGTCACGGGCACGATCCGCGGCGACAAGGTCGTCCGCATCGCGACCGGGCGGATCATCCACCGCTTCTTCGATACGTCGCCGATCAGCCCCTCGGGCCGCTACATGGCGCTGACGCGCTTCCCCTATGAAGGGCGGTCGCCGCAGGCCGGGGACGCGAGCGAGGTCGTGCTCGTCGATCTCGCGACGCGCCGCGAGCGCGTCGTCGCGACCACGCGCGGGTGGGAGATGCAGCTCGGCGCGCAGGTGCAATGGGGCTCAGACGACGCGCACCTGCTGTTCAACGACGTCGATCCCGCGACCTGGCGGGTCCAGACCGTCGTCCTCGATCCCCTGACCGGCCGCCGCCGGCTGCTCGACGGCCCGCTGTTCATGGCATCGGCGGATGGTCGCCGCCTCGTCGGCTACGACCTGCGCACCTCGCGCTTCGCGCAGGTCGGCTACGGCGTGATCGTGCCCGATGCGGTCGCGACGCGGGTCTACGGCCCGAGCGAGACCAACGGCGTGTACGTGACCGAC
>CAXTNG010000462.1:2176-2574 GCA_964245475.1 uncultured Sphingomonas sp. | reverse complement strand
GACCGGCGGGGGCAGGCAGCCTCGCGCTGGTGGTCAACGCCGCGCTCGGCAACAAGGCGCGCTTCGACAAGATGACCGCGTTCTTCGACGGCGTCGGCACCGGACCGAGCGCGGGCGTATGGGAAAAGACGCCGGTCGACCGCCCCGAGTTCAAGGCGAAATACGCCGCCAAGCGCATCGCCGCCGCCAAGGCGGAAGAGAGCGTGGGCGTATGACACTCATCCTCGATCACGACCGCGCCGGCGGCTATTGGGGCGCGGTCTACGCCTTCACCGCGATCAAGGGCCTGCAGGTCATCATCGACGGCCCGGTCGGCTGCGAGAACCTGCCGGTCACGTCGGTGCTGCATTATACCGACGCGCTGCCGCCGCACGAGCTGCCCATCGTCGTCACCGGGC
>CAXTNG010000462.1:0-2166 GCA_964245475.1 uncultured Sphingomonas sp. | reverse complement strand
GAAGCGCGCGTGGGCGACGCTAGATCCCGATCTGCCCGCGGTGGTCGTCACCGGCTCGATCGCCGAGATGATCGGCGGCGGCGTCACGCCCGAGGGCACCAACATCCAGCGCTTCCTGCCGCGCACGATCGACGAGGACCAGTGGCAATCGGGCGACCGCGCGCTGACCTGGCTGTGGACGCAGTTCGGGCCGAAAAAGGTGCCGGCATTGAAAGAGCCGCGCGTCGGCGAGAAGCCCCGGGTCAACATCATCGGGCCGATGTACGGCACGTTCAACATGCCCTCCGACCTGGCCGAGATCCGGCGGCTGGTCGAGGGGATCGGTGCCGAGGTCAACATGACCTTCCCGCTCGGCAGCCACCTTGCCGACGTCAGGAAGCTTGCCAATGCGCAGGTCAACGTCTGCCTGTACCGCGAATTCGGCCGCGGGCTGTGCGAGGCGCTGGAGCGGCCGTATCTGCAGGCGCCGATCGGGCTCGAATCGACGACGCTGTTCCTGCGCAAGCTCGGCGAGCTGACCGGGCTCGATCCCGAGCCGTTCATCGCGCGCGAGAAGCACACCACGATCAAGCCGCTGTGGGATCTGTGGCGCTCGGTCACGCAGGATTTCTTCGGCACCGCGAGCTTCGGCATCGTCGCCACCGACACCTATGCGCGCGGCATCCGCAAGTTCCTCGAGGACGACATGGGGCTGCCCTGCACTTTCGCGGTGTCGCGGTGCGCGGGGGCCAAGTCGGACAACCAGGCGGTCAGGGACATGATCCGCGACACCCCGCCGCTCATCCTGTTCGGCAGCTTCAACGAGCGGATGTACATGGCGGAGGCCGCCGGTGGAGCCGGGGGGATGCGCGGGGTCTATATACCGGCAAGCTTCCCCGGCGCGGTGATCCGCCGTCACACCGGTACGCCGTTCATGGGCTATGCCGGCGCGACCTACCTGATCCAGGAAGTGTGCAACGCACTGTTCGACGCGCTCTTCCATATCATCCCGCTCGCCGGGCAGCTCGACCGCGTCGAGGCGACGCCCGCGCGGATGGAACGCGCGCTGCCGTGGGACGACGCGGCGAAGGACGAACTCGACGCCGCGATCGAACGCGAGCCGGTGCTGGTCCGCATCTCGGCGGCCAAGCGCATCCGCGACGCCGCCGAACGCGCCGCGCGCCGCGCGGGCGAGCCTGCCGGCACGCCCGAGCGCCTCGCGCTCGCGATCGCGATCGCCGAAAGCTGGTCGCCATGATCGCCAACACCTTCGCCCGCAGCCGGGCCCACTCATCCTCGCGGGTCATGCCGCGTGGATACCGCCGGGGAGCGCATCCCAACGCTCCTGCCCTCGTCGGAACCATGGAGACGGAGACATGAGCGACATACGCGAACGAGACGACAGAACGGGGGTGGGCACCTACCTGACCCCCGAAGAGGCCAAGGAATTCCACAAGCTGTTCGTGACCAGCTTCCTGGTGTTCACCGCAATTGCGGTGGTTGCCCATATCCTGGTCTGGATGTGGCGTCCCTGGCTGTAGCCGCGGGCTGACCGAACCCTCAGGCTTCCAACGAGAAAAGGACCCACGTCATGTGGAGACTCTGGCTGATCTTCGACCCGCGCCGGGCGCTGGTCGCGTTGTTCATCTTCCTGTTCGTGCTGGCACTGCTGATACACTTCATCCTGCTCAGCACCGACAAGTTCAACTGGCTGGACGGCCCGCGCCACGCGCCCGTCGCGGCCACGTCGACCGCCGCACCGCCGGCGACCGGCGCGTAAGGCGTACCCGCGACCACGGGTGGGCGGAGGCGGCGTCCGGCCGCCACCCTGCCCATCCGCTGGCCGCACCTGTTTAGCACAATCGACCGCGCATGAACGCGTGCGCGGAGGGGATCGGTCATGGCGCTCCTGAGCTTCGAGCGGAAATACCGGGTACGCGGAGGCACCTTGCTCGGCGGCGACCTGTTCGATTTCTGGGTCGGCCCCTTCTACGTCGGCTTCTTCGGCGTCACGACGGCGATCTTCGCCACGCTCGGCACCGCGCTCATCTTCTACGCCGCCAGCCTCGGGCCGACGTGGAACCCGTGGCTGATCAGCATCGCGCCGCCCGACATCAGCTACGGGCTGGCGCTCGCGCCGCTCAGGGAAGGCGGGCTATGGCAGATCATCACCGTCTGCGCGATCGG
>CAXTNG010000461.1:0-2584 GCA_964245475.1 uncultured Sphingomonas sp. | reverse complement strand
CGGGGTCGGGGGGATCGCGCCGCCGGTGGCCCGGGGCGCGCGGCCGCAGCTTGCCGCGCGCGACGTGGCGCTCCCGGTGCGCCGCCGAGCCGCCGAGCGCAGCCGTCGCGACGCGCGCCCGCAGTTCGTCGGCCAGCGCACGATTGTGCTCGGTATTGGTGGCGAAGTCTTCCGAAGTGGAATCGACCAGCGTCGACAGCGTCGTCACTGCGCCACGCTCTGTTCCGCCCCGATCAGCTCGCGGCCGATCAGCATCCGCCTGATCTCGTTCGTCCCCGCGCCGATGTCGAGCAGCTTGGCGTCGCGCCAATAGCGCTCGACCGGCCAGTCCTTGGTATAGCCGGCACCGCCCAGCGCCTGAATCGCCTCGCCCGCTACCTTCACCGCGCTTTCGCTCGCCAGCAGGATCGCGCCCGCCGCGTCGAAGCGCGTCGTCCGCCCCGCGTCGCAGCTCCGCGCCACCGCATAGACGTACGCGCGTGCCGAATTGAGCATGACATACATGTCGGCGACCTTGCCCTGCATCAGCTGGAACTGACCGATCGCCTTGCCGAACTGCTTGCGCTCGCGAACGTACGGCAGCACCACGTCGAGGCACGCCTGCATGATGCCGAGCTGGATACCCGCCAGCACCGCGCGCTCGTAATCGAGCCCGCTCATCAGCACGCCGACGCCGCCGTTCAGCGGCCCCATCACGTTCTCGGCTGGCACCTCACAGTCGGTGAACACCAGCTCCGCGGTCGGCGATCCGCGCATGCCGAGCTTGTCGATCTTCTGCCCGATGCTGAACCCGGGCATGTCCTTCTCGATCAGGAAGGCGGTGATCCCGCGGCTGCCCTCGCCGGTCTTGGCGTAGACGACGAGCGTGTCGGCATAGGCCGCGTTGGTGATCCAGAATTTCGTGCCGTTGAGCACATAGCCGCTGTCGGTCGCCTCGGCCTTCAGCTTCATCGACACCACGTCCGAGCCTGCCCCCGCCTCCGACATCGCGAGACTGCCGACATGCTCGCCGCTGATCAGCTTGGGCAAGTATTTCGCCTTCTGCTCCGGGTTCGCCCAACGGCGGATCTGGTTGACGCACAGGTTCGAATGCGCGCCGTAGGAGAGGCCGATCGAGGCCGACGCCCGGCTCACCTCCTCGCACGCGATGACATGCTCGAGATAGCCGAGCCCGAGCCCGCCGTCCTCTTCGGCGACGGTGATCCCGTGCAACCCCAGCTCGCCCATCGCCGGCCAAAGCTCGTCACGCGGGAACCAGTCCTCCGCGTCGATCCGCGCCGCCAGCGGCGCGATCCGGTCGGCGGCGAAGCGCTCGGTGCTATCGCGGATCATCTCCGCGGTGTCGCCGAGCGCGAAGTCGAACTGCACCGATCTCTCCCCTGTCGTCGCGACCGCAACGGCCCGGCACCGTGTGCGATCCGGCCCGTCCGCGCAAGAGCGCACGCCCGGCGCGCCGATGCGAGCGCCCGGCGATAAGGACCCTAGGGCCGCAGCGCCACGTCGTCCGCGTCGTCGAGGTCGTCGTCGGTCGCATCGCCGTCGCCGTCCGCCCCCGCCGTCCCGTCGTCGAACGCCGCCTGCGCATCGTCCTCGTCGAGAGCGTCCTCGTCCATGTCGACGTCCGCGGCGACCTCGCCGACCTCGCCGTCCTCCATGTCGAGCTCGTCGATCGGCTCCTCCTCGGCATCGTCGCCCAGATCGGGGTCGAGGTCGGTCAGGATCAGCCCGTCCGAAGGCCCGTCGCGCGTCGCCTCCAGGATTTCGGCGCGCTGGCTCTCGTCATAGCCTTCCTCATCATACCCGTCGTCGCCCGAGCCCATGCCCGGCACCTGATGTCCACCCATCGCATTCGCCTCCATGGCAAGGATCTGTCAGCGCGAACGGCGGGCGGCACCCGCGGGTTCCGTGGCGCGCACTCGCGGACTTTGCGTGGCACCCGCGCGGGCCTATGGTGGCCACCCATTCCGATCCGGACACGACTTATGCTCGACACCCCCCTTGCCCAGGTTCCCGCGCTCAGCCTCGCCGATCAGGCGCGCGACCCCGAAGGCTTCGCGCAGGATTTCGGCGGCTCGTTCCAGCGCTTCGGCTTCGCGATCGTCCGCGACCATGGCGTGCCGCAGGCGCTGATCGACCGCGCGTGGGCCGAGACCGAGGCGCTGTTCGCGCTGCCCGACGCGGAGAAGCGGGACTATTACCGGCCCGGCGGCGGCGGCGCGCGCGGCTACACCCCGTTCAAGACCGAGATCGCCAAGGGTGCGAGCGTCGTCGACCTGAAGGAATTCTGGCACGTCGGCCGCGAGCTGCCGGAGGGCCACCGCTACGCTAGGGACATGGCGCCCAACATCTGGCCCGGCCGGCCGGAAGGCTTCAAGGACACCTTCCTCGAACTGTTCACCGCCTTCGACCGCGCCGGCGACAAGCTCCTGTCGGCGGTCGCGCGCTACCTCGGCCTTGCGCCCGACTGGTTCGACCCGGCGGTGAAGGACGGCAACAGCGTGCTCCGCCTGCTCCACTACCCGCCGATTCCGGCGGACGCCGAAGGGGTGCTGGCGGGCGCGCACGAGGACTTCAACCTCATCAC
>CAXTNG010000460.1:0-2585 GCA_964245475.1 uncultured Sphingomonas sp. | reverse complement strand
ACGCCGAGCAGCAGCCGAGCGGCCTCGCTGCCGCGGGTGCGCGCGAGGGTGCCGGCGAGCCCGCCCATCAGCAGCCCGCCGACCAGGTTCACGCCCAGCGTTCCCCACGGGAACGCCGGCCCGAGCAGCGCCAGCGCGGCGCGTCCGGCAAGGTGCCGCGCGCCCGCGCCGAGCGCACCGCCGAGCATCACGAGAAGGAGAGGGGGCATGGCTGTGCCCCTAGAGGAAGGTGAGGGGCTTTCAAACACCGTTCGCGCTGAGCGAAGTCGAAGCGCCTGGGAGTGCCCTTCGGCTTCGCTCAGGGCGAACGGAAGTTGAAGGTCAGCCGCCGGAGACGATCAGGTCGACGTCGCTGCCGCCGCCATCGTGCGGCTGGGCGTAGACGACGTACAGGGCGCCGCCGCGCGCACCGGCTACGCGCGTGGTGCCCGATCGCTCGACCGAATAGCCGGACGCGCGTGCTCGCGCGGCATACCAGGCGAGCGTCTTTGCCGGCGCCGCGGACACCTGGAAGCTGACGATGCGCAGCGAGCATCCCCCGGCATCGTTCCCCGCCGCCTCGGCGACCGCCGCGTCGGGATAGAGGGGAAAGGCTTGCGGAAGCCTGGTCGACCACGCCGCCGAGTAGCGGATCGCCGCCGCGCAGCCGGCGGTGCCCGGGATCTGCTCGGCGATCGCGCCGAGCGTAAGCGCGTTGCAGACCGGCTTGACGCCGGTGCCCGCCTCCTGCGGCACTGCTTGCGGGTCGGGCCGGGGCGCCGGGCGCACCGCATTCGCGTTGGAGGACTGGGTGAGCGCCGGGTCGACCATGATCTGGTCATGCAGCGCCGCGGTCAGCGCCGGGTCGCCCCCGTTGCCGTCCACCAGCGCCGCATCGAGAGCGTTGACGTCGGAGGTCGCGGGCTTGCTGCCGCATGCGGCAAGCGCCGAAAGGAGTGCGGCGGACAGTAAGGCTGGGCGCATGGACGGGCTCCGGCGGGATCGCACCTGTCTGCGCCCGCCATGGTTAAGGCCCGGTTGCCGCCACGCGAAAGGAGCGCCGCAGGCTGGCCTGCGACGCTCCGCCCGATTAAGTCCGGGGGCTCAACGGCAGCGCTTGCTGCTGCTGCTCCGGTCGATCGCGCGGCCGGCGAGCGCGCCCGCGGCGGCACCGCCCAGCGTCCCGATCGTGCGGTCGCCGCCGGTGTCGATCGTGCGCCCGAGCAGCGCGCCCGCGACGCCGCCGACCACCAGGCCGGTCGTCCCGTTGGGCTTGCGGCAGCGCACGCGGCCGTTCTCGTCGCGCCATTCGCGGTATTTGTAGCGGCGCTGCGCATCGGCGGACGCCGGCACCACCAGGGCAGGCGCGACCATCGCGGCGCAGCCCAGCGCGAGCATCAATTTACGCATGACATATTCTCCCGTGGAAATCTGGTCGCGGGGTAACGTCGCGTCTGCCGCGGCGGTTGCATGAACGCAAAACAACGAGGGTTCCGCAGGGCGCTGCGGCTGTCCCCGATATCCACGTTATGCACAGGTCCGGACCGATGGAATCCGCTTGCCGCGACTCGGCCGAGGTGAGACATTTCAGAGGCAGGGACGAGGGGTCGAGGCGAAAGCCGGAGCCTCTTCGGAACTGCAAAGGTGCCGAGGGGCAGGACCGTTCGCGGTTCAAGCCGACGGCGCCGGCCCGAGCGGGTCCGGCATGGCGTGCGCTTCGCGAGAGGCGGGCGCGATCCGGGGAAGCGACAGGCAAACATCCTGCGCATCGGTTTCGATCGATGCGAAGGGTGCGGTTGAAGGCAGGTCGCACGTCGGCTCCTTCACGGAGCAGGGCAGCTGACCTGCCGGAGATCGGGGGTTTCGCTGCGGACGGCAACGTCCGCGGCGAGCCCGCCGCCCGACAGCGGGCGGGACCGACGAGGCTTTCGCGCCTTGCGACACCGCCCGGAAAGGGCGTTGGGGGCCGGAAGCAATGCCGGCCCCTTTTCGCGCAGCGCGCACGCCGCCAGCGAAGCTGGCGCCGAGACGCGCAAGCGCGGCCGGCGTAGCGCAGCTACGACCGACGACGCGGCTTTGCCGCGGCGCCCCTTCTTTTTGGCTTACCGATAAACGGGCAAAGAAGCTGGAGCCCGGCTCAAGGCCGGGGTGACGGAGCTTGGGGCCGGCGTGTGGCTTCCCTTCGCGCGACCCGCTGCCGCGCCGCCATGCTCGACCCCGCCCACGTCCTCCCCGCCGCGGCGCCGTGGCTCGATCTCGCCGGCCTGGCGGTGTTCGCCGCCTCCGGTGCGCTGGCGGCGGCCAGGCGGGGGCAGACGATCGTGACCTTGTGCTTCTTCGCGCTGGTCACCGGCGTCGGCGGCGGCACGGTGCGCGATCTGTTGATCGGCGCGCCGGTGTTCTGGGTGCATGACGCCCGGGCGGCGGCGGCGTGCCTTATCGTCGCGCTTACCATCTGGGTCACGCCGACGCGCTGGTGGCGGGGAGCGGCGCTCGACTGGTTCGACGCGGTCGGGCTCGCCGCCTACGCCGTGTACGGTGCCGCGAAGGCGCTCGGCTACGGCATCCCGCCGGTGCCCGCCGCGCTGATGGGGGTGATCACCGCC
>CAXTNG010000459.1:0-2597 GCA_964245475.1 uncultured Sphingomonas sp. | reverse complement strand
GCGTGCGACCGAGGACGGGCACGAGGTCTTCGCGCTGCTCCTCGACGGCCCCGAGGCGCTGGTGCGCGACGCCGCCTCGCAGCACGCGCTGCGCGAGGGGCCGAGCACGAGCCTGCCGGTCTTCGTGCTCGGCGCTCGCTCGGGCACTCGGCTGCTCGTGCTCTTCCGCCAAGGCGCGGGCTTCGGCGTCGTTTCCGCTTCGGTGGCCGCGGCGCTCCATCTCGATGTCAGCCATCCGTTCACGGGGCTCAACGGCCTGCCGGCCGCCGAGCAGGCGACGCTCACGATTCCCGTCCCGTCCCGTCCGCCGTTCTTTGACGAGGAGGCGCCATGATCATCGATCCGAACCTTCTCCAACTCGTCGGCCTGGGCACGAAAGGCGACTCCTATCTGCTCGACGGCCGCCATCTGCGCTGGTTCTTCGGCCGCCTGCTCGGCTTCCCGCGCTCGGGCTTCCGCCTGCGCCGGCGCCGCAGCGCCCGGGACTTCGACGGCGAGGCCGGGAAGCTCGTCCGCCATCAGCACCTCACCCAGGCCGCCCTCTCCCTCCCGCTCACTCCCGGGCTGCTCGTCGACAAGCAAGGCGGCCTGGTCTTCCAGACCGCGTTTCCGAACGACAGCGCGGGCCTGCGCGTCGACGGCCATCCGGTCTGGCTCGACTTCGTGGCCGGCGCGCCGCCCGAGCCGCTGGCCGCCGATCCGGCCGCCTATGTCCTCCTCACCTTCGCGCGCCGCTCGCAGACCGGGAGCCTGTTCGCCTCCGGCTGGTACGACACGCGCGGCGCCGCCGTTCCGCGGTACCGCCGGATCGACCGCTCGGCCGCCGGTTCGAATCTCAAGTCCTTGTTGTCCGGCCTCAGCGGCGCCGATCGTCTCAGCACGGCGGAACAGAGGCGCCTGCGTCCCGGCCGCCTCCCGTCGTCCGCCGACGCCGGCGCCGGTGACAAAGAGCTCGCGGCCCGCGACCAGCGGCTGGCCGAGGAGCTTCGCAAGAGCGGGCTCGGCCTGCGCCAACCCACTCCCAAGGACAAGCCGTTCCCCGCGCCGGCCGATCCGGACCCGTGGGTTTTGGAGACCGTGCTGCTGCACGGCGGCCTGCTCGACCGCATCGAGGTCACCGGCCGCGAGGCGGTGCTCTACGACGTCCGCTGGCTGCCGACCGCCCTCTACGCCAGCGCCGCGCGCGACTGGCAGGACGTCGGCGTCTTCTACCTGCCGTTCAGCGGCAACCCCGGGGTCTATCCCGACTGGTCGCCGGACATGGGCGTGTCGATCGCCAAGCAGCGCCTCGACGAGGCGCCGCCGCAGGCCCGCGCGCCGTGGGACGAGCCCAACCATCCGCCGCCGCCGCTCGATCCCGTCATCGAGGCCGAGATCCGCGACGACTACATCGCGCGCCACATCGACGGCACGGCCTTCGACACGACCGACGAGGCGATGAAGATGTTCCTCGAAGGCGAGCTCGTGCAGGTCGTGCCGCAGGCGCTGGTCGAATTCGAGGTCCAGCTCGAGCCCGAGGACCCGGCCGCGGAGGAGGAGCCGGCCCAGGTCGTCCTGCGCCCGTTCGACGCGCTCTACGCCGGCTCCGTCGATCCCGCCAGGGGCCGGCTCCTCGGCCTGCTGACCACCGACTTCGAGGAGTCCGACGGCGCCTGGGACTACACCATCGACGCCGACTTCTTCAGGCTCTGGATCCGCTGGACCACGGATCCCGAGGGCGCCGAAGCCGAAGCCGCCGCCTTGCGCGACCAGCTTGACGGCAGGCCCTTCCCCTGGGAAGAGGCTCGGGAAGGGCCGTTCGCGACGGAACAGGTGCTCTCCATGGCGACCGCCATCGAGCGGCTCTTCGTGCCGCTCCCCGCGCCGCCGCCCGACCTGCGCGTCGACTTCCTGCCGCGCCCGCTCGGCCGGCCCGTGCAGACCGACGCCGCGTTGAGCTGGCGGGCCTCGGACCGCAACCTCTTCGAGGCGCCGGACGACGTGCGCGTCGCGTTCGCCGTACGCCGGCTCGTGGACGGCGGTAACGGCGGGGACGTGCCGGTGCACGAGCTGGATCCCGACCTCCGCGAACAGGGCCGGGAGGCGCCGGTGCCGCACCTGCCGACCGCCGACTCGGTGGCGCGCTACGGAGGCCGCTGCCGCGTCGTCGACGCGAAGCTCGAGAAGTACGACCAGCACGAGTGGCGGGTGAGCGGCATGGACCTGTTCGGCCGCTTCAGCCCGTTCGCCGTCGTGGCGGACAAGGTCGTGGACCTGGTCGCGCCGCCGGCGCCGCTCGCGGTGCGCGCCGAGCTCGAAGGCGAGGCGCCGAATTGGGCCCTGGCCGTCGAGTGGGAGTGGCCCGCCGAGTCGGCCGAGCTGGCGCCCGACCTGTCAGGTTTCGACGTCCATTTGCGCCAGGGGCCGGTGTCGCAAGCCGACGCCGCGAACCCCGCGACCTGGGGCCGCTTCGAGCACGTGCCCGGCGCGCTCACGCCGCTGGTCGGCCGGAGCGACATCCTCGGTCGGCTGGCGCCGCTGGTGCGCGACAGACGCCTGGTCACCATCACCGGCGCCGCCGGGTGCGGAAAGACGCGAGTCGCGATCGAGACGGCGCG
>CAXTNG010000458.1:0-2604 GCA_964245475.1 uncultured Sphingomonas sp. | reverse complement strand
ATTCGAACGGCGGCGTGATCGTGACCGACTGGTACGCCAATCCCAGCCAGCCGGGCGAGCGGATGAAGCTGACGGTGTCGATCCTCGACCAGGATCTGCGCGCCGACGCGGTCAAGGTCGCGGCGTCGCGCCAGGTCAACCAAAGCGGGCAGTGGGTCGATGCGCCGGTCCAGGCGGCGACGGTGCAGAAGCTCGAGGAAGTCATCCTCGGCCGGGCCCGCGACCTGCGCCGCAGCGCCGTTTCCGGCTGACGCAGCGCCGGCGGCGGAGCGATGCGCCCGCGTTTCGATCCGCGCGCGGCCGATCCGCGCTGGCAGGCGGCGTGGGACGCGCAGGCGAGCTTCGTCGCCGACGACGCCAGCCCCAAGCCCAAGAGCTACGTGCTCGAGATGTTCCCCTATCCGTCGGGGCGCATCCACATGGGCCATGTCCGCAACTATACGATGGGCGACGTCCTCGCGCGCTACCGGCGGATGACCGGGCACGAGGTGCTCCACCCGATGGGGTGGGATGCGTTCGGCATGCCGGCGGAGAACGCGGCGATGGAGCAGGGCGTCCATCCGGAGACGTGGACGCGATCGAACATCGCGGCGATGCGCGCGCAGCTCAAGCGGCTCGGCTTCGCGTTCGACTGGAGCCGCGAGCTCGCCACCTGCGAGCCCGAATATTACGGCCACGAGCAGGCGCTGTTCCTCGATCTGCTCGCCGCCGGGCTGGTCTATCGCAAGCAGAGCGCGGTCAATTGGGACCCGGTCGACATGACCGTGCTCGCCAACGAGCAGGTGATCGACGGCAAGGGCTGGCGCTCGGGCGCGGCGATCGAGCGGCGCAAGCTCAGCCAATGGTTCCTGCGCATCACCGACTTCGCCGACGAGCTGCTCGAGGGGCTCGATGCGCTGGCGGATTGGCCCGACAAGGTGCGGCTGATGCAGGCCAACTGGATCGGGAAGTCGCAGGGGCTGCGGTTCACTTTTGAGGTGGAACGTCCCTCGACTTCGCTCGGGACAGCGGATGAGAATATAACAACCTCCGCGGTGTCGAGCGAAGTCGAGACACCTTCCACCCTTGAAGTCTTCACCACTCGCCCCGACACCATCTTCGGCGCATCCTTCGCCGCGCTCGCGCCCGACCATCCCATTGCCGCCGCACTGGCGGAAAACGATCCCGCGCTCGCCGCGTTCATCGAGGAATGCCGCGCGACCGGCACCGCCGCGGCCGAGATCGAGACCGCCGAGAAGAAGGGCCACGACACCGGGCTCAGCGTGATCCACCCGCTCGATCGCGCGCGCCGGCTGCCGCTGTTCGTCGCCAATTTCGTGCTGATGGACTATGGCTCGGGCGCGGTGATGGGCGTGCCGGCGCACGACCAGCGCGACCTCGACTTCGCGCGCAGATACGCGCTGCCGGTGACGCGCGTGGTCGCGCCCGACCAGGCCGACGAGCCCGTCCACGACGAGGCCTATACCGGGCCGGGCCGGCTGGTGAACTCGGGCTTTCTCGACGGGATGACGATCGACGAGGCGAAGCGCGCGGTGATCGCGCGCGCCGCGGCCGAGGGCTGGGGCGAGGCGACGACGGTGTGGCGGCTGCGGGACTGGGGCGTGTCGCGCCAGCGTTACTGGGGCACGCCGATCCCGATCGTCCATTGCGCGGGTTGCGGCGTCGTGCCGGTGCCCAAAGACCAGCTGCCGGTGGTGCTGCCCGAGGACGTGAGCTTCGACCTGCCGGGCAACCCGCTCGATCGCCATCCGAGCTGGAAGCAGGTCGCCTGCCCGAAATGCGGCGCGCCGGCGCAGCGAGAGACCGACACGCTCGACACCTTCGTCGATTCGTCGTGGTATTTCATTCGCTTCGCCAGCCAGCCGCAGGATCGCCCGTTCGACCGCGCGATCGCCGAGCAATGGCTGCCGGTCGGGCAATATATCGGCGGCGTCGAGCATGCGATCCTGCATTTGCTCTACGCGCGCTTCTGGACGCGCGCGCTGAAGCACCTGGGCAAGCTCGACGTCGCCGAGCCCTTCGCCGGCCTGTTCACGCAAGGGATGGTGGTCCACGAGACCTATCGCGACCCGGCCGGCGCCTGGCTCGCGCCCGATCAGGTCGCCGACGGCAAGGTCATCGCCAGCGGGCAGCCGGTCACCGTCGGCCGGGTCGAGAAGATGTCGAAATCGAAGAGGAACACCGTCGATCCCGGCCCGATCGTCGAGCGCTACGGCGCAGACGCGGTGCGCTGGTTCATGCTGTCCGACAGCCCGCCCGAGCGCGACCTGCCGTGGAGCGAGGCGGGGATCGAGGGCGCGTGGCGCTTCGTCCAGCGGCTGTGGCGGCTGGCCGAACCGGGCGCGGGGGAAGGCAATGACCCCGAACTCGACCGCAAGCTGCACAAGGCCATCGCCGGCGTCGCCGCCGACATCGAGGCGCTCGCCTTCAACAAGGCGGTGGCCAAGATCTACGAGCTCGCCAGCGCGATCGAGAAGGCCGCGCCGTCCGCCTCGCGCGATACGGCGGTGCGCGGGATCGTGCTGCTGACCGCGCCGATGGTGCCACATCTCGCCGAGGAAGCCTGGGCCGCGCTGGGCGAAGACGGGCTGATCGCCGCCGCCG
>CAXTNG010000457.1:2203-2611 GCA_964245475.1 uncultured Sphingomonas sp. | reverse complement strand
CCCGCGTCCGGGTAGCGCTCGCGCAGGTCGGCGCGCATGCCCTGCAGCGCGTCGGCGACCCGCCCCAGCCCGGCCGGCAGGATCGCCTCGAGCCGCTGGCGCAGCGCGGCTGCCAGCCCTGCCGAGACCCCGCCGGTGCCGATCGCGACCAGCACCGGCGCGCGGTCGACGATCGCGGGCAGGGTGAAGTCGCACAGCGCCGGGCGGTCGACGGCGTTGACCAGCACGCCGCGCGCCTTGAGGCGGGCAACGGCGGCGTGGGCTGGCTCCTCCTCTTCGATCGCGAGGATGGCGAGGCGTGCATCGGCCTCTTCCCCGACGATCACGGCACCCGCGCGGTCGAGCAGGCGGCGCTTGGCGTCCGCCGCGTCGCCTTCACCCAAGAGGATCACCGGCCTGCCCTCCAAG
>CAXTNG010000457.1:0-2193 GCA_964245475.1 uncultured Sphingomonas sp. | reverse complement strand
CACTTGCTGAGCCACTCCGGCACGCGCTCGGCAGCAATCAGCGTTTCGGGGTGGACGCGGTCGGCGACCACCGCAAAACGGTCGCCGTCGACCAGCACCTCGGGCACGAGCGCGCGGCTGTTGTAGGTCGAGGCCATCGTCGCGCCGTATGCGCCGGCGGTGCGGAAGACGGCGAGGTCGCCCGAGGCGACCCGGTCGATCTCGCGGTTGAGCGCAAAGGTGTCGCCGGTCTCGCACACCGGGCCGGCGATGTTGGCGGTCATCCGCTCGCCGTTGGGCTTGACCGCGACGAAATCGTGGAAGGCGTCGTAGAGCGCTGGGCGGGCGAGATCGTTCATCGCGGCGTCGACGATGACATAGGGGTTGGTGACGCCGGGCTTGACCCATACGACCTCGGTGAGCAGCACGCCCGCGTTGCCCGCGATGACGCGGCCGGGCTCGAACATCAGCTCGACATCCCAATCGCGGGTGACCGCGGCGACCATCTCGCCATAGGCGGCGGGCGAGGGCGGCAGGTCGGAGGGGCGGTAGGGCACGCCAAGGCCGCCGCCGAGATCGACGCGGGTGATCGCATGGCCGCGGGCGCGCAGCTCGGCGGCGAGCTCGCCGATGCGGCGATAGGCGGCTTCGAGCGGAGCGAGGTCGAACAGCTGGCTGCCGATGTGGATCGCGACGCCGCGCAGGTCGAGGCCGGGCAGTTTGCCCAGCCGGTCGAACATCGCGGGCGCCTGATCGATGGGCACGCCGAACTTGTTCTCCTTGCGCCCCGTCGAGATCTTGGCGTGGGTGCCGGCGTCGACGTCCGGGTTGACGCGCAGGGTCGCCGGGGCGGTGACACCGCGATCGGCCGCGAGCTGGGCGAGAACCTCGCCCTCCTCCTCCAGCTCGAGGTTGAACTGGCCGATGTTCGCATCGAGCGCGCGGCCCAATTCGCCGCGGGTCTTGCCGACGCCCGAGAAGACGATGTCCGACGCAGGGATGCCCGCGGCGAGCGCGCGCGCCATCTCGCCGCCCGAGACGACGTCGGCGCCGTACCCCTCGCCCGCCAGCACGCGGAGCACGGCAAGGTTGGGATTGGCCTTGATCGCATAGGCGAGATGCTTGCGCGGCACGCCCGCGAGCCCGTCGCGGAAGACCTGCGCGTGGCGGCGGAAGGTGGCGGCGGAATAGACGTAGACAGGAGTGCCGACCGCTTCCGCGATGACCGGGAGCGCGACGTCCTCGGCATGGAGGAGGCCGTCGCGATAGTGGAAATGGTCCATTGGGCTGCTGTGTCGACCTATTGGGGCGGGATGTCGAACTCGTCCGAGCGGCGCTCGTCGGAGCTCTTGAGCAGCTCGTCGCCGCGCTGGGGGCGCTGCTGCGTCGTCGGGGTGAGCAGCTGCGTCGGCGAGGGCGTGGCCTTGGCGCCGATGGGGGCAATGGGGAGCTGGTGGCCCTCGGGCGGCGCGAGGCCCGCCGCCTTGCCGCAGGCGGCGAGGACAAGGGCGAGGCTCGCTGCGCCCATGACCCGGACGACGCTTGCCAAGCGTCCACCGTCACCTCGGACTTGTTCCGGGGCGAGGCTGCCTTGCGCGAGGTGGAAGAAGAAGCTTTGTCCCGGATCAAGTCCGGGACGACGGGGATCGTCGATCATGCGGATTGCTCCCTCGCCGCCGCAATCGCGGCGCGGACGTTGGCGGGGGCGGTGCCGCCGAAGCTGGTGCGGCTCCCGACCGAGGCGTCGACCGAGAGTACGCCGAACACCCGATCGTCGATGCGCGCGTCGATCGCCTGCAGATCGGCGAGCGGGACCGCGTCGAGCGCGACGCCCAGCTCCTCGGCGCGCTTCACCGCGCGCCCGGTGACATGGTGCGCCTCGCGAAAGGGCAGGCCTCCTTCGCGGACCAGCCAGTCGGCAAGGTCGGTGGCGGTCGCGTAGCCCGACTCCGCCAGCGCCCGCATGCGGTCGGTGCGGAAGGTGGCGCTGTCGACCATCCCGGTCATCGCCGCGATCGACAACGCGAGCAGGTCGTGCGCCTCGAACACCGGCGGCTTGTCGTCCTGCATGTCCTTCGAATAGGCGAGCGGCAGGCCCTTCATCGTCACCATCAGCGCGGTGAGGCAGCCGATGATCCGCCCGGAGTGCCCGCGGACCAGCTCGGCGGCGTCGGGGTTGCGCTTCTGCGGCATGATCGAGCTGCCGGTCGACCA
>CAXTNG010000456.1:407-2616 GCA_964245475.1 uncultured Sphingomonas sp. | reverse complement strand
CCCCAAACCCCTCCCGCGAGCGGGAGGGGCTATTGTTGCACGAGCGCCGGACCACCTTCTTCACACCTCCGCCCGCGGCACGGGCCGAGGCGGCGGTCGCACCGGTGCCGGAGACCCGCGATCACCCGCTCGGCGTCGCGCGGGGGCAGGTGGCGAGGACCTATATCGTCGCCGAGGCCGAGGACGGGCTGGTGCTGGTCGACCAGCACGCCGCGCATGAGCGGCTGGTGCTGGAGCGGATGCGCGCGAGCCTCGCCGGCGGGCGGGTCGCCGCCCAGGTGCTGCTGCTCCCCGAGGTCGTCGAGCTGGACGAACCGGCATGCGACCGGCTGGAGGCGCGGGCGCAAGAGCTCGCCGACTTCGGGCTGGAGCTGGAGCGCTTCGGCCCGCGCGCGATGCTGGTCCGCGCGACCCCGGCGCTGCTCGGCACAAGCGAAGCGGCCAGGCTTGTCGTCGACCTTGCCGATGAGCTCGCCGCGCACGATGACGCCTTGTCGCTGCGCGAGCGGCTCGACGCGATCGCGGGGACGATGGCGTGCCACGGCTCGGTGCGCGCGGGGCGGGTGCTGTCGGTCGCGGAGATGAACGCGCTGCTCCGCGAAATGGAGGTGACGCCCCACTCGGGCCAGTGCAACCACGGCCGCCCGACCTGGGTGAAGCTGGCGCACGGCGATATCGAGAAGCTGTTCGGGAGGCGGTGAGCGCGGGCGCTTGCGGAGCCAAAGTTGACACCGGGTTGACACTATCAGCGACTCCCGCGCGCCGCCCAAAATGGCCGGCGTGCGCCAATCCGAACCAATGACGTTGACGCGCCAACGTGCGTCGATCGTTGCCGATCGTTTGCGTTTATGCACCAATGGTCAAAGAGCTGAAACGAGTCCCGCAGCGACTATGGCGAGCTTGCCCGCTGTAGGACAGAGGCAATCGGTCTCGATCGCTCAGGCCCTAACCGTCGCACGGAAGGGGGAGCGCGTCGCGTTCAGGCCACCGCAACCTTTGTTGTTTTCGCGCATTCTACCCTGCGACAGCCACTTACAGCCGCAGGAATTCGATCGTGAAGACGATTATGCCGCTCGTGTTCGCTCTCATCCCGCTCGCTGCGGTGATCGGTGCATGCACGGTATGTCCTTGAACCCAGGGTCGCTGAGGGACACAAAAGGGGCCGTCCGGTTGATGCCGGGCGGCCCTTTTCGTTTCCGACCGTTCGTCCTGAGGAGCCGCTGAGCTTGTCGAAGCGGCGTCTCGAAGGACAGTGGTTCGAGACGCGCCTTCGACTTCGCTCAGTCGCTCCTCACCACGAACGGGAAGGATTTATCACTCCGCGCGCTCCGGCTGCGCTTCGGCAGTAGCACCGGGCTCGGCGTTGGGATCGTAGTCCTCGATGAAGCCGGCCTCGTCGCGCTCAAACATCGACGCCATGACGTCGACGCCCGATGCCTGCATCTCGGCCTCCTCGGGCGAGCGGGCGACGTTGACCTTGACGGTCACCGACACTTCGGGGTGCAGCGCGACCTTGACCTCGTACACGCCGATCGCCTTGATCGGCTTGTCCAGGACGACCTGCGCCTTGGTGACCTTGTGCTTGTCGGCGACCAGCGCGTCGACCAGGTCGCGGACCGCGACCGAGCCGTAGAGCTGGCCGGTGTTCGACGCCTGGCGGATCAGCGTGACCTTGGCGTCCTTGAAGGTCCTGGCCTCGGTCTCGGCGTCGGCGCGACGGGTCGCGTTGTCGGCCTCGATCCGCGCGCGGTTCGATTCGAACACCTTGCGGTTGGCTTCGTTCGAGCGAAGCGCCTTCTTGCGCGGCAGGAGGAAGTTGCGCGCGTAGCCGTCCTTGACCTTGACCACGTCGCCGATCTGGCCGAGCTTCTCGACCCGCTCCAGCAGAATGACGTCCATATCCGGACTCCTTACTTAACGACGTAGGGCAACAGGCCCAGGTGACGGGCACGCTTGATCGCCTGGGCGAGCTCGCGCTGCTTCTTGGCGCTCACGCTGGTGATGCGCGACGGCACGATCTTGCCGCGTTCGGACACGAAGCCCTGGAGCAGGCGAACGTCCTTGTAGTCGATCCGCGGCGCGTCCTTCGCGCTGAACGGGCACGACTTGCGGCGGCGGAAAAACGGACGGGCCATTACGCTGCCTCCTCCTGGTCACGACGCGGGCGCGGCGCGCCCCCGTCACGGTCACCACGGCCGCCCTCGCGACC
>CAXTNG010000456.1:0-397 GCA_964245475.1 uncultured Sphingomonas sp. | reverse complement strand
CTTGCCGCGCTCGGACACGAAGCCCTGCAGCAGCCGGACGTCCTTGTAATCGATCCGCGGGGCGTCCTTGGCCGAGAAAGGACAGGACTTGCGGCGGCGGAAGAAAGCACGTGCCATCAGTTATACTCCCCCCCGAAGCCTTCGTCGCGGCGCGGGCCGCGCTCGTCGCGCTTCGCGCGGTCGCGTTCCTGCTTGCGCATCATCACGCTCGGGCCGGCCTCGTGCGCGTCGACCTTGACGGTCATGTAGCGGATCACGTCCTCGTTGATCTGGGTCTGGCGCTCCAGCTCGGCGATGACGCCGCCGGGGGCGTCGATCTCGAGCATGACGTAATGCGCCTTGCGGTTCTTGGCGACGCGATACGCCAAGCTGCGCAGGCCCCAGGTTTCGGTCTTGA
>CAXTNG010000455.1:0-2622 GCA_964245475.1 uncultured Sphingomonas sp. | reverse complement strand
GCCGCGGATCAGGCCCGCGACGAGATTGAGCTTCTGCGCGGAGCCGCGCACCGACGTGTCGACCGCGAGCGCTTCCTTCTCGCCGACCTTGCGCGGGGATGCGGGCTTGCTCATCAGCGCTTGCCCTTCTTGTCCGCGGCGTGGCCGGGGAAGTAGCGCGTCGGCGCGAACTCGCCGAGCTTCATGCCGACCATGTCCTCGTTGACCGAGATCGGCACGAACTTGCGGCCGTTGTAGAGGCTGAAGGTCAGGCCGACGAACTGCGGCAGGATGGTCGAGCGGCGCGACCAGGTCTTGATCGGCGTGCGCGTGCCGGCCTCCTGCGCGGTCTCGGCCTTCTTGAGCAGGTGGAGATCGACGAACGGACCTTTCCAGACGGAGCGGGCCATCTTTACCTCTTCTTCTTCGCGTGACGCGAACGGATGATCATGTTGTCGGTCGACTTGTTGTGGCGGGTGCGCGCGCCCTTGGTCGGCTTGCCCCACGGGGTCACCGGATGGCGGCCGCCCGAGGTGCGGCCCTCGCCGCCGCCGTGCGGATGGTCGACCGGGTTCTTGGCGACGCCGCGCGTCAGCGGGCGCTTGCCGAGCCAGCGGTTGCGGCCGGCCTTGGCGAGGTTCTGGTTGGCGTTGTCGGGGTTCGACACCGCGCCCACCGTCGCCATGCAGTCGCTGCGGATATAGCGCTGCTCGCCCGAGTTGAGGCGGACCATCACCATGCCCTTGTCGCGCCCGACGATCTGCACATAGGTGCCCGCCGCGCGCGCGATCTGGCCGCCCTTGCCCGGCTTCATCTCGACGTTGTGGACGATCGTGCCGACCGGCGCCTGGCCGATCTCCATCGCGTTGCCCGGCTTCACGTCGGTCTTCTTGCCCGCGACCACGCTCTCGCCCGGGGCGAGGCGCTGAGGCGCGAGGATGTAGGCAAGCTCGCCGTCGGCATATTTGACCAGCGCGATGAACGCCGAGCGGTTGGGATCATACTCGAGCCGCTCGACCGTCGCCGGCGCGTCCCACTTGCGCCGCTTGAAGTCGACGTAGCGATACTTCTGCTTGTGGCCGCCGGCGATGCCGCGCGCGGTCGCGTGGCCCTGGTTGTTGCGGCCGCCCGACTTGCGCTTGCCTTCGACCAGCGCCTTGACCGGCTTGCCCTTCCACAGCGACGATTTGTCGACGAGGATCAGGCCGCGGCGCGCCGGGCTGGTCGGGTTGTAATGCTTGAGCGCCATCGCCTCAAATCCCCGTGGTGACGTCGATGGACTGGCCCGCGGCCAGCGTCACGATCGCCTTCTTGAAATCGGAGCGCGTGTAGGGCTTGCCCTTCCAGCGCTTGGTCTTGCCCTTCTGGGTGATCGTGTTGACCGCGGTCACCGTGACGCTGAACAGCGCCTCGACCGCGGCCTTGATCTCGGGCTTCGACGCGTCGCCTGCGACCTTGAACACGACCGCGTTCTGCTCGGAGAGCAGGGTCGACTTCTCGGTGATGTGCGGCGCGAGCACCACGTCATAGTGACGGGTGTCGACCGCCTTGGTCTCTTTCTTAGCCATTGAAGCGCGCCTCCAATTTCTCGATCGCGGCGCGCGTCAGCACCAGCGTGTCATGCTTCAATATGTCGTAGACATTGGCACCGACCGCCGGGAGCAGATTGACCCCGACGAGGTTGCTCGAGGCGCGGGCGAAGCTGACGTTGAGCGCATCGCCGTCGATCACCAGCGCCTTGCTGCCGAAGCCGAGCTTGGCGAGCTGGCCGGCCAGCACCTTGGTCTTGCCCTCGGCGACGTCGAGCGCGTCGAGCACGATCAGATTGCCGTCCTTCGCCTTCGCGCTGAGCGCCATGCGCAGGCCGAGCGCGCGGACCTTCTTGTTCAGGCTCGGATTGAAATCGCGGACGCGCGGTCCGTGCGCCTTGCCGCCGCCGACGAAGATCGGCGCGCGCCGATCGCCGTGCCGCGCCGTGCCGCCGCCCTTCTGGCGACCGAACTTCTTGCCGGTGCGCGCCACATCCGAACGCTCGCGCGCGCCCCGGGCAGTGCCACGCCGCTTCTCGAGCTGCCAGGTGACGACGCGATGGAGGATGTCCGCGCGCGGCTCGAGGCCGAACACCGCATCGCTGAGCTCGAGGTCGGCCGCCTTGCCGGAACCGTCGAGGGTCTGAACCTTGACCTTCATGCTCAGCCCTCCTGCTTGTCGTCGGGTGCGCCGATGGCATCGGTCGGATCGGTCGCGGCATCGGCCGCCTGCGCCTCGGCGGCGAGATGCGCGTCGGTCGCGGCGACGCCCGCCGCCACTTCCTCGGCGCTCGGATCGTGCGGGATCTCGTGGACCGCAGCCGCTTCGACCATCCCCGCCGGCGCTTCCTCATGCACGATATGATCGGCCTTGAGGCCGGCGGGATAAGGCGCGTCGGCGTGGCGCGCGACCTTCACCGCATCCTTGACCGTCAGCCAGGTGCCCTTGTGGCCGGGCACCGAGCCCTTGACGAACAGCAGCCCGCGCTCGCTATCGGTGCGGACGATTTCCAGATTCTGCTGGGTGCGCTGGCGGTCGCCCATGTGGCCCGCCATCTTCTTGTTCTTGAACACGCGGCCCGGATCCTGGCGCGCGCCGGTCGAGCCGTGCTAC
>CAXTNG010000454.1:0-2625 GCA_964245475.1 uncultured Sphingomonas sp. | reverse complement strand
CCGAACAGCGCATGACCGGATAACCCAGCGTGTCCGCCAAACCGGGGGAAGATCACAACTACCAGATCGATGCCTCGTGTTTGCCACGTCGGCAATCTGCGCTTCTTCGTGGCGTCAGCTCGTCACGGTGCCTACCCCGCGCGGTGCACGTTCTATCCGTCACCGGCACCGCCTTGGTCGCGACGCGTGCAAACACCTCGTGAGTCCGGCGTATCGTTCATCGGCAGGATGAACGATACGCTTGTGCGAAAGGTGGAATTCAGATGTCGTCGCCGAGTACGCCCTTGACCGAGCCGGAAACGTCCTGCGCTGTGCCCTTGGCCTTCTGCGCCTTGCCCTCGGCTTCCAGGCTCGGGTTGTCGGTCGCGTCGCCGAGCGCGGACTTAACCGCGCCGGTCGCCTTGTTGGCCGCTGCCGCGACCTTGTCGGTGAATTCGCCCATGGGAACCTCCGTGCTCAGGTGCGCGCCCGACGGTCGGGCCGCTAGGAAACCTGTCATGGATCAAACGGATCGGCCTCGGATGGGTTCCGGTGACAAATCCGTCAGATGAGCCCGGCGAGTGGTGAGGATGGATCGGCGTAGCGCCGCTTGGCCATCCGCCCGGCGCGATAGGCGAGGCGGCCGCTCCCGACTGCTGCGCGCATCGCGTGCGCCATCAGCACCGGATCCTTGGCCTCGGCGATCGCGGTGTTCATCAGCACCCCGTCGCAGCCGAGCTCCATGGCGAACGCCGCATCCGACGCGGTGCCGACGCCCGCATCGACCAGCACTGGCACGCCCGCGCCCTCGACAATTAGCCGGATGGTCACCGGATTCTGGATGCCTAGGCCTGAGCCGATCGGCGCGCCTAGCGGCATGATCGCGACCGCGCCTACGTCCTCCAGCCGCCTGGCGGCGATCGGGTCGTCGACGCAATAGACCATCGGCAGGAAGCCTTCCTTCGTCAGCACCTCGGTCGCGCGCAGCGTCTCGACCATGTCGGGATAGAGAGTGCGCGCCTCGCCGAGCACCTCCAGCTTGACGAGGTCCCAACCGCCCGCCTCGCGCGCCAAGCGGAGGGTTCGGATAGCGCTCTCCGCGTCGAAGCAGCCGGCGGTGTTGGGGAGATAGGTGATGCGCTTCGGGTCGATATAGTCGGTCAGCATCGGCGACTTGGGGTCGCTGACGTTGACCCGGCGCACCGCGACCGTGACGATCTCCGCCCCCGACGCCTCGACCGCGGCGGCGTTCTGCGCGAAGTCCCTGTACTTGCCCGTGCCGACGATCAGCCGCGAGCGGAAGGTGCGCCCCGCCACCGTCCAGCTGTCCTCGGCAAGCGGCCGCAGATGGTCGCCGCCGCCGACGACCGCGGCGACCGCATGGTCTCCACCTCCCACGAAGTGCACGATCTCCAGCTCGTCGCCATCCTCCACCAGCACCGTGTCGAGCGTCGAGCGCGGCACCACCTCCAAATTGCGCTCCACCGCGAGCTTGGCGGGTACCAGCCCCAGCGATTCTACCAGCGCGGCGATCGTCATGCCTGCGGCGACGCGCTTGTGCTCGCCGTTGACGGTGATGGACACGGTTCCGTCGCTGTGGGGCATGCTCTACTCCGAGGACACGCAGCCTTGGCGTCCGACGGAGCCGCATATAGGGAGAGGCGCCGAACGCCCGCAACCGAAAGCTCCCCGTGGCCGACACCGTCTACGTCCTCAACGGTCCCAACCTCAACCTGCTCGGCACGCGCGAGCCGGATGTCTACGGGCACGACACGCTCGACGACATCGCCAACCGCCTGGACGACCGTGCGCGCGAGTTGGGGCTGGAGGTGGACCTCCGCCAGTCGAACCACGAGGGCCACCTCATCGACTGGCTGCACGAGGCGCAGGCGCGGGGTGCAAAGGCGGTACTGCTCAACGCGGGGGGCTTCACCCACACCTCGGTCGCGCTGCACGACGCGATCAAGAGCGTGACGACGCCGGTGATCGAGGTCCACCTGTCCAATCCGCATGCGCGCGAGGACTTCCGCCACACCAGCCTCGTCGGGCGTGCGGCGAAGGGTACGATCTGCGGCTTCGGCGCCCTATCCTACACCCTCGCGCTTGAAGCGGCCGCGCGCATCTGACAGGACGCGCGGCCATGACCGACCAGACAGACACGCAAGGGGGCGGCATGCAGGTGGACGTCGATCTCGTCCGCCAGCTCGCCGAACTGCTCGATGCCACCGCCTTGACCGAGATCGAGGTGGAGCACGGCGACCGCCGCATCCGCGTCGCGCGCAAAGCCGCTGCGGCGGCGGCGGCGGCCGCGCCGGTGTACCACGTGGCCCCTGTGCCCTCCGCCGCGCCGCACCCCGCCGCTCCTCCGGCGGACGCCGGCGCCCCGACGCCTGCTCCGGCCGCCAACGCGGTCAAGTCGCCGATGGTCGGCACCGCCTATCTGGCCCCCAAACCCGGAGCGAAGGCGTTCGCCGCCGTCGGACAGACGGTCGCAGCCGGGGACACGCTGCTGATCGTCGAGGCGATGAAGGTGATGAACCCGATCGTCGCCCCCGCCGCCGGAACGGTGACCGCGGTGCTGGTCGAGAGCGGCCAGCCGGTCGAGTTCGACCAGCCGCTCGTCGTCGTCGCCTGACCGGTGGCCAT
>CAXTNG010000453.1:0-2630 GCA_964245475.1 uncultured Sphingomonas sp. | reverse complement strand
CTCGGGATGCGCGCGGATCAGCGCGAGCTGCTCGTCGGGCGTCGCGTCGCGGACGGCCGCCATCAGGTCCGCGTGCCGGTCGCCCGACGAGGGCCGCGCATCGGCGCGCGCCTCCACCCAGGGCGAATGCTCGAACAGTGCGGTCACGACGTCGTGCCCTCCAGCGAGACATGCGCGGACACCACCTTCCAGCCGCCCGCAAATTTCACCCAGGCCTGGCTCTGCCGTCCGCGCCGATCGGAGCCTTCGCGGAAGAATTCGGCATCGGCGGTCGCGAAGGCGTCGCCATAGCTGGTGATCGACACCCGGCCGAGCCTCCGCTGCGGCGAGCCGCCGCGGCCCACGCGAAATTCGCGGATCGCGTCGATGCCGTAGAGCACCTCCCCGACGCCGTAGCGGTTGGTAGTGGGTGCGTCGTGGAACAGCCTATCCATCGCGGCGATGTCGTCCGCCATCAATGCCCGCTCGTAGGCATGGAAGGCGGCGGTCACCTCGGCCAGGACAGCGGGATCGTCGATCGTCATCCGGGATGCCGCTCCAGCCAGTGGCGGGCGATGTCGATCCGGCGGGTGACCCAGGCGTCGCCGCTCGCCAGCACATGGTCGACGAAGCGCGCGACCGCGAGCGCGCGGCCTGGCCGCCCGGCGATCCGGCCGTGCAGCCCGACCGACATCATCCGCCCACCCTCGGCGCGCAGTTGCTCGAACGTGTCGCGCAGGTAGCGAAAGAACTGCTCGCCATCGGTGAAGCCGTTGAGCGCCACCATCTTCATGTCGTTGGCATCGAGCGAATAGGGCACGATCAGCTGTGCGCGCCCGTAGCGCCGGTCGTAATAGGGCAGGTCGTCGGCGTAGCTGTCGGCATCGTAAGTAAAGCCGCCCTCCTCCGCGATCAGCCGCGCGGTGTTGGGCGAGGTACGGCCCTGATACCAGCCGAGCGGGCGCTCGCCGGTAAGGCGGGTGTGAACCTCGATCGCCTTGCCGATATGCTCGCGCTCGATCTCTTCCGCGACGTTCTGATAGTCGATCCAGCGCCACCCGTGGCTCGCGACCTCCCAGCCGGCGGCGAGCATCGCGTCGACAGCTTGCGGATTCTGCTCCATCGCACGGGCGACGCCGAAGATGGTGACGGGCACCTGCCGATCGGTGAACAGGCGGTGGAGGCGCCAGAAGCCGGTGCGGCTGCCATATTCGTACAGGCTCTCCATCGCCATCGAGCGCGCCTCGTGCGACGGCGCGCCGACCATGTCGGAAAGGAACGCCTCCGAGCGGGCGTCGCCGTGCAGGACGCTGTTCTCCGCGCCCTCCTCGTAGTTCACGACGAAGTTGACAGCAACCCGCGCCCAGCCGGGCCAGCCCGCGAACGGCGGCGTCGCGCCATAGCCGGCGAGATCGCGGCTCACGACACCGATTCCCATGCCGCCAGCGCCGCGGGCACCGCCTCACCGGCGGGACAGCCGAACGCCTCGGCCCGCAGCACCGCCTCCAGCGCGCCGAGCGTGATGAGCACCTTATGACGCATGGCATTGTACCCCATCGCCCCGAATCGCCAGACCTTGCCGGCGAGCGGGCCGAAAGCGGTGCCGATCTCGATCTCGAACCGCTCGCGCATCAGCCGCCGCACCGCTTCGCCGTCGATACCGTCCGGGATGCGGGCAGCGGTGATGTTGGTCATCCGGTGCGCCGCGTCGCCGAACAGCTCGAGCCCCAGCGCCTCCAGCCCGGCCGCCATCGCCGCGCCCGCGCGCGCATGGCGTACCCAGCGCGTCGGCAGCCCCTCGCCGAGCACCACGCGGGCGCACTCGCGCGCGCCGTAGAGCATCGTCGTCGCCTCCGTATGGTGGTTCAGCCGCTTCTCCGACCAATAGTCCATCACCATGGCGAGATCGAAATAATTGGAGCCGATCCGCGGTCCCTCGCCGTCGTCCAGGTCGTTGCGGCGGATGCCCTGTTCGACGTGGCGGCGGCGGGCGATATGCTGCGCCGCGCGATCGGAGATCGTGATCGGCGACGATCCCGACGGCCCGCCGAGGCACTTCTGCAGGCCGCCCGTCACCACATCGACACCCCAGCGGTCGGCGGCGATCTCCATGCCCCCGATCGTGGCGGTCGCGTCGACGTAGGAGAAGGCACCCGCCGCCCGGCACAGCGCGCCCAGGCCGTCGAGCGGGTGCGCCATCGTGGTCGAGGTATCGCCATGGACGGTCGCGACGACGCGCGGGCCGCACCGCTCGATCGCGGCGGCGATCGCGTCGGCCGGCACCACCTCGCCCCAGGGCGCGTCCACCGTCTCGATCCGCGCGCCGATCCGCTGGAGAATCTCGGTCAGCAGCAGGCCGAAGCGGCCGAAGTTGACGACCAGCACCGTGTCGCCCGGCGCGACCAGGCTGACCAGCGCCGCTTCGATCCCGGCGCGCGCGGTGCCGTCGACCAGGAAGGTCCAGCGGTTCTCCGTGCCGAAGATCGGACGGTACAGCGCCATGACCTCGTTCATGTACGCGGTCATCTCGGGGTCGAACTGGCCGAGCAGGTCCGCCGCCATCGCCCGCAGCACGCGCGGATGGGCGTTGACCGGACCGGGACCCATCAGCAGCCGCTGCGGCGGGTCGATCTCTCCGTACAGGTTCAAGT
>CAXTNG010000452.1:0-2633 GCA_964245475.1 uncultured Sphingomonas sp. | reverse complement strand
GTTCCTGGCGTGCGCAGGCGGGGCGCGATGCCGACATTTCCGCTACATTCTACGGCCGCGAAGGGGGGGCGGGGTTCAGGAACGTCGGCGGCTCCTTCTACGACTTCACCGCCGAGCGCTACCGCGGCACGAGCGCCGAGCCGCTCGCCTCGCCGCCCGACGAATGGGGCGGCCGCGCTGCCGCAGACTGGGCGCGGCGGCTGGCCGCGGGCGAGCGCTTCGACGCTCGCTCGGGTGAATTGGTGGCGGTGTCCGAGGTGATCGACCGGATTTACGGGTGATCAGTCTGCCAGCGCTTCGAGCAAGCTCGCTACCCTCCCGCTGCGCTCTTCCTCCGTCGTTTCCCCGCGCAGCAGCAACCGACCGTTCTTCTCCTCGAGGCCAAGCGCCCGCGCGTCGCCTGCGAACCCGTCGCCCGGCGTCAGCGCGATCGCGGCCGGTCCTGCGTCGATGCGGGTGATGTGGGCGGCTCTTGCGAGGAGGCCGAGCCGCGTACGGGCCAGCAGCGCTGCGGCGGGAGGGGGCAGGGGGCCGAAGCGGTCGACGAGCTCGTCCTCGAAGGCGTCGAGATCGCCTTCGCCCGCGATCCGCGCGAGGCGGACGTAGAGGCCGAGGCGGAGGTCGGCTTCGGGAATCCATTCCGCGGGCAGGTGGCCGGGATCGCCGAGGTTGATCTCGGGCGCGGGGGGCTCCTCGGGTTCGCCGCGCGCTGCCCTGAGCGCGCCCGCGAGCAGGTGTTGGTAGAGGTCGATGCCGATCAGCTTCATGTGGCCGGCCTGGGTCTCGCCGAGCAGGTCGCCGCCGCCGCGCATGTCGAGGTCCTGCGCGCTGATGTCGAAGCCGGCGCCGAGGCGGTCGAAGGTCGCAAGCGTGCGCAGCCGCTTGAGCGTGCGCTCGGCGATGGTGCTGTCGGTCAGCAGGATCACCTGCCCGCGCCGGTTGCCGCGGCCGACGCGGCCACGAAGCTGGTGAAGCTGCGCGAGGCCGAAGCGGTCGGCGCGCCAGACGATCATCGTGTTGGCGCGGGGCACGTCCAGTCCCGCCTCGATGATGTTGGTGGCGAGCAGCACGTCGCCTTTTCCGTTGGCGAAATCGACCATGGCCGTGTCGATATCCGCTGCGGCCATCTTGCCGTGCGCCTCGACGATCGAGAGGTCGGGTGCGATGCGGCGCAGCTTCTCGGCCAAAGGGCCGAGGTCCTCGATCCTCGGCACCACGACGAAGCTCTGCCCGCCGCGTCCCTCTTCGCGCATCAGCGCGGTGCGGATACGGCCGTCGTCGAAGCTGTCGAGCGCGGTGCGGATCGGCTGGCGGCGTGCAGGCGGGGTGGCGATGACCGACATCTGCTGCAGGCCGACCATCGCCATCTGGAGCGTGCGCGGGATCGGCGTGGCGCTGAGCGAGAGCAGATGGATGCCGCCGTCGCCTCTCAGCCTGGCCTTGTCGGCGGCGCCGAAGCGCTGCTCCTCGTCGATGACGACGAGGCCGAGCTTCGCATAGTCCACGCCCTTGCCCATCACCGCGCCGGTGCCGACGACGACGCCGATCGAGCCGGCGGCAAGGCCGGCCGTGGCCGCCGTCTTCTCGGCGGCGGTCGACAGGCGGGAGAGGCCGGCGACCGCGATGCCCGTGCCATCGAAGCGCTTGCGGAAGGTTTCGATGTGCTGGCGGACGAGCACGGTCGTCGGGGCGGCGACCGCGACCTGCCAGCCCGCGAGCGCGGCCAGTGCGGCGGCGCGGAGCGCGACCTCGGTCTTGCCGTAGCCGACGTCGCCGACGATCAGCCGGTCCATCGGCTTGCCGCTGGCGAGATCGTCGCGGACCTGCGCGATCGCGCGGGCCTGGTCGGCGGTCTCGTTGTAGGGGAAGCCGGCGGCGAAGCGCTCGTAGGCGGCGGCGTCGGGCGCGAGCACCGGCGCTTCGAGTTCGGCCCGTGCCGCCGCGAGTGCGGTCAGGCCGCGGGCGCTTTCGGCGATAGCGGCGTCGATCTCGCCGCGGCGCTTCTGCCAGCTGCTGCCGTCGAGCTTGTCGAGGGTCACGGCATCGGCGTCCGCGCCGTAGCGCCAGATATGGCCCGCTTCGCCGATCGGCACGAGGCGGCGATTGTCGGCGGCATATTGGAGGACGATCATCTCGCCGGCGCCAGCGTCGGGAGCCGGTTCCAGTCCGGCAACCACGCCGACGCCGTGGTCCTGATGCACCACCACGTCGCCGATGCGGATGTCGCTGCCCATCAGCGCGAGCGGGTCGGTCAGGCCGCCCTGCGCAGGCCCGAGCGTCGCGCGGCTGCCGAGCAGGTCGCCCGCGGCAACGACGACGTGGCGCTCGTCGACGAAGCCGCGGTCGACGGGCATCTCCAGCACAACGGCGGCCATGCCGGCGACGTCGGCCCAGCAGGTAGCGGGCATCAGCTCGACGCCGAGCCGCTTGGCCACCCTGGACTTGAGGAAGCGGATGTCGCGCGCGCCGCCCGCCAGCACGAAGCTGCGGCCCGCGGCGAGCAGCGGCTTGGCGAAGCGGGCCATCGCGGCGAGCGGCGCGCGTTGCTCGATGAAGCGCGGCACGGCCTCCCCCTGGGCGAAGTCGCGGTCCTGCCAGCCGTCGAGCGCAGCCTGCCACGCGTCGTCATCGAT
>CAXTNG010000451.1:0-2645 GCA_964245475.1 uncultured Sphingomonas sp. | reverse complement strand
CCCCTAAACCTTCCCGCAAGCGGGAAAGGGATAAGTGACCTTCACCAAAATCTGCGGACTCTCCTCGCTCGAAACCCTCGACGCGGCGCTCGCAGGATGCGCCAGCCATGTCGGCTTCGTCTTCTTCGCGGCCTCGCCCCGGAACGTATCGTTCGATCAGGCCGCCGCGCTTGCCGCGCGCGTGCCGCGCCACGTCCGTCGTGTCGGCGTGTTCGTCGATCCGGCGGACGAGCTGATCGAGCGCGCATCACCCTTTATCGATGCCGCACAGCTTCACAAGACGGCGCCGGCGCGGGTTGCGGCCTTAAAGAGCCGGTTTGCACGGGAAATCTGGGCCGCTGTGGCCATCAGGACGCGCGGCGACCTCCAAGCCGCGCACGACTTCGCGGGTGCCGCCGACCGCATCCTCTACGATGCCAAGACGCCCGATGGCGCCGCGCTGCCCGGCGGCATGGGGCTGCGCTTCGACTGGGCGCTGATCGACGGCTTCCGCCACCCGCTGCCCTGGGCCTTGTCGGGCGGGTTGGACGCGAGCAACGTGGCCGAGGCGATCCGCCATACCGGCGCGGCGCTGGTCGATGTGTCCTCGGGTGTCGAAAGCGCGCCGGGGGTCAAGGATGTGGACAAGATCGCGGCGTTCCTTAAAGCCGCGAGCCGATGAACGCCCCCAATTTCTTCCGCGCGCAACCCCCCAAGGAAGCTAACAGCTTCCGTCAGCAACCTGACTCGCGCGGGCACTTCGGCGCCTATGGCGGCCGCTACGTCGCCGAGACGCTGATGCCGCTGATCCTCGACCTGGAACGCGAATATCGCGCCGCCAAGCAGGACCCGGCATTTGCGGCGCAGTTCGATGACCTGCTGGAGCATTATGTCGGGCGCCCCAGCCCGCTCTATTACGCCGAGCGGCTGACCGAGACGCTGCGCGAGAGCGCGCCGGAAGGCATGGGTGCGCAGGTCTGGTTCAAGCGCGACGAGCTCAACCACACCGGCGCGCACAAGATCAATAATTGCATCGGCCAGATCCTGCTCGCGATCCGCATGGGCAAGACGCGGATCATCGCCGAGACCGGCGCAGGGCAGCACGGCGTCGCCACCGCGACCGTCTGCGCGCGCTTCGGCCTGCCCTGCACGATCTTCATGGGGTCCAAGGACATCGAGCGGCAACAGCCGAACGTCTTTCGGATGAAGCTCTTAGGGGCCGAAGTTCGCCCGGTGACGAGCGGGTCCGCGTCGCTCAAGGACGCGATGAACGAAGGGCTGCGCGATTGGGTCGCGAACGTGCACGACACCTTCTACATCATCGGCACCGCCGCCGGCCCGCACCCCTATCCCGAACTCGTCCGCGACTTTCAAAGCGTGATCGGCCGCGAGGCGCGCGTGCAGATGCTCAGCCGCACCGGTCGCCTCCCCGACCTGCTCGTCGCGGCGATTGGCGGCGGCTCCAATGCGATCGGGCTGTTCCACCCCTTCCTTGACGACCCGGACGTGGCGATGCTCGGCGTCGAAGCGGCGGGACACGGCCTCGACAAGCAGCATGCCGCCAGCCTCGCGGGCGGCGCGCCGGGCGTGCTCCATGGCAACAAGACCTACCTGCTCCAGGACGAGGACGGCCAGATCACGGAAGCGCACTCGATCTCCGCCGGCCTCGACTATCCCGGCATCGGCCCCGAGCACGCCTGGCTGAAGGACATCGGCCGCGTCGACTATACCGCCGTCACCGATGCCGAAGCGCTCGACGCCTTCCAGCTGCTGTGCCGGACGGAAGGAATCATCCCTGCTCTCGAACCTTCCCACGCTATCGCAGCCGTCGCTCGCAAGGCACGAGAGATGAAGCAGGATCAGGTGATCCTCGCCAACCTCTGCGGCCGCGGCGACAAGGATATCTTCACCGTCGCCTCTGCATTGGGAGTGGAGATGTGACCCGTCTCAGCGCGGCTTTTGAAGAAGGCCGTCCGGCGCTGATTACCTTCATCACCGCGGGCGATCCCTCACCCGAGGCCACGTCCGCCATCCTCGATGCGCTCGTCGCCGGCGGCGCGGACGTAATCGAACTGGGCATGCCGTTCACCGATCCGATGGCGGACGGCCCGGCGATCCAGGCGGCGAACATCCGCAGCCTCGATGCGGGCACACGAACGGCCGATATCCTGCTGGTCGCCAAGCGATTTCGGGATCGTCATCCTGATGTGCCGCTGGTGCTGATGGGCTACGCCAACCCGATGCTCCGCCGCGGTCCCGAGTGGTTCGCGCGCGCTGCGGCCGACGCGGGCGTCGACGGCGTGATCTGCGTCGACCTGCCGCCCGAGGAGGATGACGCGCTCGGCCCCGCGCTGCGCACCGCCGGCATCGCGCCGATCCGTCTCGCCACGCCGACCACCGACGTCGCACGCCTGCCCGCCGTCCTCGATGGTGCGAGCGGGTTCGTCTACTACGTCTCCGTCGCGGGCATCACCGGCAAGCAGCAGGCGCAGCAGGCGTCGATCGACGCCGCCGTCGCTCACCTTAAGGCTGCGACCGATTTGCCCGTCGCGGTCGGATTCGGCAGTTCGGACGCGACGCAGGCCTTCGGGCTGGGCTCGGCGCTGCTGACCGCGCAATATTCGCGGGGGCAGGAGCTGGAGGCTGACCGGCTGGGCGTCCGGTAT
>CAXTNG010000450.1:0-2674 GCA_964245475.1 uncultured Sphingomonas sp. | reverse complement strand
GTCGCCCGGTTTGATGAACGGCACGATGCGCCGCGCGACCAGCCCGGCGATCTGGGTGAAGCCGATGCGCGTGCCGTCCGGCCCTTCGACCAGGACGTGCTGGCGCTCATTCTCCTCGCTCGCCTTGTCGAGGCTGGCGTTGAGGAACTTGCCCGAGATATAAACGACCCGCCGGATTGTGCCGGCGATCGGCGTGCGGTTGATGTGGACGTCGAACACCGACATGAAGATCGACACGCGCACCAGCGGCGCGTCGCCCAGTTCGCCGGTGAGCTCGCGCGGGACCGACACCCGCTGGATCATCGTGATCAGCCCGTCTGCGGGCGCGACGATCAGCCCCTCCCCCCGCGGCGTCGTGCGCACCGGATCGCGGAAGAAGGTCGCGACCCAGATGGCGAGCCCGACGAACGGCCAGAACAGCACCTTGGTCACGATCGTCGCGAGCAGCGTCAGCCCGGCCGCGATCCAGACATACTTGCGGCCTTCGGGATGGATGGCGGGAAAGCGCCACTTGACCGTGCTGGTCACGGGAATGCCGGCTTCCGGCGGCGTTTCAAGCGATGGCATCGCACCTGTCTAGCCGCGCGCGTGCCGCCGCACAACGCGCCCGGTTGATCGCGCCCGCCCCCTCCCCTAGACGCCTCCGCGTACACCCATTCGAGGACCCCGGCGCATGGCGAAGATCAAAGTGAAGACCCCCGTCGTGGAGATCGACGGCGACGAGATGACCCGGATCATCTGGCAGTGGATCCGCGAGCGCCTGATCCAGCCCTATCTCGAGATCGACCTCGACTATTATGATCTCGGCGTCGAGAAGCGCGACGAGACCAACGACCAGATCACCATCGACTCCGCCAATGCGATCAAGAAGTATGGCGTCGGCGTGAAGTGCGCGACCATCACCCCGGACGAAGCGCGGGTGAAGGAGTTTGACCTCAAGCAGATGTGGAAGTCGCCCAACGGCACGATCCGCAACATCCTGGGCGGGGTGATCTTTCGCGAGCCGATCGTGATGCGCAACGTCCCGCGGCTGATCCCCGGCTGGACCCACCCGATCGTGGTTGGCCGCCATGCGTTCGGCGACCAGTATAAGGCGACCGACTTTCTGGTGCCCGGCAAGGGCAAGCTGACGATGAAGTGGGAGGGCGAGGACGGCCAGGTCATCGAGAAGGAGGTGTTCGACTTTCCCGACGCGGGCGTCGCGATGGGGATGTACAACCTCGACGAGTCGATCACCGACTTTGCCCGCGCCAGCATGAACTACTCGCTGGGGCGCGGCTGGCCGTTGTACCTGTCGACCAAGAACACCATCCTCAAGGCCTATGACGGCCGCTTCAAGGACCTGTTCGAGCAGGTGTTCGAAGCCGAGTTCAAGGACAGGTTCAAGGCCGCGGGGATCGTCTACGAGCACCGCCTGATCGACGACATGGTCGCCTCCGCGCTGAAGTGGAGCGGCGAGTTCGTCTGGGCGTGCAAGAATTACGACGGCGACGTCCAGTCGGACCAGGTCGCACAGGGCTTCGGGTCGCTCGGCCTGATGACCTCGGTGCTAATGACGCCCGACGGCAAGACGATCGAGGCGGAGGCCGCGCACGGCACCGTCACCCGCCACTATCGCCAGCACCAGCAGGGCAAGCAGACCTCGACCAACCCGATCGCGTCGATCTTCGCCTGGACGGGCGGCCTCAAATACCGCGGCAAGTTCGACGGCACCCCCGACGTGACGCGCTTCGCCGAGACGCTCGAGAAGGTGTGCGTCCAGACGGTCGAGAGCGGCCAGATGACCAAGGACCTCGCCATCCTGATCGGCCCGGAGCAGCCGTGGATGACGACCGAGCAGTTCTTCGAGGCGGTGCGGGTGAACCTCGAGAAGGCGATGGGCGACTGGGCTTAGCCCGCCCGGGCGTCGGGCGAGCGGATGTGCTCGCGGCGGATGCCGAGACCGAGGACGCGCGCTGGAATGCGCTGTAGGGCCGGTAGTGCGCTGAGCAGGCGAACGGGCCAGGGAGCCTGATCGACCCTGTTGCCGAGCGCTGCGCCGATCACGCGCTGGTGGACGGTGCGCTGGAGGCCCTGGACGATCTTGACCGGGAGCATGCGCCGCGCCTGGACCTTGGCGAGCAGCGGATCGACGTCCTCGCCCACCGCGAGGGGACCCGCCAGGATGTTCGCCGCGGCGACCGCGTCCTGCACCGCGAGGTTGATGCCGACGCCGCCGACCGGCGACATGGCGTGCGCGGCATCGCCGATCGCGAGCAGGCCGGAGCAGTGCCAGCGGGTCAGCCGGTCGAGCGATACGCTGAGCAGCTTGATCGCATCCCAAGAGTCGAGCGCGGCGAGGCCGTCTGCCAGCACCGGCACGGCGGCGGCGACCTCGCTGCGGAAGGCGTCGAGCCCACGCGCGCGGACCGCATCGGCGGTGCCCTTCTCGATCACGCGGGCGCACTGGAAATAGTCGCCGCGGTCGATCGTCACCACCATCTCGCCGTTGGCGAGATAGCCCTGCGTGTCGTTCTCCGGCGTCCGCGGCTTGGGCACGCGAAACCAGAAGACGTCGATCGGCGCGCCCAGATCCTCGAGCGGCAGCCCGGAGGCGGCGCGTACCGTCGAGCCGCGGCCGTCGCAGCCGATCACCAGGTCGGCCATGACCGCGAGGTCGCCGTCGGCATCGCGC
>CAXTNG010000449.1:0-2679 GCA_964245475.1 uncultured Sphingomonas sp. | reverse complement strand
CTGCTCCTTGATGCCGCAGGCATAGTTGCCGCGGCCGTCGAAGCTCTTCGGGTTCAGCCCGCGGAAGTCGCGCACGCGCGGCAGCGCGATAGTGATGAAGCGGTCGAGAAACTCGTACATCCGCTCGCGGCGTAGCGTCACCTTGACGCCGATCGGCATGCCCTCGCGCAGCTTGAACTGCGCGATCGACTTCTTCGCCTTGGTGACCACCGGCTTCTGGCCCGCGATCAGCTCCATTTCGGACGCGGCCTGGTCGACACGCTTCTTGTCCTGGGTCGCCTCGCCGACGCCCATGTTGAGCACGATCTTCTCGAGCCGGGGCACCTCGTTGACGTTCTTGTAGCCGAACTTCTCGGTCATCGCCTTTGCGATCGAATCGTCGTACATCGCCCGGAGGCGGGGCTTGTAAGCTGCATCAGCCATCGATCTTCGCTCCCGTCTTCACGGCCACGCGGACCTTCTTGCCGTCCTGCACCTCGAAACGGACGCGGGTCGGCTTGCCGTCGACCACATGCGCTACCTTGGAGACGTGCAGCGGCGCCTCGATCTTCTGCAGCCCGCCCTGCGGCTCCGCCTGGCTCGGCTTGCGGTGGCGCGTCGCGACGTTGAGGCCGCCGACGATCACCTTGGAGTCCTTCGGGAAGGCGGCGGTGACGGTGCCGGTCTTGCCCTTGTCCTTGCCGGACAGGACGATAACCTGGTCGCCCTTCTTGATGCGCATTTTCTGCTTCGCAGTGGCCGGGGCGGCGCTCATCACAGCACCTCCGGCGCGAGGCTGATGATCTTCATGTGCTTCTTGCCACGCAGCTCGCGCACCACCGGCCCGAAAATACGGGTGCCGATCGGCTCCTCGTTCTTGTTGACCAGCACCGCAGCGTTGCTGTCGAAGCGGATGGTCGAGCCGTCCGCGCGGTGGATGTCCTTGGCGGTGCGCACGATCACGGCGCGGTGCACGTCGCCCTTCTTCACGCGGCCGCGCGGCTGCGCTTCCTTGATGGAGACGACGATGATGTCGCCGACCCCCGCGGTGCGGCGCTTGGACCCGCCAAGCACCTTGATGCACTGCACCCGCTTCGCGCCGCTGTTGTCAGCGACGTCGAGATTGGACTGCATCTGGATCATCGATCCTGCTTCCTTCTCATCTGGGGCCGATTGCTGACCGGCACCCGCCTAAAAATCCGGACGCTTACGCGTCCACGTCCACCCGCTCGGGCGTTGCATGGGTGTTCACCCGATCGACGACCTTCCAGCTCTTCAGCTTGGACACCGGCGCGGTCTCTTCGATCCGCACCGTCTCGCCCTGCTTGAACTCGTTCGCCTCGTCATGGGCGTGATACTTCTTTGAGCGGCGGATGATCTTGCCGTAGAGCGGGTGCTTCACCTTGCGCTCGACGTTCACCACCACCGTCTTATCGGTCTTGTCGGAGACGATCACTCCGGTCAGCACGCGCTTCGGCATGTGTCGTTCCTCTTACTTGGCCGCGGAGGCGCGCTGCGCCTGCACGGTCTTGATGCGGGCGATGTCGCGACGGACCTCGCGGACGCGGCTCGGCTTCTCCAGCTGGCTGGTCGCCGCCTGGAAGCGCAGGTTGAACGCCTCGCGCTTCAGCTGGCCGAGCTGCTCGACCAGCTGGTCGTCGCTCGATCCCTGAAAATCGATCTTGGTCTTGGTGGCCATCTCACTCGCCTCCGAGGTGCGACGTGTCGCCGAGGCGCGCCACGACCTTGGTCTTGATCGGGAGCTTCATCGCGGCGCGCTCGAACGCCTCCGCGGCGATCTTTCCCTCGACGCCGTCGAGCTCGAACAGGATGCGGCCGGGCTTGACCCGCGCCGCCCAGAACTCGGGCGAGCCCTTGCCCGAGCCCATGCGGACCTCGGCAGGCTTGCTCGACACCGGCACGTCCGGGAACACGCGGATCCACAACCGGCCCTGACGGCGGATGTGGCGGGTGATCGCGCGGCGCGCCGCCTCGATCTGGCGCGCGGTGATCCGGTCGGGCTCCATCGCCTTCAGCCCATAGGAGCCGAAGTTGAGGCTGGTGCCGCCCTTGGCATCGCCATGGATGCGACCCTTGAAGGCCTTGCGGAACTTGGTGCGCTTTGGCTGCAACATCGGATCAGTCCTTAACGGCGGTCATCGCGCGCAGGGCGCACGCCGGAGGTCTGGGCCTCCATCATCAGCCGGTCGGTTGCCATCGGGTCGTGACCCAGGATCTCGCCCTTGAACACCCAGACCTTGACGCCGCAGACGCCATAGGACGTGTGCGCCTCGGCCTCGGCATAGTCGATGTTGGCGCGCAGCGTGTGCAGCGGCACCCGGCCCTCGCGATAGCTTTCCGAGCGCGCGATCTCAGCGCCGCCGAGACGGCCGCCGCAAGCGACGCGGATGCCATCGGCACCCAGGCGCATCGCCGACTGCACCGCGCGCTTCATCGCGCGACGGAACGCGATGCGGCGCTCCAGCTGGTCGGCGATCCCCTGCGCGACGAGCCGCGCGTCGACCTCCGGCTTCCTGATCTCGACGATGTTGAGCGAGACGTCGGACTTGGTCATGCCGCCGATCGTCTTGCGCAGCTTCTCGATGTCGGTGCCCTTCTTGCCGATGATCACACCGGGGCGCGCCGCATAGATCGAGATGCGGCACAGCTTGGCCGGACGCTCGATCACAACCTTGGAGA
>CAXTNG010000448.1:0-2679 GCA_964245475.1 uncultured Sphingomonas sp. | reverse complement strand
ACGCGCTGCTTGATCGTGACCGCCAGCTCGGTCACCACGATCGTCGACGGCCCGCCGCCGCCGATCGGGAACCCCACGCCGCCGCCTACGCCTACGCCGCCGCGCCGCCCGCCGTCGAAGCTGCCGCCGCCGATACCGATCGAGATCGGCGAGCGCCGCGGCGGCCCGGCCTTGTTCGCGCGCGAATAGGACACCGTCGCGATATATTGCGGCGTCGCGCCCGGCGGCGGCGAGGGGTAGCCGATCCGGGTCAGCTCGGCGCGCACCGCGCCCGCATAGGTCTCGAACTCGAGGCTCACCGGCCCGGTCGCGAGCGGCTGCACGACGATCGTGCCGCGTCCGACCGTCTCCGGCCCGCGATGGTAGCGCACCGATTCGGTCGGCGGCAGCGCCACGGTGCCCGCGCAGCCGGCGAGCGCCAACCCTAGTCCCAGAACGGCCGCTGCGCGCATCGTCTTCACTCCAACACTTCGTCTCGCGGACGTAACGCCTGAACCGCCCCCGCAGGTTCCCGGCGCCTTGACTTGGCCGGGGGCCGCCGATAGGCGGTCCCGTCCTTTTCCGGGCAGCCTCGAGCTCGCCCCAAGCCGAAGCGATACGCCATGAAGATCCGCAATTCCCTGAAGTCCCTCAAGGACCGCCACCGCGACAACCGCGTGATCCGCCGCCGCGGCCGCACCTATGTGATCAACAAGACCAACCGCCGCTTCAAGGCGCGCCAGGGCTGAAGAATACCCCGCAAAGTGTTACTTTGCGGGGACCCCGACATGGGTAGCCTCAAGCCGACCGCCGTCATCTTCGACGTCGGGCGCGTTCTCTACGATTGGGACCCGCGGCTCCTCTACGAGCGTCTCATCCCCGATGGTGAGGCGCTCGACGTGTTCCTGCGCGATGTCGTCACGCATGACTGGCACTTCCAGCACGACGCCGGCCGCGACGTCGCCGACACGTCCGCCGAGCTGATCGCCGAGCATCCGCACCATGAAGCGCTGATCGCCGCCTGGAGCGAGCGCTTCCAGGAGAGCATCGGCGATCCGATCCCGGGCATGCACGCGCTGGTTGCCGAACTGGATGCGCGGGGCGTCCCCCTCTACGCGATCACCAACTTCTCCCACGAATTCTGGCCGCCGTTCCGCGCCCGCGAAGCCGCGCTGTTCGACCGCTTCCGCGACGTGGTCGTCTCCGGTGTCGAGAAACTGGTGAAGCCCGACGCCGCGATCTACCGTCTCGCACTCGACCGCTTCGGCCTGCGCGCGGAGGAGGCCGTGTTCATCGACGACAACGAAGCGAACGTCGCCGGCGCGGCAGCGGTGGGGATGACCGCACTCCACTTCACCGGCGAGCCGAAGCTGCGGTGTGAGCTTCAGGGGCTTGATCTGCTGGACTAGCGCACACCAACCGTGTACATGATGTACGCAGTTGGAGGCCGATGATGGAAATGTCCGTTCGCGAAGCTCGCGCGCAATTTGCCCACGCCTTGTCCGCGGCCGAGAAAGGCGAGCGCGTCACCATCACCAAGAACGGCAAGCCGGTCGCCGAACTCGGTCCCCCCTCTCCGCCGGTGAAGGCCGGGCGCAAGTGGACATGGGAGGACTTGGACCGCATCCAGGAGGAGTTGGGCATCCCCAAACCGGTCGGTGAACCGGACCGCGATTTCGATGACCCGTCTTGGACCGAAGAGCTGTTCGGACCCGAGTATCGATGAGGCTGCTGCTCGATACCCATGTCTTGGTCTGGTTCGCGACCAACCGCCTCAAGTTGAAGCGCTACGAACGCGAGGCCATAGCGAGTGAATCGAACGAGCTGCTGTTATCGACTATCTCGCTATGGGAGCTCCGCGCCAAGGTCCGGTCGGAACGCCATCGCGATAGGCGCGATCTGACGCTCGATCCGGCGAGCGCGGTCGCATTCTGCGTCAAGGCCGAAATCGCGGTCGAGGAGATGACGATCGCCGATATGCTGGCACCGCCGCTGGCCGTCGATCCGCCCCATGGTGACCCGTTCGATGAAATGCTTCTGGTCCATGCGCAGCGGCTCGGCGCCAAGCTGCTGACCCGTGACGGCAAGTTGTTCGGGCACCCGCTGACCTATATTCCGTAGTTCTTCAGCTCGTCGCCGACGATCCGCACGACATGCACCACGTTGGTCGACCCCGGCGTGCGGAACGGGACGCCCGCCATCACCACCACTCGGTCGCCGCCTTTGGCGAGGCCGTGGCGCAGCGCCATGCGTTTGGATTTGGCGACCATCTCCTCGAACGACTGGACGTCGCGGGTGTGCACCGCATGCGTGCCCCACAGAACGCCGAGCCGGCGCGCCGTGACGAGGCTGGGGGTGAGCACCCGGATCGGCACGCCCGGCCGCTCGCGCGCGATCCGCCGCGCGGTCGAGCCCGACGAGGTGAAGCAGATGATCGCCACGGCCGACACCGTCTTGGCGATCGTCTTGGCCGCCTCGCAGATCGCGTCACCGGTGGTGGGATCGGGCTTCGTGACCGTGAAGTGCACACGGTCGCCGTGCATCGGGTCGCTCTCCACCGACACGCCGATCGCGTCCATCATCGCGACCGATTCGACCGGCCACTGGCCCGCCGCGCTTTCCGCCGACAGCATGATCGCGTCCGCGCCGTCGTAGATCGCGGTCGCCACGTCCGACACCTCGGCGCGGACGCGATCATGC
>CAXTNG010000447.1:0-2707 GCA_964245475.1 uncultured Sphingomonas sp. | reverse complement strand
GATCACCACACCCAGCGTCGATCTCGCGATTGCGCATGGCGGAGCCGGCGCGCCGGCATTCGCCGCCGTGGCTGCGGATCGGGGCATCGACGCCCCGGCTACGACCGCGGCGCAGGTCGAGAGCGCCTGGGCGTTCGGCAACACCGGCTGGCTGTGCGGCGAGGCTGACGCTCAAGCGGTCGCTGCCTGGCGGCTGTGGCTCGCTGAAGCGAATGGTGTCGCCGCCGACGTCAGCAGCCGGTTCGAGCAGTGGTGGGCGGACCGCCAGCGCTAAGCGCGCCGGCCGCATCAACCAACCTACCCATCACAGACCTTCCAAGGAGAACGACCATGACCACCACCTACGCCGTCGCTGCCCACGCCCTCCAGCCCAAGGAGCTGATGCTCGCTAGCCTGACGGGCGAACAGACGTCCCCGCTCGCGATCACGCCCGTCATCCATCCCAAGGACGGTGTGCCCGATCCGGCCTGCCGCACCTTCTGGTCGGCGACCGCCAACGCGCTCTACATCGTGCGGCAGAGCGGCACGGACTTGTTCGGCCCCACGCCGGACTGTCGGACAAGCTGGCCAGGGGCAATGATCTGATCGATCATGGCCGTCGCGGGCCGATCGGCTGCGATGCCGACGCGGTCGCAGGCATCAAGCTCTGGGAGCAGGCAGACGCGGCTACAGCACGCGACCGGCCCGGCACGCCGGTGGCGTTCCACATCATCGGCTGGCTGCCGGTCAGCCGCCGCCGGGAGAGCTGGCGCGAGCTGGTGCTGGAGTTCCTCGACCGCGAGATCGTGATCAACGGCATGGTCGCGGACTGGGCCATCCATGCGCTCGCCGATGCCGACGGGCGCTGGATCAAGAAGCCGCACATGCACGCCGTGCTCACCCATCGGTTCTGGAAACCCGGCCGCCGTACAGGGGAACCGAATATGGCATGGCTGAGCACGGCCAAGCAGCGCCAGAAGCTGATCGACAGGTGGGCCAGATAGAAGGCTGACCTTGTCGTACACGGACACCGCCTCGCCACCACATCTAACGCGCGGTGGTCTGTCGCTGCGGTCAACCGGGTACGATACCACCGTGCTCACAGTGAGCATCTGATAATGATCGCTGTTAACGCGAGGCAACGACAGGGATAACCACCATACTCTTAAATTTGCCTCCGCGAAAAATGCTTTGTGTTGCCTTCGCGTAGTCTCCCGCTCTCGCATTGAAGATGTTAGCCACGAAGCGTTGGGGATTGCGGTCGTAGAGCGGAAACAAGCTCGACTGAATCTGCACCATTAGCCGGTGGCCGGGTAGGACGACATGATCGATGTTGGGCAGGTCGAATCGGTAGCGCTCGACCTTGCCCGGCGTCAGCGCCTGCGGCTTGGCGGCGTCGCGCACGTACCGGCCACGAAAAATCTCGATGCCCAGCGGAAGTTCGTATCCGTCCATCGCCGGCCGCGCGCCTTGGGCGATCGGCTCGGGGGTCTCATCGGGATAGACGTCGATAAGCTTGACCACCCAGTCGCTGTCGGTGCCGGTGGTCGCCCCGTACAGGTCGACCGATGGAGCGCCGGCGATGTGGACTGGAGCGGTCAATGGCGCGGTCTGATAGGATAGCACATCCGGGCGCCCTGACACGAACCTCTGGTCGCGGAGCAGCCAGGTCTTCCACTGCGGTCCGTCGCTCAGCGAAATCGGCCGGGGTACGAACGGCACGGGGCTGACCGGATCGGATGTGTAGCGGTCGCTGCCGGCGCGATCGGGCGCCTTGAACGACGCGGTGCCTCCGGCGTCGAGGTAGAGCGGCGTCGCCGTGCCGTCCGGCCAACGGTCGTAGCGCTCCCACCGGTTCGCGCCGGTCGCGTACATCAGCACCGGCGGCAGCTGCGGATCGGGCGCGTCCTTCAAATAGTGGTCGAAGAACGGCTTCATAGTGCGTACCCGGAACTCGTGCGCGGTGTCGCCGGTGAAGGTCAGCGGGCCGAGTTCATAGCCGTAGTGCAGCACGCCCGAATGCCGCCACGGCCCGATCACGAGCGAGACGAGGTCGTTGTTCACGTCCTTGGGCTCGAGTGCGCGGTAGACCGCCGGCGCGCCGTATGAATCCTCCTGGTCCCATTGTCCGACTACCAGCATGGTCGGCACCTTGAGCGGCCGCGCCGCCAGCCATTTGTCGACCGCCTGCAGCGACCAGAACTGGTCATAGGCGGGATGTTCCATGACCTTGCGGATGTAAGGATATCGCTCGAGGCCCCAGCGCCGGATGTAATCGCCGGTCGAGCCGGCGGCGAGATAGTGGGTGTAGGCGTCCCCCGCCGGCTCCGGAATAGCTGCGCCCGTCGCCGCTTTGCCCGTGCTCATCCACAGCGTGTATTCGGTCCAGGTATTGCGATAGGCGCCGTTGTGAAAGGCGTCGTCGCCCACCCAGGTGTCGACCATCGGGCTCATCGGCATGATCGCCTTCAGTGCCGGATGCGGATCGACCCCGGCCAGTAATGTGGTGAAGCCCGGATAGCTGCTGCCGGTCGCCCCGACCCGCCCGTTCGATTCGGGGACGTTCTTCACCAGCCAGTCGATCGTGTCGTAGGCGTCGGTCGCCTCGTCGATGCCGGTCGCGTTGAGCGGGCCGCGGATCGGGCGCGTCATCACGAACTCGCCTTCCGACCGGTTGGTGCCGCGGATGTCCTGGTAGACGCGGATGTAGCCGTCCTCGACGAACTCG
>CAXTNG010000446.1:1807-2727 GCA_964245475.1 uncultured Sphingomonas sp. | reverse complement strand
ATTCGTCGGCGGCGACTATGCCCGCCGTGCTCCGGCGGAGGCGGGCTATGCCGCGGATCCGGGCGGCGACGCCTTCTACCGGCAGCAGATCGACCGGTTCGCCGATACCGGGCTGGACGCCACCGCCATCCATGCGATCGGCCTCGACATGCTTGCCGCGCTTGACGAAGAACGCGCGGCGCTGGCCACCGAGCTGGCGCCAGGCCTGAGCCTCGATGAGGCCGACCGCCGGCTGCGCGCCGATCCGCGAGCACACGCCGCCACCGCCACCGAGGTCGAGGCGACCTTCCTCCGCCACATGGACCGCATCGAACCACTGATGCCGGCATGGTTCACGCGCCGCCCAAAGGCACCCTGGGCGCTGGTCCGCGCGAGCGCCAGCGCCGAGCAGGGCATGACCTTCGGCGACTATCAGCGCCCGACCCCCGCCGATCCGGTCGGGCGCTACCGCTACAACGGCCATGCGCCGGAAACGCGCTCGCTGCTCGGCGCAGCGCATCTGATCTATCACGAGCTGCTGCCCGGCCATCATCATCAGCTCTCGCTCCAGGACGAAGCCGAGCTGGTCCACCCGCTGCAATCGCTGCTGCTGTCGATGGCGGCGGTCGAGGGCTGGGCGGTCTATGCCTCGGACCTCGCGGTCGAGATGGGGGCGATGGAGGCGTTCGACCGCTACGGCCACGTTCGGATGAAGGCGTTCATCGCCGCCCGGCTGGTGGTCGATACCGGGCTCAACGCGCTCGGCTGGACGTTCGAGCAGGCAGCCGCTTTCCTGCGCGAGCGGACGATCGAGAGCGAAGCGACGATCGCCAGCGAGGTGCTGCGCTACGCGACCGACATCCCCGGCCAGGCGCTCGCCTACGCGCTCGGCGCGCGCGCGATCCAGGGCATCCGCGCCGATGCCGCCCGTCGGCTCGGCG
>CAXTNG010000446.1:0-1797 GCA_964245475.1 uncultured Sphingomonas sp. | reverse complement strand
TCGCGGCCATGGCCACGCACGCGCCGGCCAGCGGGTTCGACGTGCGCCGCTTCCACGACGTGCTGCTCGGCCAGGGCGCCTACCCGCTGAGCGTGCTCCAGGCGCAGGTCGACGATTGGACGAGGCAGGCGGCATGACCGATCTCACGCAAATTCCGACCATGTTCGGCGGCGTCAACACCGCGGCGGCGATGGGCGAGGCGCCGCCCGCCGCGGTCTGGCGGACGCTGTTCGACCGTGCGCGGTGGCTGCCCGACTTCGTCGGCAAGGAAGCGATCGACGGCCCCGCCGACGCGGTCGGCGAGCGCGCGCGCTTCACGACGCGCGGCGAGGACGGGGGTCTCTCGACCCGTAGCGAAGAGATCCTGCTCGCCGATCCGCCGCGCCGACTCGTCACCCGGCTGGCGCTCGTGCCGCAGGATGCGACCTTCGCCTTCGCCGAGTGGCGGCTGGAGCCGCTCGGCTCCGGAACGCGGGTGGAGATGTCGCTCTACTGGCTCGACGTGCCCGGCGAAGGTGCCGACTGGCCGGCGACGGTCGCATTGCGCGCCGACTATCTCGCGCACACGCAGGCGATCCTCGACGCCATCGTCACGCGGATCGCCAGCGCGGCGGCGTCATGACGGGAAGCTCGATGGACGAGGCGTGCGCGCCGCCGCGATAGACACGGTGCGTCGCCTTCTGGAAATCCTCGGGGCTCGCAAAAAAGACGTTCGGCACGAAGCGCTGCGGGTTGCGGTCGTAGAGTGGGAACATGGTGCTTTGGACCTGGAGCATCAGCCGATGGCCGGGCAGCAGCGTGTAGGCGACGCTGGGCAGGGTGAGCTCGTACGCAACGACGGCGTCGCTCTCCAGCGCCCGCGGAGCGCCCGGATCGGCCGCGAAGCGGCCGCGGATTGCGCTGTCCGCGATCGCGAGCTGATAGCCGCCCATCGCCTCTTCGCCCGGTACGGTGTCGGGATAGGCGTCGATGAGCTTGCCGAACCAGTCGGCGTCGGTGCCGCTGGTCGATGCGAACAGGCGCACGCGCACCGGGCCAGCGAGCTGAAGCGGCGCGGCCAGCGGCGGCGTTGCATAGCGGAGCACGTCCGGACGGTCGCCGGCGAAACGCTGGTCGGCAACCGCCAGCCGCTCCCAGTCGAAGCCGGGCGCGTTCTTGGCGAGGATCGGGCGCGGCCGGTTGGTCACCGGCTTGGCCGGATCGGAGAGATACTCGTCATGGCCGCCCGGCTCCGGCTCGGCGAGCAGCCGCTCGGCCGAGGCGAGATGGAGCCGGATCGTCTCGCGCGCCAGCGGCCATCCGTCGCCCGTCAGCCAGCGCTCCGCGCCGGCGCTATAGGCCGCGACCTTGGGCAGCGGCGCCTCCCCCGCCCGATCGCGGCAATGCGCGTCCAGGAACGGGATCAGCATCGTCTCGCGAAACTGCCGCGCGGTGCGCGCGCCGAAGTGCAGCGGACCGAGCTCGGCGCCGTCGGTGAAGAACGGGCAGGCATGGCTCCACGGCCCGCTGACGAGATGGTTGGCGGCGCGCGGCCCGGCGCGCTCGATCGCCTCGAAGGCGGCGAGCGAGCCATGAGGATCCTCGACGTCCCATTGGCTGTGAACGTGGAGCGTCGGCACGTTGCTGCCGCGCTCCGCCAGCCGGCGGTCGAGCGCGGCGGCGCGCCAATAGTCGTCGTAGGCCGGGTGCGCCTCGAACCGCCGCCAGGCGGGATAGCCGGCGAGGCCGAGCCGCTCGGCCATGCCGTGCGCCGATCCCGCCGCCAGCCAGGCGTCGTAGTCGTCGTAACCCGGCGAC
>CAXTNG010000445.1:0-2727 GCA_964245475.1 uncultured Sphingomonas sp. | reverse complement strand
CCGCTGCCCTCGATCACCGCGGCGATATGCTCGGGCGTGTCCGGCCCGCCGCCCTGCCAGCTCGCCAGCGCGCGGTCTCCGTGGCTCGTGCCGAGCAGTGCCGCGACCATCCGCCCCTGCGCCGCGGCGATCGCCTCGGGCAGTTCCAGCCGCCGCGCCGCATAGCTCTCGCGCAGCATCGCGAGCAGCCCGATCGAATCGAGCAGCACCGCAGGGCTTCGCGTCACTGATCCGCCGTCGTCGAACAGCGACGTGCCGAGCGCGCGCAACAGCCCCGCCTCGCCGAACGCCCGGCGCGGGTCGCCGCCGGGGATCAGCAGCCCCGCCGCGACCACCCCGCACCACGCGGCCATCCGCTGCGCCCCAGGTGGCGCTTTGTCCGCGCCGCGATCGAGGTGCCGCGCGCCCCGCGCGAGCGCATTCAGCACCCGCGAGCGGTAGATGAGGTCCGCCGACGACAGGATCAGCGGCGCATGCGCGGTCCAATAGAGGACGCGCCGTCCCCACAGATCCGGCCGCCAGGCGAAGGCGTCGACCCGCTCGGCACGCGCATCGAGCCAGCGCGCCATCAGCGCTTCGGCGACCGGCGCGCCGACGGCGCGCGTCGTCACCGTCGACAGGTCGCGCAGCCAGGCGAAGCTATGGACATGCTCGGCGAAGGCGCGCGACGTATCGGGCCGCTGCATATCGAGCGCGGCGATCGGCCGCGTCTCGCCGCCGAACGCGACCTCGCCGTCGAGCAGCGCCTTGCCCCGCCCGACGTTGCCGACGATCGGGTCGTCGGGCACCGCGATAAGCTTCAGCGGGTGCCGCCCCTTCAGCCGCATGCCGTGCAGCGGCGTGCGCCAGGTCAGGCGGTGGAAGTGTTCGGTCAGCCGCTCGGCGAGGCTCAGCCCCTTGTCGCCGCCCACCCTGACGAGCCGACGACCCTGCTCGATCGTGTCGGGCGTGAGCTCCAGCGTGTCGTCCGTAACAGGGGAGTTCATCAGCCTCTCAGCGCGGCGATGTTGGCGGCGTAGGCGGCCGGCCCGCCGCGGAACACCGCCGTGCCCGCCACGAGCGCATCGGCACCCGCTTCTATGCACTGGCGTGCGGTGTCCGGGTCGATGCCGCCGTCGACCTCCAGGTCGATCGCCTGCCCGCTCGCCTCGATCATCCGGCGCACCGCGGCGATCTTCTTGAGCTGGCTCGGGATGAATGTCTGCCCGCCGAAGCCAGGGTTGACGCTCATCACCAGCACCAGATCGGCGAGGTCGAGGAGGTAGTCGAGCGCCTTGGCGGGCGTGCCGGGGCAGATCACCACGCCCGCGCGCTTGCCCAGCGACTTGATGTGCTGGAGCGAGCGTTGAATGTGTGGGCCGGCCTCGACATGCACGCTGATCGTGTCAGCACCGGCTTCGGCGAAGGCATCGAGATAGGCGTCGACCGGCGAAATCATCAGGTGGACGTCAAACGGCGTGGTGGTGACGGAGCGGATCGACTTCATTACTAACGGGCCGAACGAGATGTTGGGGACGAAATGCCCGTCCATCACGTCGACGTGGATCCAGTCGGCACCGGCGTTGTCGATCGCGCGCACCTCCTCGCCCAGCTTCGAGAAGTCGGCGGAGAGGATCGAGGGTGCGATGCGGACGGGCTGCATGGGCCGCGTCCTTACCAACCTTGACCCATGCTACAAGGCGCGGCGGAAGCGCGCGATGAAGAAGCCGTCGCAGCCGCCCTCGTCCGCAAGCATGTCGGGAAGCGTGCGCAGCCAGCCGCGGTCGGTGATGCCGAAGGGCATGGCAGCGGGTTCCAGTGCGTAATCCGGACGCGCGGCAAGAAACGCCTCGGCCTGCTCCTCACCTTCGGCGGGCTCCAGCGAGCAGGTGGCGTAGACCAGCATGCCTCCGGGCTTCACCCAATCTGCGGCGCGGGCGAGGATGCGGCGCTGAAGGTCGGCCATCTCGGCGATGATCGCCGGTGTTGCGCGGTAGAGGACGTCGGGATGGCGCCGGAATATGCCGGTGGCGCTGCACGGCGCATCGACCAGCACCGCATCGGCGGGCTTGGGCGGTTGCCATTCGAGGACGTCGGCGCGCACGACGTCGGCAGGTAGCCGCGTCCGCTGTAGGTTGTCGCGAAGTCGCGCCAGACGACTTTGCGAGCTGTCGACCGCGGTCACCCGCCAGCCCGCTGCGGCGAGCTGGAGTGTCTTGCCGCCGGGCGCCGCGCACAGGTCGAGCGCGGTGCCGGCGCCGGTGCCGATCAGCCTCGCGGGAAGCGAGGCGGCGATGTCCTGCACCCACCAGCCCCCCTCGGCATAGCCGGACAGCTCGGGCACCGATGCGGCGTCGTGCAGGCGGACGTGGCCAGGAAGCAGGCGCTCGCCTTCGGGCACGAGGGCGCCCTCACGGCCGAGCGTCAGGTCGAGCGGCGGCGGCGCCGCGATCGGCCGTGCCGCACCGGCGACCATCTCCTCGCCCCAGGCAGCGCGCCAGCGCTCGGCCACTTTGGGCGGCAGCGTCGGCACATCGGGAAGGCGCGCGCCCTGCCGCATCAGCGTTCCGAACACACCGTGGACCAGCTTGCGCGGGCCGCCGTCGACCAGCGGCAGCACCGTTGCGATCGCCGCATGCGGCGGCGTGCCGAGCCGCAGCGCTTGCGCGAGCGCGAGGCGCAGCACCGCGCGCGCCTTGGCGTCGCGCGGCAGCGGTTTGGGCGTTGCGCCGTCGATCAGCGCGTCGA
>CAXTNG010000444.1:0-2735 GCA_964245475.1 uncultured Sphingomonas sp. | reverse complement strand
CCCGGTCGGCCATCCTGCCCCGCTCCCGGCCCTCCCTGACCGAAACGGTTCTGGCCACCCGGCGGGATGAGGCCGGCAAACGGGTTCGGCCCCTTGCCGGCACGGAACAGCTCCAGCTGCTTCTGGATCTTCGACTTCAACGGGATCGACAGGTTGAAGCCGTATCGCAGCTCCGACCGTTCCGTCCGTGCGAAATTGATTGGCCGCGTATCGACGCGCAGCAGCTGGCCGTTGGTGTCGCGCGTGAACCGGCCCGGAAACGCCGCCGCGATCGCCGCCGTCGCCGGAAAACTGACGATCGGGTCTTCCGTCTTGGCTGAGATGTAATTGGCGATGAGCGTCAGATCGAGCGTCTTCCTGGGCTTGATCGTCACGCCGATCTTGGTGGTGTGGCGGTCGTCGGAGAGCAGCGCCGGATTGCCGCCGGTCAGCGTCGTCACCGTCGCGGTGGTGCCCCGGACATAGTCGAAGACGCGGACGTTGGGGGTCAGCACCTGCGGGTCGCCGAGCTGCTGCGCGCTCGGCGCGTCCTCCTGGTCGGTGTGGGAAGCGATGACGCGCACCGCGTCGACCGGCACCCAGTTCACGCCATAGCCAAGCGTGGTCAGCGTGCCGAAGTCCGACAGGTGATCGACCGCGACATTGCCGTTGAGCGACAGGGTGCCGATGCCGCCCAGCACCGCGCGCGACCGGCTGGTGATCGGCAGGTCGACGTTGAGCTGTCCGTTAGCGGTGTCGCGCGAGACCCGCCCCGACGAGTCGAGCCCGCTTCGGAACGACCGGCTGCTGAAGTCGAGCGTGTCGACCCCGACGCGCAGCGACGTAGAGACCGGCCCCGCCGGCAGCTGGAACAGCGCGCCGTTGAGCAGCGCGTCGAGCCCCGCGGTGCTCGACGTCGACAGGCCGCGGTTGGCCGCCAGCGGCCCGATGTCGGCAGGCCCGAGCGGCCCGAGCACATTGGCGGTGGGGTCACCGGCGTTGAGCCGGGCCTGGAAGGCTCTGGCATCGACTCCGACATCGGTGGTGGTGCGGCTCTCGACCCGGTCGTAGTTGCCGGTCACCGTCCAGCGCCACTGCCCGCCGGCGAAGTCGCTGTTGACCGTCCCGCCCAGATGGGTGGTGAGCGTGCCGGTGCGCTGCTCCAGCGGGTTGCCCACATCGATCGCGCGCAGGATCGTGGCGGTCGGCGTCGTCAAGGAGACGGTCGGCAGGCCGAAGCTGCCGATGCTGCTCGTCGTCGCGACGCTGCCGTTGAGGCTGGCCTGCGCGCGACCCAGTGGGCGAGCGTGGACGGCGTTGAGCGTGAAGCTGCTCGTCTGCGGCAGCAGGGTGCGATAGTCGCTCTGGTTGATCGCCACGCCGCCTGCGCCGACCGGCGCCGCCTGGCCGGTGACGATGTCGCGCTCGGCCTCGGTCAGCGCGGTGGCAGCGTTGCGCTCGGCATGGATGGTGGTGCGGGTGTCGCGCGCGATCTGGACGAGGTCGAGCTCGGCCTCGGGCGCGTTGCGGCCACCTTCGGTCGCGAGCCGGTCGGACAGCTCGACGGCGGTCGCGCGGAAACGGCGGCGGAGCACGAAGTTCACCACCCGCTGGTCGGCACGATAGCCGTATTTGAGCGCGACCTCCTCGGGCAGGATGTCGACGCGCGCGATCGCCTCGGTCGGCAGATTGGCGATCTCCTGGAAACCGGAGATGCGGCGGCCGTTGAGCAGCACCACCGGCTGCCCACCCTGGCCGCGCCCGCTGGTCGTCTGCGGAGTCAGCTCGGTCAGCAGCTCGGCGACCGAGGACACGCCGTAGGAGCGGATGTCGGCGGGGTTGAGGGTGATCTCCGGCTTGATGTCGCCGATCGCCGATCCGGGCGGCGTGCGTGTGCCGGTGACGACCACGTCGGGACCTTCGGTCTCCTCCTCGTCGTCGGTCTGCGCAGCCGCCGGCTGGCGCTGCGCCGCGGTCGGGGCCTGCGCCGTCTGCGCCTGTGCCACGATCGGCGCCAGCGCCGCCATCATCACCATCGCTTTACGCATTACCCGTCCATCTATTCCGTTGCGGCGCAGCATATACCGGGCAATTGTCGCAAGAATGTGCCTGAGCGGGAGCTGAACTGTCGCAGGCTAGGCGAGGCTGGCCCGTCCCCCGGCGTGGCGCTCCAGGCGTCCGGCCAGCTCCAGCTCGAGCAGCACCGTCTGCACCACCGGTGACGGCAACCCCGATTGGCGGATCAGCTCGTCGACCGGCACGGGCACCGGGCCGAGCAGCGCCATCACCGCTCCGCGGTCGTGATCGCTGGCATCCTCGGGCACCGCGCCGTCGTACCCGGACGCCGGCGAGCGCACTGCGCGCGGGTCGATCGGGCGGACCTGCTCCAGCACGTCCGCAGCGGTCTGGACCAGCGTCGCGCCATCGCGGATCAGCAGGTTGCACCCCTGAGCGCGCGGATCGAGCGGGCTGCCGGGAACCGCCATTACCTCGCGTCCCATCTCGCCCGCGAGCCGCGCGGTAATCAGCGACCCCGACTTGGGTGCCGCCTCGACGACCACCGTTCCCGCCGAAAGTCCTGCGATAATCCGGTTGCGGTAGGGGAAGTGGCGTGCCCGCGGCTCGGTGCCCGGCGGTTGCTCGGCAATCAGCAGGGCCTCGCGCGCGACCCGCTCCTGCAGCACGCGGTTCTCGGGCGGAAAGGCGATGTCGATGCCGCTGGCGATCACGCCTGCGGTCGCACCGCTGCCGAGCGC
>CAXTNG010000443.1:1296-2737 GCA_964245475.1 uncultured Sphingomonas sp. | reverse complement strand
GGCGAGCGCCGCGGCCAGGAACGCCAGGAGCGGCAGGGCCGAGAACCGCCGGCGGTTCAGCGCGAACGAGCCGAGGCCGACCGCCACCAGGGACGCGAAGCCGACCCGGAGCGCCCCGGCGACCGCGCGCGCCGGGTCGAAGCCGGCGAGCCCGAGGTCGAGCGCATAGGCGAGGTCGCGGGTCCAGACGTAATGCCATTTCTCGCCGGTCTCGAAGCAATGGCAGGGGATCGGCTTGCCGCCATTGTACGATCCGTCGGTGATCTGCTCGACGCTGTCCTGCCTTGCGTCGTCAACCGCCGTTGCGAAGAGCGCGTCGAAGGTCGTGTTGCCAGTGGCGACATAGGGCCCGCCGCCCTCGCGTACGGTGCGGCGCTGCGGGCCGCCGTCGCGCTGCGCGGCGGAGGTCGACAGGTCGAAGCGGCGGCTGCCCGGTTCTCCTGCCGCGCTGATCGCGACCGTCTCCGGGCGGCCGTCCGGCGTGCCCGGATAGGGCAGGTAGGTGACGGTCGCCTGCTGCGCCGCCGCAGGCGCGGCGAGCAGCAGGGCGAGCGCACGCGCGCGCATCATGCGTCGGCGGCGGGCGCCGGGATGCGGTGAAGGGCGCAGAGCTTGTTGCCGTCGGGGTCGCGCAGATAGGCGAGGTACAAGGCACCGAAGGCGCCCGAGCGAACCCCCGGCGGGTCCTCGATCGAGGTGCCGCCGTTGTCGACGCCCGCCTGGTGCCAGGCGTCCGCCTGCTCGGGGCCGCTGACGGTGAAGCCGATGGTGCCGCCGTTGGCGTGGGTCGCCGGCTGGCCGTCGATCGGCGGCGTGACCATGAACATGCCGCCGTTGTGGAGGTAGGCCAGGCGCCCCTTGTCGTCCTGCCGCCCCGGCTTGCCGCCGATCGCGCCGAACAGTGCGTCGTAGAAGCGCCGGGAGCGCTCACTGTCGTTGGTCCCGACCGTGACGTGACTGAACATAGATCCTCTCCTGATGCTGCGGGCGTTCTCATCACGTCCGCGCAGCCGCCGCAAGGGGTCACGGCTGGTGCTGCGTCGCCCCGACCGGCAGCCCTTCGGCATTGCGTGCACGCACGCTCCAGACCGCGACGGCGGCGCCCAGCATCAGGACGCCCGCCAGGGTGAGCACATGACGGGGGTCGCCGCCCATCAGCGGCCGGTAATAGAGCGGCAGCGTAACCGAGAAGAGGATCATCGGAATGACGATCATCATGTTGAAGATGCCCATGTAGACGCCGGTCCGCTCGGGCGGGATGCTCCCGGCGAGGATCACGTACGGGTTGCCCATCATGCTCGCCCAGCCGATGCCGATGCCGATTGCGGGCAGGAACAGCATCGCCTTGTCGGTGACATGCGGCAGCCACAACATGCCCGCGGCGGTGAGCAGCAGGCAGACCGCGTGGAGCGAGGCCGCGCCCTCGATCGTCTTCATCGAC
>CAXTNG010000443.1:0-1286 GCA_964245475.1 uncultured Sphingomonas sp. | reverse complement strand
CGCCCAGCCTGCGCGCGAGCGGCACCATCGCGAACGCGGCGACGAAGCCGATGCCATTGTACCAGGCGGCCATCTCGCCGTTGGTCAGCACCGCCGAATGGAAGCCCGAGGCGGTCGGATCGGTGGTGGCGTAGACCGACCGGCCGATCGCCAGCACCACATAGTTCCAGTACGCCATCATCGCATACCATTGAAACAGGCTCATCACCGCGAGCCTGCGCATCGGCAGCGGCATGTCGCGGATCGCACGGCCGATCTCGGCGAGCGTGGCGCCCGGTGTCTTGGGCTCGGCGGCGATCCGCGCGCGCTCTTGCGCCGTTAGCGGGAGCTCGGGGACGCGCAGCACCGACCAGAGAATGGTGGCGAACGAGAGCGCTGCGCCGATGGTGAAGGCGACCCGCGCGGTCTGCGGGATGTTGTGGGCGTCCACCGCATCCTGGTTCATCCCTGCCCAGACGAGCAGCGACGGGGTGAGGAAGGCGAGCATCTGCGCCAGGCCCGTGAATGCCGATTGGGTGAGGAACCCAGCCTGGTGCTGGTCCTCGTTCAGCCGGTCGGAGACATAGGCGCGATACGGCTCCATGGTGACGTTGTTGCCCGCGTCGAGGATCCAGAGCAGCGACGCCGCCATCAGGATCGACGAGGACAGCGGCATCACGAACAGCCCCACTGCACAGAGCACCGCGCCGAACAGGAAATAGGGCGTGCGGCGTCCCCAGCGGCTCGCAGTGCGATCGCTCATCGCGCCGATCAGCGGCTGGATGACGAGTCCGGTCATCGGTCCCGCGAGCTGGAGCAGCGGCAGCGCCGCCTCGGACGCGCCGAGGTAGGAATAGATCGGCGCCATATTCCCCTGCTGCAGCCCGAAGCTGAACTGCAGCCCGAGGAAGCCCAGATTCATCTCCAGGATGCGCGGCAGGGATAGGTGCGGCTTGCCGTTCACGTCGCGCGCCATCGCTCTCTCCAGGTCCTCTCCGGTGACAGGCTACCGCCAGAGCCGCATCTGCGCAAACGATTGCAGGATCGATCGTCATTTCTTTACCAGTGTCGGGTAGCAGGAATGCCATGTCGCTGCGTCGATCCCTTCGGCGGGTGCTAGCCCCGGCCGTGCTCGGCATCTGCTATTTCGCGACAGCCGGCGCGGCGATCGCGACGACGCGCTTCGGCGGCGGGGTCGCCTGCCTGTGGGTGGCGACCGCGGTGCTGCTGGCGGCGCTCTCGACCTCGCCGCGGCGGCGCTGGCCGGGGCTGATCGCCGCCTGCGCGATCGCCAATCCCCACAGCCC
>CAXTNG010000442.1:0-2737 GCA_964245475.1 uncultured Sphingomonas sp. | reverse complement strand
GCGAGGCGCTGGCGCGCATGGAGAACATGGTGATGATGTCGGACATCAAGGTGCCAAAGGAGGCGATCAGCCGTCAGATCGCTGATTCGGTCGACATGATCATTCAGGTCAAGCGCCTGCGCGACGGCTCGCGCCGCGTTACCAACGTGACCGAGGTGATCGGCATGGAAGGTCCGGTGATCGTGACCCAGGAGTTGTTCAAGTTCGAGTACAAGGACGAGGACGCGAACGGCAAGATCATCGGCGAGTATCAGTCGATGGGCCTGCGCCCTTATACGCTCGACAAGGCACGCCAGTTCGGCTTCGACCAGGCGATGCTGGAGGCGTGCCTCTAGGCGCATCAAGGTTCCGCGCCGGGCAACGCAGCGTTCGGCGTACGGCCCCTTGGCATCGGCGCTTCTCGCCCGGATCATCGCGCGGGATGAGAGGAGGGAGCCGGATGGCGATGCTGGACAAGGTCTATGGCTGCCTGATCGGCGGGGCGATCGGCGATGCGATGGGCGCGCCTGCCGAGGATTGGCATTATACCGACATCCGCCCGACCTTCGGCCGCATCGACAGCTTCCTGCCGCAGCCCGCACGCTCGCGCGACGGCGCGCCGGGGCAGATCACCGACGACACGACGTTGCGGCACTATATGTGCCTCGCCATCATCCGCAAAGGCGGCCGGATCACGCCCGACGACTATGCGCAGGTCTGGCTGACCGACCTCAACCCGCTGCGCCTCTTCTTCACCGAGCGGATCGTCGTCGAGAAGCTCAAGCTGGGCATGAACCCATGGGACACCGGCCGCGGCCAGCCGCTGGCCGACGCCGCGATCATGGCGGTGGCGCCGATCGGCATCATCAACGCCGGCGACCCGGCGCAGGCATATCAGGACGGCTTCAACATCTCCTCGATCCATCAGGACGGCATAGAGCGGGACGCAGCGGCTGCGACCGCGGCAGGGTTCGCGGCGGCGTTCGCGCCCGGCGCGAGCATGGCGAGCGTGCTTGACGCGATGCATGCCCATGGCACGTTCGACACCCGGCGGCTGATCGCGATCGGCCGCGACCTGGCGGCGGAGAGCGGCGACGTTGACACCTTCACCGAGCGTTTCTACCTCCGCTTCCTCGACCGCTCGTTTCCGCGTCCGCCGGGGTGGGTCTGGGACAAGGACCGGACCGTCAGCCCGACCAGCCGGGAAGTACTGCCGATCGTCGCCGGCCTGTTCGCGCTGTGCGACGGCGAGCCGAAGGCGTGCATCTCGGCAGGCGCCAGCTTCGGCCGCGACGCCGACACGATCGCGACGGTGCTGGGCGGCCTCAGCGGCGCGCTGCGCGGTGCGTCGACGATCCCGGCGGAGTGGGTCGACGCGTCGGAGCAGGCCAACACCGGCTTCTTCCGCGAAGTCAGCCCCGACCGCGAGGCCAGCTTCCGCAGCACCGCCGCCGACATGGTCACAGCGCTGCGTTCGGAGCGCGCCCGTAAGGCCGTACGGCTGGCCGATCTCGACGCGCTGCTGGCAGAGGGATGAGCCGCGCTCCAGCCGGCAGCGTGGCGGTGCTGGGCAGCATCAACCTGGACAGCGTGGTCCGCGTCCGCCGCTTCCCCCAGCCCGGCGAGACGGTGATGGCAACCGGCATTACGCGGCACCTCGGCGGCAAGGGCGCGAACCAGGCAATCGCCGCCGCCCGCGCGGGCGCTGCCGTGAGCCTGATCGGCGCGGTCGGGAGCGATGCGGAGGGGCAGATCCTGCTGGCGATGCTGCGCCAGGATGAGGTGAATTGCGATGCCGTGCGGATCGTCGATGCCCCGACCGGCGTCGCCCACATCCTCGTCGACGACCGTGGCGAGAACCAGATCGTTGTCGCATCGGGCGCCAACGCCCTCGTCACCGCGCCGCCAACGACCGCCGAGCGCGTGCTCCTCGCGCAGCTGGAGTCGCCGATTGATGCGGTCCTCTCCTTTTTCGCGGGTAGACCCACCTATTCCCTGACCATGCTCAACGCCGCACCCGTTCATCCCGATGCCGGGCCATGCCTCGCCGAAGCCGACATCGTGGTCGTCAACGAAACCGAGCTCGCCGCCTTCTGCGGCGCGCCCGCGCCGCCGCGCTCGCCGTCCGAGGCAGCCGGGCTGGCCCGTGCGCTGCTCGCGCGCTCCGGACAGCGGATCATCGTCACCCTCGGCAGCGCGGGATCGGTCACCGTCGACCAGGCAGGCGTGACGATCTCGCCCGGCATTCCCGCCACCGTCGTGGACACGACGGGCGCCGGCGATTGTTTCTGCGGCTACCTCGCTGCCGGGCTGGCGATGGCACAGCCGCTTCCCCGATCGCTGACCGTCGCGCATCATGCGGCGGCGCTGTCGGTGGGCCGGCCGGGTGCCTCGGCCTCCGTGCCGCTTATGGCGGAGCTACGCTCGCTGGTGCCCGACGGAGTCCGGCCTGGCCGTGCTCGATAGACGTGCCCCTGTGATGCCCGCGCAGGTGCGCTGAAGGAATCCAACGCCTACATGAGCCGATAATGCGCACCCTTCTTACCCTGGCGCTGCTGATCGCCACCGGCGCCGCGTGCGGACAGGCATCGGTGCCGCATGCGCGCGCGATCGACCAGCTGGCGGTCGAGCTGGGGCCGCGCGGCATCCGCGTCAACGGCGTCGCCCCCGGTGCGATCGCAACGCCGATGACCGAGGCCGCCTGGGCCGACGAGGCCTATGCCGCCATCCGCCGCGTCAACCCCGCCCTCGCCGAGGC
>CAXTNG010000441.1:0-2739 GCA_964245475.1 uncultured Sphingomonas sp. | reverse complement strand
CTCCAGCGGGTGGTCCTCGACGTGCACCGCCAGCTGGCGCGCCGCGGGGTCGAGTGCGACTTTTCTGGGGTGGGTTTTGCAGTGGCAGTCTTGACCGGATCTCTTCTCCAGCGCATCGGCGCGGCGCTGCTCGCGGGCACGATGCTGTCGGCGGTTCCGGTTATCGCCCAGCGCGGCCCGCCACCTGGAGGCCGCCCGCCGGGCGGCGGTCCATCGGGCGGACGTCCGCCGCAGGCGCCGCCGCCCCAGGCTACGCCGGCCGAGGCGCCCGATGCCGGCGCCCAGGCCGCCGCCAATGCCGGCCAGCGTGTCATCAAGTCGCTTCGCGTCGAGGGCTCGCAGCGCATTGAGCCAGAGACGGTGCTGTCGTACACCAAGCTGCGCCAGGGCCAGGCGTACAGCAACGAGACGCTCGATCAGGCGATCAAGGACCTCTACGCCTCCGATCTGTTCGCCGATGTGGTCGTCAGCGGCGCCGACAGCGGCGACATCGTGCTGCGCGTCCGCGAGAACCCGATCATCAACCGCGTCATCTTCGAAGGCAACAAGCGGCTGAAGCAGGATAAGATCGACAAGGAGATCAAGCTCAAGCCGCGCCAGATCTTCACCCGCACCGCCGTCCGCCAGGACGTGGCGCGCCTGATCGAGCTCTACCGCCGCCAGGGCCGCTTCGCCGCGGTGATCGAGCCCAAGATGGTCAGCCTCGACCAGAACCGCGTCGACGTGGTGTTCGAGATCAACGAGGGGCCGAAGTCCAAGGTCCGCCAGATCAACATCATCGGCAACGAGGTGTTCTCCGACGGCAAGCTGCGCGGCGAGATGGCGACCAAGGCGGCACGCCTCACCACCTTCCTCAGCTCCAACACCTCGTATGACCAGGACCGGCTCGCCTACGACCAGCAGAAGCTGCGGCAATTCTACCTGACCCAGGGCTACGCCGACTTCCGCGTGACGAGCGCAGTCGCCGAGCTGACCCCCGACAAGCGTGACTTCATCATCACCTACGTCGTCGAGGAGGGCAAGCGCTACAAGTTCGGCGACGTCACCGTCGACAGCGAGATCCGCGACTTCGACAACAAGGCGCTGGCCAAGTCGCTGCCGATGAAGAAGGGCGACTGGTACAACGCCAAGCAGGTCGAGGATTCGGTCGACAACCTCAGCCAGTCGGCCGGTCTGTTCGGCTACGCCTTCACCGACGTGAACCCCGAGTTCAACCGCGACCCCGAAACGCTGACGATGGGGATCAACTTCCACATCGCGCAGCAGCAGCGCTCCTATGTCGAGCGGGTCGAGATCACCGGCAACACCCAGACCCAGGACAAGGTGATCCGCCGCGAGATCAGGCTGGCGGAGGGCGATGCGTTCAACAGCTTCCAGATGAAGCGCTCGCAGGACCGGATCAACAGCCTCGGCTATTTCCAGGACAAGTTCGAGATCAAGCCCGAGCAGGGGTCATCCGCAGACCGTGTCGTGCTGAACGCGGCAGTCGAGGAGAAATCGACCGGCGAGCTCCAGCTCTCGGCCGGCTATTCGTCGCTCGAACGCTTCATCATCCAGGCGAACATCACCCAGCGCAACTTCCGCGGCAAGGGCCAGGAGCTGCGCGCGGGCGTCAATTATTCCAGCTATTCCAAGTCGGTGGAGCTCGGCTTCACCGAGCCGTACCTGTTCGACAAGAACATCGCGATCGGCGGCGATATCTTCCGGCGCGACTACAACTCGTTCAACTATAACTCCAGCGGCGATCGCAACACGACCTATTCGCAGGTGTCGACGGGGTTTCAAATCCGTGCGGGCGTCCCGCTCACCGAATATTGGTCGCTGTCAGGACGCTATGGCCTGTCCTACGATCAGGTGTCGCTCGACAGGAACACCTATTATACCGATTCTGACAACAACGGCGTTCGCGGCGACAGTGCGGCGGATACCTGCGACCCGCTCTTGGCCGGGCGTTATCTGTGCGAGGCGATCGGCAATCGGTGGACCTCGTCGATCGGCTATTCGCTGATCTACGACAGCCTCAACAGCCGCCTGCGCCCGACCGCGGGCCAACGCCTCTCCTTCAGCCAGGACTTCGCCGGGCTCGGCGGTGACGTGAAGTACCTCCGTACTCGTGCGGAGGGTTCCAAGTTCTGGGGTCTCGGCTCGGGCTTCGTCTTTTCGGTGGTCGGCGAGGGCGGCTACATCTTCTCGCTGGAGAAGAGCCGCGGCCCTGGTATCGAGAAGGTCCGCATCACCGACCGCTTCTATCTGGGCGAGCCGCAGTTCCGCGGCTTCGACATCCGCGGTGTCGGCCCGCGCATCCGCCGCCTGACCTATGACACGGCCGCCGTCGGCCAGGTGCTGGTCACCGAAAACAACCAGAATTACGATGACGCGCTCGGCGGCAATGCCTATTATCTCGGCCGGGTCGAGCTTGAGATTCCGCTCGGCTCCGGCGCGCGCGAGCTCGGCCTGCGCCCGTCGATCTACGCGCAGGTCGGCAGCCTGTGGAATGTCACCAAGCCGCTGCCGACCGCGACCTTCCCGACCGTTACCGATCCAGCGACCGGCAAGACCTACATCGACTCGATCAACAAGCTGTATCAATATTCGGTGACGGACAGCGCCGGGACGACGACATCCGGCTTTACGACCTGTGCTGCCGGCGTGCCCGACTCAGCGGGCGCCTGCGTCGGCACGACCGCGAACACGCTCTACACGCAGACGCTGCCGTTCGTGGAGCAGTTCCTCGGCAAC
>CAXTNG010000440.1:0-2748 GCA_964245475.1 uncultured Sphingomonas sp. | reverse complement strand
CGGTATTCCTCTACCATGCGATCCCGGCGGGGATGGACATGGCGATCGTCAACGCCGGGCAGCTCGACGTCTACGACACAATCGACCCGGAGCTGAAGACGGCGTGCGAGGACGTGGTGCTCAACCGCGACCCGGACGCGGGCGAGCGGCTGGTCGCGCTCGCCGAGAAGTTCCGCGGCACCGATGCGGCGGCGGAGAAGCAAGCGGCGGAGTGGCGCAGCCTCGAGGTGACCAAGCGGCTCGAATATGCGCTGGTCAAGGGCATCGACGCGCATGTCGTCGAGGACACGGAGGAATGCCGCCAGCAATTTGCGCGGCCGATCGAGGTGATCGAGGGCCCGCTGATGGACGGGATGAACGTCGTCGGCGACCTGTTCGGCAGCGGAAAGATGTTCCTGCCGCAGGTGGTGAAGTCCGCGCGGGTGATGAAGAAGGCGGTGGCGCACCTGCTGCCCTTCATCGAGGCGGCCAAGGAGCCGGGCGCCAAGGGCAAGGGCAAGGTCGTGATGGCGACCGTCAAGGGCGACGTCCACGATATCGGCAAGAACATTGTGGGCGTGGTGCTGCAATGTAATGGGTTCGACGTGGTCGATTTGGGCGTCATGGTGCCCTGGTCGCGCATTCTGGAGGCGGCGAACGAGAACGATGCGGACATGATCGGCCTGAGCGGGCTGATCACGCCGTCGCTGGACGAGATGGTGACGGTCGGCGAGGAGATGCAGCGCGCGGGGATGACGATGCCGCTGCTGATCGGCGGCGCGACTACGTCCAAGGTGCACACCGCGCTGCGCATCGCGCCCGCGTACAAGGGCCCGGTGGTGCATGTGCTCGACGCGTCGCGGGCGGTCGGCGTGGCGACGACTTTGGTCAGCGACACCGGGCGGGACGCCTATGTCGCGGGGGTCGCAGCGGACTATGAAGCGGTGCGCGTGGCGCGCGCGGGGCGCGGGCAGAGTGACCTGCTGCCGCTTGAGACGGCGCGCGGGCGTGGTTTCCACGCGGACATGGCGCTGAAGGCCGGCCCCGCGGCCAGGCCGGGGGTGCATGTGTTCCGCGACTGGGACCTCGCGCACCTGCGCGAGTTCATCGACTGGACGCCCTTCTTCCGCGCCTGGGAGCTGGCAGGCAACTATCCGGCGATCCTCGACGATGCGGTGGTCGGCGAAAGCGCGCGGTCGCTGTTCGCCGATGCCGAGGCGATGCTCGACCGGGTCATCGCCGAGAAATGGCTGACCGCTCGCGGCGTCGCGGGGCTGTGGCCGTGCGTGCGGCATGGCGACGACGTGTTCGTCGATGCGGAGGGCGCCTGGTCGGCGGAGGAGCTGGGAAGTCTCGAATATCTGGGACTGGCCGAGAACGACGACCTTGTCCGGCTGCCGTTCCTGCGCCAGCAGATCGCCAAGCGTGAGGGCCGCGCCAACATGTGCCTGGCCGATTTCGTCGATCCGGCGGGCGACTGGATCGGCGGCTTCGCAGTCAGCATCCACGGCATCGAGCCGCACCTCGCGCGGTTCAAGGCGGCGGTGGACGATTATTCGGACATCCTGCTCAAGGCGCTCGCCGACCGGTTCGCCGAGGCGCTGGCGGAGGCGCTGCACCACAAGGTCCGGACCGAGCTGTGGGGGTACGCCCCGGACGAGCAACTGACCAACGCGGCGCTGATCCGCGAGCAGTATCGCGGCATCCGTCCCGCGCCGGGCTATCCTGCCTGCCCCGAGCACAGCCTGAAGACGACGCTGTTCCGGATGCTCGACGCGCATCACGCGACCGGGATCAGCCTGACCGAGAGCTTCGCGATGCTGCCGACCGCGGCGGTGAGCGGCTTCTACTTCGGGCATGCGCAGGCGGAGTATTTCGGCGTGGCGCGGATCGGCGAGGATCAGGTCGCGGATTATGCCGCGCGGCGCGGGGTGGACGTGGCGCAGGCGACCCGCTGGCTGCGGCCGAATCTGGATTAGTGCCGATCCGGCACACCGGCGACCGGCGATAACCGCTCCATTCGTAGGCGACCGCCGTTAACCGCGTTTGCGGATTGTTTATCGCGCGCAACCAGCGGACGCGTCGGCCATGATCCGCTTCCTCCCCCTGCTACTCCTCGCCGGAGCGGCTTCGCCCGCGCCCTTCTCCGTCGGCAATCGCGGGTTCGCGACGCTGCAGGGGGCGGTGGACGCGATCGGCGGAGGTGCTAGTACGGTGGTCGTCGCGCCGGGCGTGTACCGGCAATGCGCGGTGCAGGTGCGCGGGCGGGTGACCTATCGAGCGGCGCTGCCAGGGCGCACGGTGTTCGAGCGTGAGGCGTGCGAGGACAAGGCGGCGCTGGTGCTGCGCGGGAGCGGCGCGATCGTCGACGGGCTGGTGTTCCGGGGCTACCGGGTTGCGGACGGCAACGGCGCGGGTATCCGCAGCGAGACCGGAGACCTGACCGTGGTGAACTCCGCCTTCCTCGACAGCCAGGAGGGCATTGCGGGCGGTCAGGCGGCGCGGCAGCGGATCGTGATCGACCGCTCGACCTTCGCAGGACTCGGGCAGTGCGACGAGGCGCCGAATTGTTCGTGCCGCAGCTTGGCGATCAGCAGCTTCAGATGCGCCACCATCGCCTCGGCGCCGGACGCGCGGGCCTCGGCCTCCTGGCGTGCCAACTGCTCGGCCGCAAGCGCTGCACGCAGCTGGATGATGTCGTCCGGAGCAGGAGTGGCGGCGATCGTCACGCTGCCGAGTGAATCATATCCGTCGACGGGCGTGTACCGT
>CAXTNG010000439.1:0-2767 GCA_964245475.1 uncultured Sphingomonas sp. | reverse complement strand
GGCGTTCCTCGTCAGCCTCTTCTTCCTCGAGGAGACGGCAGGCAAGCCGCTGGACGAGAGCGGCTGAACGGCTGTTTGAGCTTCATTACTTATCAATTTTAGCGCGTGAGGGCCAATTACCGCGCCAGACAGGGCCCGGTCGCCGAACAGTCCCTGCGACGCAGAAACTAGCGGGCGCTCGATACAATCGTCCCTTGGGCTAACGCGATCAGCTGGTCTCCGTGTTCGCCGACCGAGAAGACCTCGCATTGACAAACAGCCTGCCGCTTCCCCAAACCTTTGCGACCGCGCGTGCGACGAGGAGCGATCCGCGAGCCGGTTTAGGGGACACCTCAAGGTTTGTTACACGAACAGCGGTTAGCGGAACAAAAGAGCAACCGCGGCCTGACCGCATGAGCGGTCACCACGATCTGGGGTTCTGACACCTGCAAACCTGTGAAAAGGCTGGGGCGGCGGGTTGGTGTCAGAACCGACCGATTTTGACCCGCTCGCTCATGCGGTTGGTTGAGGAATGGGTGGAATTGCGCTGACGCTTGTCTCATCAGTCACACAGTCCGTAGTCAACCGGAGCACAACTTCATGTTTCATCTATCGCTGCCCGTTCAGCGGTTCGACGCGTGCCTTGCCTTCTATCGAGACTGCTTCGGGGCCGAGGTGAAGATGCTGAGCCCGGAGGCGGCCAACCTATTCGTTTTCGGAGGGCAGGTGACCTTCCACGACAGGCCCGAGTCCGAGCTGTCCGACGACGCGCGGCGCACCATGCACTTTGGTCAGGTAGTGTCGGCCGATGAGTGGCTGCGAGTGCGTGACCGGGTAATCGCTGCCGGGCACTCGCCCATGCGTGCGGTCACGGCCGCCGAAGCGGCGAACGGGCGCGCTAAGCTGCTCTTTGCCGATCCAAGCGGCAACCTGGTCGAGATCAACTCTACGGCTCTGGCCGGGTAAACCGCGATGGAGCTGGCAACCGCACCGCTCGAAGGTTGGCATGTCCGTCTCGAACCGGTGGAGCCGCATATGCGGGAGGAGATGCGGGCGGCGCTCGACTGCGATCCCGAGGCATGGGCGATACAGTTCGCTAGCGGTCACGGCGACGGCTTCCCCGGCTACTGGGCGGCCATGCTCACACCTAACCCGCCGGGAAGTCGCATTGGGTTCGCCATACGCCTGCTGTCGAGCGGACAGCTGGTGGGCACTACCAGCTTCCATCACATCTCGTCGGCAAACCGCACCGTGGAGATCGGCTCTACCTTTTACCGACCGGAAGTGCGCGGGACGGAGGTAAACCCAGAGGTCAAGCTTCTCCTTCTCGATCACGCGTTCAGTCGCGGCGCGCTGCGTGTGCAACTGACCGTGGACAGCCGTAACGAGCGGAGCCAAGCGGCGGTCACGAAGCTCGGTGCGGTGCGCGAAGGCGTCCTGCGCCGTCACCTCGTCACCTGGACCGGTCACCTGCGCGACACGGTGGTGTTCTCAATCATCGACACTGAATGGCCGGACGTGCGCGACCGGCTGCGCGTACGGCTCCGGATTGCTGAGGGTGTCAAAACCGAACGGTTCTGACACCTACTCTGGCCGCTCAAGCGCCCGGTACAAGGTCGCGTGATGACATTTGAGCAGCTTGGCCACATCTCGCACGGACGTGCCGTCGCCGACGAGCCGCTGGCCTAACGCGACTTGGTCGCACAAAGCCATGTTGCTGCCTATGACGGTCAAGAATCAGTATTGTGATTTCCGCACTGTTAGGTCCGGAGTCGGTAAGACAAGCGCCCAGAAAAACGCTGAATGGCTGCGATGCGAAGATCTGCTCGGCGAAGCTCTTGTGATCAAACATTCAAGTCCTTTCCGTAGATTACCTATTTTTCGTAAGTATCTCCGTAAGAAGTCGAGGCTGTTCTTCGCAAGTATGCTATGAACGGAAGCGTCGATGCCGGCTGCGACACCGCTCGTTGCAACTGTCCGCAGATAACCTGAATACGGTTTCTCCATCGCGGCCGGTTTGCGACTCAGCTGGCGGACTGGATCGCACTTCGCCCGCTCGTACACCCCGCATCGATGCAGTCCCCGCATGAAAGGCCTTATGCGATGCCGCCCAGCGCGACGTATTTGATGTCGACATACTCGTCGATGCCGTGGCGCGCGCCCTCGCGGCCGTAGCCCGAGTCCTTGACCCCGCCGAACGGCGCCACCACGGTCGAGATCAGGCCGGTGTTGACCTCGACCATGCCGGTTTCGATCGCCTCCGACACGAGCAGGCTGCGCGCGAGCGAGCGCGTGTAGACATAGGCGGCGAGCCCGGTCGCCACTGCGTTCGCCAGGCGGATCGCTTCGGCGTCCTCGCGGAAGCGGAACAGCGGGGCGACCGGGCCGAACGTCTCCTCCTGCGCCAGCGCCATGTCGGGCGTGGCGTCGGCGATCACCGTCGCGGCGAAGAACGCGCCGGCGCCGAGGCCGCCGATCCGTTTCCCCCCGACGACGACCCGGCCGCCACATGCCACAGCATCAGCGACGTGGCGCTCGACTTTCGCCACGGCGAGCTCGTCGATCAGTCGCCCCAGCTCGACGCCGTCGGTCGTGCCGACGCCGGTGCGCAGGGCGCGGACCCGCTCTGCGAGCATCTCGGCGAAGCGGTCGTAGATGCCGTCCTGGACCAGCAGGCGATTAGCGCAGACGCAGGTCTGGCCGTTGTTGCGGAACTTGGACACGATCGCACCCTCGACCGCCGCGTCGAGGTCGGCGTCGTCGAACACGATGAAGGGCGCGTTGCCGC
>CAXTNG010000438.1:0-2781 GCA_964245475.1 uncultured Sphingomonas sp. | reverse complement strand
AGAGCAGAAGCTTCCCAAGCTTACGACGAGGGTTCGATTCCCTTCACCCGCTCCACTTCGAACATCGGTATCCGCGTGGGAACGCCCCTGCTTTCCGGCAGTTAAGCGTCCGAAGATCATCGGAGATGCCGTATGCCTACCCCCGTCCGCTACTCGCCCGACGTCGAGACGATCCAGCCGGATGAGGCGGAGACAGTCCGTGAGCTGGAGGCGTCTTTCAAGGAGATCCTCGACACGACGTCGAAGGATTATGGCCATGCCGTGCGATCGGTCCACGCCAAGGCGCACGGCATCGCGCGCGGCACGCTGACGGTGCGCGATGGGCTCGCGCCGGAACTGGCGCAGGGGCTGTTCGCGAAACCGGGCGAGTACGAGGCGATTCTGCGCGTCTCAACCAATCCCGGCGACATTCTGGACGATTCGATCGCGCTGCCGCGCGGGCTGGCGTTGAAGGTGCTCGGTGTCGAAGGTCCGCGGGTCGAGGGAGCCCAAGGAGACACGACGCAGGATTTCATCATGGTCAACGGGCCGGTGTTCACTGCGCCCGACGCCAAGCACTTCCTCCAGAACCTGAAGCTGCTCGCCAAGACTACCAACAGGGCGGAAGGCGGCAAGAAGATGCTCTCCGGCATCCTGCGCGGGATCGAGGCGACGCTGGAGATGGTGGGGATGGACTCTCCCACGCTCCAGCAGCTCGGCGGCGCGCCACAGGTGCATCCGCTGGGCGAGACCTATTACAGTCAGACGCCGTTCCGCTATGGCGACCACATCGCGAAGTTTGCGGTGTTTCCCGTCTCCAAGCCACTGACGAACCTGACCGGCGAAACGATAAACACCGACGGCCGCCCCGATGCGATCCGCCAAGCGGTGTCGGAGGAGCTGATCTCGCAAGGGGGAACGTGGGAACTGCGCGCCCAGCTCAACACCGACTTGAACAAGATGCCGGTCGAAGATCCTACGCAGGCGTGGGACGAGAAGGAGAGCGCCTTCATCACCGTCGCGACGCTGGAGGTGCCGCCCCAGCACGGCTGGGTGCATGGCGAGACCGAGGCGCTCGACGACGCGCTGGCATACAACATCTGGAACGCGCTCGACGCGCACCGGCCGCTGGGCAACATCAATCGCGCGCGCAAGGATACGTACACATTCTCGCAGGATTATCGCGGGCGGTTCAACGGCTGTCCGTTGCACCAGCCGCAGACGCTGGCCGAGCTGCCCAACGTGCCCGAGCCCGCGCCCGTCATCTGATGGCGCTGCGGCTCTTCCACGTCAGCGACGTCCATTTCGGCGCGGAGGACCCGGCGGCGGTCGCCTGGTTCTCCAAGCTCGTATCCGAGGAAAAGCCGGATGCGGTAATCATGACCGGCGACCTCACGATGCGCGCCACCACGCGCGAGTTTGAGGCCGGCGGAGCCTGGCTGCGCTCGCTGGGTGTGCCGGTGACGCTGGAGGTGGGAAACCACGACATCCCGTATTACTGGGACCCGTTCCGCCGACTGTTCGCGCCCTACCAGCGCTATGCCGCGGTCGAGAAGATGATCGAGAAGCCGCTCGAGCTCGCGGGGATCACGGTGGTGCCGCTCAAGACGATCGCGCGGGCGCAGTGGCGGTGGAACTGGTCCAAGGGGCGGGTGAGCCAAGGCTCGCTCAGCCGCGCGCTGGCGCTGATCGCCGAGGCGCCGAAGGGCAACCTCATCTTCGTCGCGGCGCACCACCCGCTGATCGAGGGCGGCACGCATGGCACCGCGCGCACCCGGCATGGCGACTCGGCGCTGACCGCGCTCGCCCGGGCGGGGGCGCATGCAGTGCTGTCGGGGCACGTCCACGACCCGTTCGACGTGCCGGTCGAGCGCTGCGGGCGGACGATCCGGATGATCGGGGCGGGAACGCTGTCGAAGCGGGTGCGCTCGACGCCGCCCGCCTTCAACGAGATACGGGTCGACGGCGGCCGCTTCGAGACGCTGGCGCGGACGATGTCGCCGGCACCCGTACAGCCGGTCAACCAGGCGATGGCGTCGGGGCAATTGTAAGTAACGCGCAGGGCGATGGCGCAATTCGCCAATTTCACCCAGCACGGACGGCGTATGTCCCTCTCCAGGGCACATCGTGGAGAAGGCGATATGGCGCTCGATCTGTTCATGGCGAGCTTCGAGAAAACCGGCAGGCCTGCCTGGCAAGCACGGCACAATTTGACCGGGGCACAGCAGCAGGCACTGTTCGACGACCTGTCGGCTAAGGGCTGGCGCGAAATCTGCCTGAGCGGCTACGCGGCGGGCAACGAGCCGCATTTCGCCAGCCTGTGGGTGCAGGCGAGCGGACCCGCCTGGGCATCGCGGCGCGGGCTGACCGGGGCGCAATATCAGGCGCAGGTCGACGACTGGGTCAAACAGGGCTTCCGGCCGCTGTGGCTGACCGGCTATAACGTCGGCGGGCACGAGACCTTCGGCGCGATCTTCACCAAGGAGCCGGCCGGCCCATGGGAGGCGCGCCACGGCCTCAATGCCGCGCAATATCAGGCGAAGTTCGACGAGCTGAAGGGCAAGGGTTATCGGCTGCGCTGCATCTCGCCCTATCAGTCGGGCGGGCAGGCGCTCTACATGGCGTGGGGGGAGAAGGCGTCCGGTCCCGCCTGGGAGGCGCGGCACAATCTGTCGGAGGCGGCGTTCCGGGCGACCCACAACAGTTTTTATTATGATTGGTATTACATGTTGTTCTTCTGGGATGGTGTCGTCGGCAGCAGCGATGTCTATGCCGGATTGTGGGAGAAGCGCGCGCAGGCCT
>CAXTNG010000437.1:0-2785 GCA_964245475.1 uncultured Sphingomonas sp. | reverse complement strand
GCTGCTGATGCCGCTGACGATCAGCCAGTTCGCCGGGCAGCGCGTGGCGGGCGAGAGCCGCTGGGGCGACTTCATCATCAGTCTCAACCAGTACCTGCAGCACGGCTCGCCGGTGTACATGCTGCTCTACGGCGCGGGCATCGTGTTCTTCTCCTTCTTCTACACCGCGGTGGTGTTCAACCCGGAGGAGACGGCGGAGAACCTCAAGCGCTACGGCGGGTTCGTGCCGGGCATCCGGCCGGGCAAGAACACCGAGACCTATTTCGATTACGTGCTGACCCGCATCACGGTGATCGGCGCGGCCTATCTGGCGATCATCTGCCTGCTGCCCGAATATCTGGTGTCGGCGCTGTCGATCCCGTTCTACCTGGGCGGCACGTCGCTCCTGATCGTGGTCAACGTGACGATGGATACGGTGACGCAGATCCAGAGCCACCTGCTGGCGCATCAGTACGGCGATCTTATCAAGAAGGCGAAGTTAAAGGGCGGGCGGCTGCGCTAAAGCGGCTCATACGAACGAAAGGGAGAGCGTTCGCGTGAATATCATCCTCTTGGGCCCGCCGGGTGCCGGCAAGGGCACGCAGGCGGCACGGCTGGTCAGCGAGCGCGGCATGGTGCAGCTGTCGACCGGCGACATGCTGCGTGCCGCGGTCAAGGCGGGGACGCCGGTGGGATTGCAGGCGAAGGCGGTGATGGAGGCGGGCGAGCTCGTCTCCGACGCCATCGTCTCGGCGCTGATCGGCGAGCGGCTCGATCAGGCCGACGCGGCGGGTGGCGCGATCTTCGACGGCTATCCGCGGACGGAAGCGCAGGCGGACGCGCTCGACTTGCTGCTGGCGGAGCGCAAGCGGAAGCTGGATTACGTCATTGAGCTGCAGGTCGACGAGGACGCGCTGATCGAGCGGATCGTCGGGCGGTTCACCTGCGCCAGGTGCGGCGAGGGCTATCACGACACGTTCAAGCAGCCCAAGGTCGCCGGCGTGTGTGACGTGTGCGGATCGACCGAGTTCAAGCGGCGGCCCGACGACAATGCCGAAACTGTACGGACGCGGATGGCGGAATATCGTGCCAAGACGGCGCCGATCTTGCCGCATTACGAGGCGCGCGGGCTGGTGCGGCGGGTCGACGGGATGGCCGACATGGAGGATGTCGGCTTGGCGATCTCGGGGATTTTGGACGGCAAGTGAGACTCCCCTCCCTTCCAGAGAGGGGAGATAAGCCCATGACGCAAATGTCACGCCTCGGTCACCGCCTCGTACGTCCGCCCGCGCTACCTCGCAGCTCATCGGGGCGCCGGAACTCCCGGCCGACGCTCCGAACCGATTAGCTGCGAGATCGGCGCCCGACACTCCCGGGGGTGCCGTAAGGCCGGCGGAGGGGATGCCCTCCGTCGGCCTTCCTGTTAAGGAGGCGTCATGACCCGCCGTATCCTGGTCGTCGAGGACGATCCCTCCACCGCCGCCTATCTCGCCAAGGGGCTGGGCGAGGCGGGCTATCTGGTCGAGCAGGCGAGCGACGGCCGTGACGGGCTGTTCCTGGCGAGCGAGGGCATCTTCGACCTGATCGTCGCCGACCGGATGCTGCCCGGTCTGGACGGGCTGGCGATGGTGAGCGCGATCCGCGCGGCCGGGATCGACACGCCGACGCTGATCCTCTCCGCGCTGGCGACGGTCGACAACCGCGTCGACGGGCTGAAGGCGGGGGCAGACGATTATTTGTGCAAGCCCTTCTCGTTCGCCGAATTGTCGGCCCGCGTCGAGGCGCTGGTGCGCCGCGCCGATCGCGCGACGCCCGAGCCGCAGAAGACCAAGCTGGCGGTCGGCGACCTGGAGATCGATCTGCTCGCCCGCCATGTCGTGCGTGCGGGGAAGACGATCCCGCTCGGCGCGCGCGAGTTCAACCTGCTCGAGTTCCTTGCTCGCCATGCCGGGCAGGTCGTCACCCGCACGATGATGCTGGAGAAGATCTGGAACTACCATTTCGATCCCGGTTCCAACGTCGTCGACGTCCATATCGGGCGGCTCAGGCGCAAGCTGGAGGACGGCTTCGCGACGCCGATCCTGCACACCGTACGCGGCGCCGGATACAGGCTGTCGCCGGAAGGGTGATTCGCCTTTCGGTCACCGCACGCATTGCGCTGCTGTCGATTCTCCTTGCGCTCGTCTCCAATCTCGCTCTGGTCGGCTTCGTTTGGAAGCAGACGCAGAGCGATGCGATCCGCGCGGTGGAGCGCGAGACGATCGAGCAGGCCGACGCGCTTGGCGAAGTGTGGCGGCAGGGCGGCGATCCGGCGCTGGCGGGCGCGATCGGGGCGGCGGCGAGGCCCGGCGACGTTTCGCTGGTGCTCGCGATCCTCGACGACGCGGGACGGCGGGTTTCGGGCGTGGCGCCCAACCGGTTCGCGACGCGGCTGGTGCCGACGAGCTTCCGCATCGCCCGGCTCGGCGATGCGGGGCTGTGGGTCGACCGCGAGACTGGCTATTCGCTGCGCCCGATCGGCAAGCGCTGGCTGCTCGTCGGGCGCAACCTGGACCTGATCGCCGCCGAGCAGCGCGCGATCGAGCGGGCGCTTGCATTGGCGGTGTTCCTGAGCCTGGGGCTCGGGGTGGTCGGCGGGCTGGTGCTCGCGCGCTACGTCGCTTGGCGCCTCGATGCGATTGCCGACGTCGTCGATGCGGTCGGCGAGGGCGACCTTTCGCCCCGGGTCGCGATGGTGGCGGCTGGGAGCGACTCCTTCGACCGGCTGGCGCAGCGGCTCAACGCGACGCTCGACAAGACCGAAGGG
>CAXTNG010000436.1:595-2793 GCA_964245475.1 uncultured Sphingomonas sp. | reverse complement strand
ACGTCGGGCTCCACCGCCGCTGGCTCGACCCGACGCGTCCCTTCGCCGAGACGGTGCTCAAGTCCGCGCACGGCGCGCTGGTCACCTCGGCGACGCTCACCGCGGGCGGTGACTGGAGCGTGGCGGAGGCGCGCACCGGCGCGGTCCACCTCCCTCGCTCGCCCCAGCATTTCCATGCACCGTCGCCGTTCGCCTATGACGAACAGGCGCAGGTGCTGATCGTCACCGACGTCAAGCGCGGCGACGTCCCCGCCCTTGCCAACGCCTATGCCCGGCTGATCGTCGCCAGCGGCGGTGGGACGCTCGGGCTGTTCACCGCCATCCGTCGCCTGCGCGGCGTCCACGCGCGCATCGCCGACCGGCTGGCGCGTGAAGGCCTGCCGCTGCACGCCCAACACGTCGACCCGATCGACACGGGAACACTGGTCGACATCTTCCGGGACGACCCGCACGCCTCGCTGCTCGGCACCGATGCCCTGCGCGACGGCGTCGACGTCCCCGGCCACTCGCTGCGCCTGGTCGTCATGGAGGGCGTGCCCTGGCCCAAGCCCACCGTCCTCCACGCCGCGCGCAAGCTGGCGGGCGCCAAGGAATCGGGGGGCAGCGCCTATGACGACCGCATCGTGCGCGCGCGCCTGGCACAGGCGTTCGGCCGCCTGATCCGCCGCGCCGACGACCGCGGCGCCTTCGTGCTGCTCTCCGCGGCCTGCCCGTCGCGTCTGCTCGATGCCTTCCCGCCGGGGGTTCCGATTGCGCGGGTCACGCTCGACGAAGCTGTCGCGAGAGTCGTCGAGCGCGTCGCGTCGCGGCTTTCCAACCCGGATCAAGTCGGGCATGAACCGCTTCCCGACCATCACGCCTCCTGGCCGACGGAGCCCGCATGAAGACGCTGACGCTGCTGCGCCACGCCAAGTCGGGGTGGGATGACATGAACCTGCGCGATTTCGACCGGCGGCTGAACGCCAAGGGCAAGCGCGCCGCCGCCGTCGTCGGCCGCCACATGCGCGACTCGGGGCTTGCCTACGATCTCGTCATCGCCTCGCCCGCGGTGCGCGTCGCCGAGACCCTCGACGGGGTCGCGAGCGGCTACGGCAAGGCGCTCGAGCCCACCTGGGACCGGCGCGTGTATCTCGCCTCGGCCGCGACGCTGCTCGACGTCGTCCACGAGCTCGCCGAGGAGCATGCCTCCGTCCTCCTCGTCGGCCACAATCCCGGCCTCGAAGACCTCACGCTGCTTCTGGCGGCCGATCCCGGCGAGGCGGAGGACAAATACCCGACCGCCACCCTCGCCGAGCTGGCGATCGGCGAGCATTGGGCGGACGCGGCGCAGGGCACCGCCAACCTCACCCGCTTCGTCCGCCCGCGCGACCTCGACCCGTCGCTCGGGCCCGACGAGTCTTGATGGTCGAGCTGGGCCGCTTCGAGCGCAATCTGGCGCACATCATCGTCGGCCGGCTGGAGAGCGAAGGCATCTCCGCGATCGCCTTCGACGGTGAGACGAGCATCGGTGATGGCAGCTGGCTGCTCATCCCGGTGCGGGTGATGGTCGACGAAGACGATCTGCTGGCCGCCCGCGCGATCGTCGCTGCCTGAAAATCGGGCAGCGCTCCACTGAGCGCGCCTTTTTACGGCATCTTAATCTCTCTTCGACTGCACGACCGCCGCGTTGCGGCAGTGCAGCGCAACTGGCACAATCGTTGCGACGCCGTTCCCCGGGACAAATCCGAACGAAGGGGGCGCGATGAAACTGGTCATAGCCATCATCAAGCCGTTCAAGCTGGACGAGGTGCGCGAAGCGCTCACCACGGTCGGCGTGGCGGGCATGACGGTCACCGAGGTGAAGGGGTTCGGCCGGCAGAAGGGCCAGACCGAAATCTATCGCGGCGCCGAATACAGCACCAACATGGTGCCCAAGATCAAGGTCGAGGTGGTCTGCGCCGCCGACATGGCCGACCGGGTCGTCGAGGCGATCCAGGCGTCGGCGAACACCGGCGCAATCGGCGACGGCAAGATTTTCGTGCTCGACGTGGGCCAGGCCGTGCGCATCCGCACCGGCGAGACCGACGAGACGGCCCTGTGAGCGGCGCAACGAGGGGGATAGCAATGAAGCAAGCGATGAAGATCGCGGGCGCCGCCGGGTTGGGCGCCCTCGCGCTCGCGGCGATGCCCGCCTGGGCGCAGGCGGCGGCCGGGCCGAT
>CAXTNG010000436.1:0-585 GCA_964245475.1 uncultured Sphingomonas sp. | reverse complement strand
GATGATGTCGGTGCCGGGCCTCGCCCTGTTCTACGGCGGCCTGGTCCGCACCAAGAACATGCTGTCGGTGCTGATGCAGGTGCTGATGATCGTCTGCGTCGCCAGTCTGGTCTGGGTGTCGTGGGGCTATTCGGAGGCGTTCACCTCCGGTGGCAACAATCACTTCTTCGGCGGGCTGTCGAAGGCGTTCCTGAAGGGCGTCGACGGCACGACGATGGCCGCGACCTTCTCAAACAACGTCTACATCCCTGAATTCGCGTTCGTCTGCTTCCAGACGACCTTCGCCTGCATCACGCCGGCGCTGATCGTCGGCGCGTTCGCGGAGCGGGTGAAGTTCACGCCCTTGATTCTGTTCGTGGTCGCATGGCTGACCTTGGTATATTTCCCGATCGCGCATTGCGTCTGGTATTGGGCGGGCCCGGACTTCCTCCCCGACGCACCGACCGATTACGGCTATCTCTGGGGCATGGGCGCGCTCGATTTCGCCGGCGGCAACGTGGTGCATATCAACGCGGGCATCGCCGGGCTGGTCGGCTGCCTGATCATCGGCAAGCGCAAGGGTTATAAGACCGAGCCGATGCCGCC
>CAXTNG010000435.1:0-2808 GCA_964245475.1 uncultured Sphingomonas sp. | reverse complement strand
CGAACGGCGGCCGCACCATGGTGCCGCCGCATGTCCAGGCCGGCACCCGCGTCGATGCGCCGGCGAAAGGCGTAGATCAGCACCCCGAGCGCCGCGAGCAGAACGGCGATGGTCACGAACGCATGATCGACCGCGCCCAGCGCCGCCGCCCGCGCCGCCGCGCCGGGGCGCTCGGTCACGCCCGCGAGCAGGTCGCCAGACAGCATCAGCCGCGAGCCGACATGCACGCCGAGCACGACGCCCAGCGAATTGACCGCCTGCGCCCGGGCCAGGCGGAAATGCGATCGTGCCGGCGCGCCGCGCGCCGCCGCCAGTGGATTGGCCGCGACCTGCAGCGCGGTGATTCCGCTCGCCAGCACGAATAGCGCGACCAGCACCAGCGTGTAGGTCTGTGCGCGCGACGCCACCAGCACGAGCAGGCACGCCGTCACCATGAGTCCCAGCGCGGACAGGATCGTCCGGCTCGGCCCGAGCCGCGCCAGCAGCGCCGCCGCCGGAAGCGAGACGATGCCATAGGCGGCGAAGAAGGCGAACTGCGTCAGCAGCGCCTCGGTATAGCTAAGCTGGTAGATCGCGCGCAGCGCCGCGATGAGCGGGTCGTTGTTCGAGGTCACGAACCCCCAGGCGAAGAACAGCGTCGTCACCACCGCGAACGCGATCGCGTCGCGCTGTCCCTGCGTCGTCGAGGTCGATGCCAATGCCGCCTCCTCGCCCATTTTACCGATCTTTACAACACTCGCCCCTGTTCGACCAGAGATCTTACACGCCAAGCCGTGGTGTTTCCAACGCGCGCGGACCTTGCTAGTTTTCGCGGATGCATCGTCGCGTGACCGAGGAGAAGCCCGCGCTAGCCGAGCGGGACCGAACGCTTCGCATCCACGGGCGGATCGCACGCGACGTAGGCACCGCGATCCTCTCCGGGCGGATCGAGCCCGGGCATGTGCTGGACAGCGAGATCACGGCCAGCATCGACCTGCAGGTCTCGCGCACCGCCTATCGCGAAGCGATCAGGATCCTGGCGGCGAAAGGGCTGGTCACGTCCCGGCCCAAGACGGGGACCCGCGTGAGCGGACCCGCGCAGTGGCATCTCCTCGACCCCGACGTGCTGGCGTGGATCTTCGCGGTCGAGCCCGCGCCCGCGCTGCTCGAAAGCCTGTTCGAGCTGCGCAAGACCGTCGAACCGCCCGCCGCCGCGTTCGCCGCCACGCGCCGCACCGATCGTCATCTGCGCGATCTCGCGGCCGCGCTGGCGGACATGGAGCGCCACACGCTGGGCACGCAGGCAGGCCGCGATGCCGACCACCGCTTTCATGCCACCCTGCTCGACGCGACCGCGAACCCGTTCCTGAACTCGCTCGCGAGCGGGGTGGCGGCGGCAGTCTCGTGGACGACGATCTTCAAGCAGCGCAACCGTCCGCTGATTCGCGATGCCGTGCCGGATCACGCATTGGTGCTCGACGCGATCGCGGCGAGCGATCCGCTCGCCGCCAGTCTTGCGATGACGCGGCTGATTGACCTCGCCTATCTCGAGATCCAGCGCGTCCTCGACGACGTCGCTCACAGCCGCCGGGCGCGCTGACGAGTCACTCCGACCGGGCGTCGGTCGAGAAGCGCAGGACGATACGGCTGAGGTAGCGATCGCCCGGGTCGAGCCGCGCCGACGGAAAGTTCGAGCGGTTGGGCGCGTCGGGAAACGCCTGCGGCTCCAGGCAGACGCCGTCGCCGGGGCGGTACGGCCGACCGTGCTTGCCGGGGGGGCCGCCGGTCAGATACCGGCCGGCGTAGAATTGCAGTCCGGGCGCGGTGACGAGCACGTCCATGACGCGACCCGAGCCGGCATCGGCGAGACGCGCGGCCGGTCGCAAGGTCCCCGCCACGCCCTCGATGATGTAATTATGGTCGTATGGCACGTCGCCGGCGGAAGCGATCGGGCGCGCCTCGGCAAAGGACAGCGGCGTCCCGGCAAGCGGGACGACGGCGCTGGTCGGAACGCCCCCCGCATCGGCCGGCGTGTACGCGTGGGCGGCGATGGTCAGATGCTGGTCGAGCGCGCGATGCGGCCCGTCGGTCCCACCGAGATCGAAATAGCCGTGATGCGTCAGGCCGACGATCGTGGGGCGGTCGGTGGTGGCGCGATATTCGATCGTCAGCGCGTCCGCCTCGAGCGTGTAGATCGCCTGCACGCGCAGGGTGCCGGGATAGCCCTCCTCGCCGTCGGGACTGACATGGCCGAGCACCGCTCGCGCCGCGTCGCCGGCGTCCAGCGCCTCGACCGTCCACAGTCGCCGGTCGAAGCCCCGGACGCCGCCGTGCAGATGGCTGGTGCCGTCATTGGCGGCGAGCGGGTAACGCGTGCCGTCCAGCACGAACGCCGCCCCGCCGATCCGGTTGGAGAAGCGGCCGATCGTGGCACCATGATAGTGCGGGTCGGCCTCGTATCCGGCGAGCTCGTCGTAGCCGAGCACCACGTCGCCGCCGCGCCCCGCGCGATCCGGAACGCGCAGCGCCTGCAACCGCGCGCCGAACGTCAGGATGTGGGCGCACAGGGCGCCGTGCGTCAGGGTCAGCCGCTCGACCGCCCGGCCGTCGCGCAGGACGCCGAACGGCGCGCGGCCGACGGTCGGATCAGGTGGCGTGGCCATCGACCAGCCGCGGGATGCCGTACGGATTGCCGTCGCGGAGTGCCTCGGGCAGCAGCGCGTCGGGCACGTCCTGATACGAGACCGGCCGCAGGAAACGGTCGATCGCCAGGCTGCCGACCGAGGTCGTGCGCGCGTCGGACGTGGCGGGATAGGGTCCGCCATGCAC
>CAXTNG010000434.1:417-2814 GCA_964245475.1 uncultured Sphingomonas sp. | reverse complement strand
CCGCCACCCGCTCGCCCTGCGGCACGAACAACGCCAACCCGATCGCGGTCAGCCCGCCGCTCTTCGCGCGGTCGAGGTCGAACTGCGATTTCGGGTCGCTGGCGCCGGTCCAGTCGGGTGACGCGGCGGACGCGGGCAGGTCGAGATGCGGGTCGAACACGACGCGCTGCGCCGCCGCGGGCGTCGCGAACGCCAGCGCGAGGAGCAGCGCGACCCGCACCCCGCTCAGTCCGACAAGGGCTGCGGCACGGTGCGCAGATACGGCTTCACCGTCAGCCAGCCCTCCGGGAACAGCTTGCGCGCCGCCTCGTCGTCGACGGAGGGCAGGATGATGACGTCGTCGCCCTGCTTCCAATCCGCGGGCGTCGCCACCTTGTGGCGGTCGGTCAGCTGCAGGCTGTCGATCGCGCGCAGGATCTCAGTGAAGTTTCGGCCGGTCGAGGCGGGATAGGTGAGCGTCAGGCGCAGCTTCCTGGCCGGGTCGATCACCAGCACCGTGCGCACCGTGTTGGTGTCGGACGCGTTGGGGTGGATCAGGTCGAGCAGCGTCGACACACTGCGGTCGGCGTCGGCGATCAGCGGAAAGTTGAGCGCGGTCCCTTGCGTCTCGGCGATGTCGGCCGACCAGGAGCCGTGGCTCTCGAGCGAGTCGACGGACAGCCCAGTCAACTTGACGCCGCGCTCGTCGAACTCGGGCTTGAGCCGGGCGACGCTGCCCAGCTCGGTGGTGCAGACCGGGGTGAAGTCCTTGGGATGGGAGAACAGCACCACCCAGCTGTCGCCTGCCACTTGTAGAAGTGCAGGCGGCCCTCGGTCGAGTCCTGCGCGAAGTCGGGCACCGTATCGAGAATGCGCAGCGACATGGCTCACCTCCAGCATGCGTCGCGACGATTGCGCATCGGGAGCCAAGGCGCGAGGACGAGAATGTTGCGCCGCCCAAACTCCGGCTTTCGCCCGCAAACAGCGCTACGCGACGGTCAAGAAGAGCGTCGTGTGGCGAGGCGCGGCGCGGGCGTAGACGAACGGACCCGGACGAGCAGCAAATGACAGAACCGCGTAGCTTGCACTTGGGCGCCTTCATGCGCCCCCGTCACCATCCACACCGGCGCGTGGCGCTATCCGGGCGCGACGCCGGACGCCAACTTCAACCTGCCGCTGCTCGTCCGGCTGATCCGGCGGCTGGAAGCGGCGAAGTTCGACGCCTTCTTCATGGCGGACCACCTCGCGGTGCTGAACATGCCGGTGAACGCGCTCAAACGCAGCCACACGGTGACCAGCTTCGAGCCGTTTACGCTGGCGTCGGCGCTGGCGATGGCGATGGCAACGGAGCGGATCGGGCTGGTCGCGACCGCGTCCACCACCTTCGATGAGCCGTACCACATCGCGCGCCGCTCCGCCTCGCTCGACCACATCTCGGGCGGACGCGCAGGGTGGAACATCATCACCACCGCCAACCCGGATGCGGCGCTCAACTTCGGCTATAAGAGCCACCTCGACCACGACGCGCGCTACGTCCGCGCGCGCGAATTCTATGATGTGGTGACGGGCTATGGGACAGCTTCGCCGACGACGCGTTCGTGCGCGACGCGGGCAGCGGCATCTTTGTCGACCCGGATCGTATCCACGTCCTCGACCATCACGGCCCTGAGCTGAAGGTGCGCGGCCCGCTCAACATCGCGCGGCCGCCGCAGGGCTGGCCGGTGATCGTCCAGGCGGGCGCGTCGGAGCCCGGCCGCCAGCTCGCCGCCGAAACCGCCGAGGTGGTATTCGGCGCCGAGCCCAACCTCGCCGCGGGCAAAGTGTTCTACGCCGACGTCAAGGCGCGGATGGCGGCGCTCGGCCGCGACCCCGATTTGCTCAAGATCCTTCCCGCCGCGTTCGTGGTGGTCGGCGAAACGAACGAGGAGGCGCGGGAGAAGCGCGCGCTGCTCGACAGCCTGGTCCACTACGACAGCGGCATCGGCTCCCTTTCGAGCCAGCTCGGCTTCGACGTGTCGGGGTTCGATCCCGACGGGCCGCTGCCGCCAATCCCGGAGACCAACGCGAGCAAGAGCAGCCGCGCGCGGCTGGTCGAGGCGGCCGAGCGCAACGGCTGGACCATACGCCAGCTCGCGGCCAAGGCGGGCAGCTACGCCGGCCTGGCGTTCGTCGGCACGCCGCAGACGATCGCGGACGGCATGCAGCAGTGGCTGCACGAGCGCGGCTCGGACGGGTTCAACGTCATGTTCCCGTGGCAGCCCGGCGAGCTGGAGGACTTCTGCGATCACGTCGTGCCCGAACTGCAGCGGCGCGGGCTGTTCCGCACCGAATATGAAGGTACGACGCTACGCGACCATCTCGGCCTCGCGCGCCCCGACAACCGCTTCTTTCCGGCGCTGGCCGAGGCCGCCGAATGAG
>CAXTNG010000434.1:0-407 GCA_964245475.1 uncultured Sphingomonas sp. | reverse complement strand
AGCGAGCTGCCCGTCGTCGATATCGCCGCGCTGCTGCCGGGCGAGAATGACCTCGCCGTCGCGCGCGCAATCGACGCAGCGGCGTCCGATTACGGCTTCTTCTACCTGGCCGGGCACGGCATTCCCCTGTCGCTGTTCGACGAGGTGGAGCAGGTCGCGCGCCGTTTCTTCATATTGCCCGAGGCGGAAAAGGCGGCGATCGCGATGGCGCATGGCGGCGCGGCCTGGCGGGGCTGGTTCCCGCTCGGCGGCGAGCTGACCTCGGGCCGGCCCGACGGCAAGGAGGGGCTGTCTGGGCGAGGAGCTCGGGCCCGACGACCCGCGCGTCGTCGCCGGCTGGCCGATGCACGGGTCCAACCTGTGGCCCGCCGCGCTCCCCGAGCTGCGCGACGTCGTCGAGCGCAGGC
>CAXTNG010000433.1:0-2819 GCA_964245475.1 uncultured Sphingomonas sp. | reverse complement strand
CCGCGGCGCGGTCGTAATGGCTCAAGCCGAGATGGACGCTGCCCAGCGTCGTCACCGTGCCCGAGGTGCCGAGCAGCCGCGGCGTCGCGACCTGCGGCAGGCGGCTCGCGAAACCGGCGAAGCTCTCCATCACCACCGCGCGCATCCGGGCGTAGGCCTCGGCCAGGCTCCCGCCGCCGCCATTGGCGGTGTGCTCGGTCAGCGACACCACGCCCCAGGGCGCCGAATGCCAGTCGAGCACCGTCGGCACGGGGGTGCGCGTGTCGACCAGCACCAGCTCGGTCGACCCGCCGCCGATGTCGAACACCAGCGCCGGGTCGTCGCCCGCCTCGATCAGCACATGGCAGCCGAGCACCGCGAGCCGCGCCTCCTCCTCCGCGGTGATCACGTCGAGGTGGATGCCGGTCTCGACCCGCGCGCGCTCGATGAACTCGGGCCCGTTGGTGGCGCGCCGGCAGGCCTCGGTGGCGACCGAGCGCGCGAGGATCACGTCGCGGCGGCGCAGCTTGTCCGAGCAGACGCGCAGCGCAGCAAGCGTGCGCTCGACCGCGTCGTCGCTGAGCCGTCCGGTCGCGGCAAGCCCTTCGCCCAGCCGCACCACGCGCGAGAAGGCGTCGACGATCGCGAAACCGGGTCCCTGCGGACGCGCGATCAGCAGGCGGCAATTGTTGGTGCCGAGGTCGAGCGCCGCATAATGGCGCCCCTCGCGCCCGCGGCGCGGTTTGCTCGGGGCCGGACGGGCAGGAGGGTCCTGCCGGTACGGCATATCGGCGAAGTCGCCCATGCCGTGTGAAGCTCGCTTGTTCTGTTCTGCCGTCGCGCGGAAACCCGCGCTCGGTGCCTGACGATGGACGTAGCGCGCGCGCGCGGTTGCGGCAAGCGGGCGGCGTTGACAGGATAGGCACCCGCTCGTAGATGCCCTTGCCGCTGCTGCCCCGTCGTCTAAAGGTAAGACTACGGACTCTGACTCCGTTAATTGAGGTTCGAATCCTCACGGGGCATCCAGCCGCTCCCTTCTCGCATCGACTCGCGCGCTCGAACGTTGTGCCCCCTGCAACACGGGAGACAGCGTCATGGACATCGTCAGGCTGCCGGAGGGCGAGCAGGCCCCCAAGGACAGCGACTGCATCAGCCTGCAGGAGCTGCCCGACGGCACCGTTCGGCTGGAGGCGGCGGCGCTGATCAACTGCGGCGATAGCGAGCAGGCCGAATCGATCGCGCTCGTCGACGGCGGCGCCTATGGGACGATGGAGCAGGCGGAGGCGGCGGGCGTAGCCTGGGCCGACAGCCATGGCGTCGAGCAGCTCTACGTCAGCACCAACGCCTGAGGGTTGACGCGCGGGCCGCATTCCGCTATTGACATGACTGTCAGTAAGGACTCGCCCGATGACCTATCAGCCGCCCCGCCGCAATCTGCCCGTCGCCGCCCGCGCGCTCGCCAAGCTCCTCGCCAATAGCGACGACACCGAGCAGGTGTTCGTGATCATGCGCAACCTGAACGGAGACCAGGGCGAGACGCATTGGCGCCGCCTGCTCGCGACGCCCGACGGGCCACGGCTGGCATACCGGCAGGCCGAGCTCGCCGAGCGCCTTTCCGATCCGGCGTTCATCGCGAGCTTCGCCTCGGGCACGATGGGCGCGGCGTACCGCGCGTTCCTGGAGCAGACGGGGTATAGCGCGGCCGGGCTCGCCGAGATCTCCAACCTCGACAAGGTGCCGCTGATCGAGCACCCCTATGCCTGGTTCGGGCGGCGGACGCGCGACGTGCACGACATCTGGCATGTGCTGACCGGCTACAAGGCCGACGAGACGCTGGGCGAGGCGGCGCTGGTCGCCTTCTCCTACGCGCAGACCGGCGGGCTCGGCTGGGCGTTCATCAGCGCCGGCGCGGCGCTCAAGAGCCTCAAGGTGACCGGCAACACCCTGTTCGCGCGCGCCGTGTGGGAAGGCTACCGCCACGGCCGCCGCGCGCAATGGCTGATGGGCGAGGATTACGAGCAGCTGCTCCACGAACCGCTCGACGCCGCCCGCCGCCGGCTCGGGATCGCCGAGCCCGTGGCGTACAAGCAGGCGCAGGCGGCGCTCGGCGAGGCGATGGCGTCCTACGCGAGTTCGCAGAAGGCGGTGGCGGCCTAACTTCCGTCACCCCGGCCTAGTGCCGGGGTCCAGGGTTCCGCGAAGGTTGGGCTTGAGCCTCTTGCGCCATCGCCTGCCGCGCGCTGGACCCCGGCACAAGGCCGGGGTGACGAATGGGCGCAAGACGCTACACACCCCAGCATGCTCGCCCGCCTGGTCCTCACCGATGTCCGCAACCACGCGGACCTCCAGCTGGCGCCCGGCCCCGGCTTCGTCGTGCTCACCGGCCCCAACGGCGCGGGCAAGACCAACGTGCTCGAAGCGGTGTCGCTGCTCGCACCGGGGCGCGGCCTGCGGCGGGCGGCGCTGTCGACGGTCGCGCGGATCGGCGGACCGGGAGGGTTCGGGATCGCCGGCGAGCTCGGCGACGGCACCGTGCTGGCCACCGGCACGCAGGCGTCCGTCCCCGAGCGCCGCATCGTCCGCATCAACGCCGCCGCCCAGTCCGCCGCGGCGCTCGCCGAGCGGGTCACGATCCTGTGGCTCACCCCGGCGATGGACCGGCTCTTCGTCGAGGGGGCAGGCGAGCGCCGCCGCTTCCTCGACCGGCTGGTGCTGGCGCTCCACCCGCAGCACGGCATCCACGCGGCGCGCTACGAGGCGGCGATGCGCGCGCGCAACCGGCTGCTCGCCGAAGCCTCGCCCGACGCGCACTGGCTCTCGGCCCTGGCGGCACGCATGGC
>CAXTNG010000432.1:0-2831 GCA_964245475.1 uncultured Sphingomonas sp. | reverse complement strand
ACCGGCTCCACCTTCTCAGGAGTTGGAGCCTCCGACAAACCCGGGGCGGTTCACTAGCCCCGGTTGCTGTGGCCCATCCCGTATGAAAACGGCTACCGAGAATGCCAAGATAATATGCATCTGCAAGAGCAACACACACGATCTTGGCGTCTAAAACGGTCTTACTCTCTTCCATCGAGAAGATACGGTGCTTTGCTGTTCTGCACGTTACAAGAACACGATCAAGCCCATCAATGGCATTACGCAAGTCAGATCGAGGCTCCGCGTATACCCACCACCGGTCACGATAGGCCTTCCGGTTATTCGCAGCCCGTTCCGGATGCACATTTTCCATTAAATAATTATATAGCTGAGGTGCTGATTGATCAGATCACGTTGGCTGATGCCGAAAGCGTCGATTGTATAGCGCTCTTCCCGTCTTCGCACTAAATCCCGACCAATGATATATGGCTTTACAAACTTAGCGCTATGAAGCTCAGATGCTAACAGATTGACGCGCTCGCTAGGAAGCAATCGAAAACCCTCACCAACGGGTGTCACGCCTTGATATGACAGTCGACGGTTAGCAGCCAGCTTGGATACAGCGCTTCCGCCCGATCCAATCGTAAGAGCGCTACTTATATTCCCTTTTTCAAAATGTATGTCTTCATCTCTGACTACAGCGTTCGGATTGCTCATCCGGACAGCGCCAAGCCGTCCCAAGCTTGTACCTCGCTCAACCACCGTCATGGCCACCCTCACAGCCGCATCTGCTTCCGTATCCCGCCAAGGATGGTCGGCAATCGCCAAGACAATGCTAATCGGGATGAGCCCGCTCATCTCCTGCGTAATCAATTTGCGATTAAGAGGCTGAATTATACTGTTGGTTGTTATAAAACCAAAGCGACGTAAATTAGATGTCCTGATATATACCGATGCTCTCGACCACCAGTACATCACTAGGTCGACAGACCTAGCCACCTTGGGGTAGCAACGATGCACCGCCAATGTATACTCGGCTCCTAGCCTAGCCTTTAGGCGCTTGTTGCCGATGAATGGCGGATTTCCGATGATGAAGTCCGCCTTTGGCCATTTTGCCGTCTTAGGATTGAGGTAGCGGTATACCTCCACGCGCGCCGTCTCGTCGGGCACGTCCTTCCCCGTTACCGGATGCTTCTTCGTTGTCTCGCCGTCCCAGCGCGTGACCGGGCGTCCGTATTGGTCGCGCTCCAGCTCGCGCCGATCCGAGGTGATTAGCGCGTCGCGACACTCGATCGTCTCGACGTTGCGCAGCACCGGCGGCTCAGGCATCTGGCCCTCCCCGTTCACTCGAAAGTGCCATTGGAGATAGCCGATCCACAGCACCAGCTGTGCAATCTGCGCGGCGCGCGGGTTGATCTCGATCCCCAAGAAATTCTCGGGCGTGATCGTGTGGCCGCTGATCTCGGCTAGGTATTGGTCGTCGCCGAGTTCCTCCAGCAGCTCGAGCACCTCGCCCTCCAGTTCCTTCATCCGCGCCATCGCGACGTAGAGGAAGTTGCCGGTGCCGCAGGCAGGATCGAGCACGCGAGTCTGCGCGAGCTTGCCGTGGAAGGTCTCGACGATCGAGCGGGCGGCGTCGCGATCGCCGGCCTCCGCCGCCTGTGTCGCGGCGGTGCGCGCGCCCGACCAGTCGTCACGCAACGGCTCCATGATCGTCGGCCCGACGAGCCGCTCGACATAGGCGCGGGGCGTGTAATGGGCGCCGAGCTTGGCGCGCTCCTTCGGCTCCAGCGCGCGCTCCAGCAGCGTGCCGAAGATCGCCGGCTCCACCTGACGCCAATCGGCAGAGGCCGCGGCGATCAGGACATCGATCTCCTCCGATTGAAGCGGGATCGCCGTCTGTTCCTTGAACAGATAGCCGTTGAAGCGGCGCACCGTCTCACCGGCGTCGCCGAGCGCGCCGACGAAGCCGCGGGTGTCCATCTTCGCCCACAAGTCCGCCAGCATCGGCGGCAAGTTCTCGGGGCGGTCGCGCACCCGCTTCAGCAAGATCGAAAAGCTCGCCCGCGGGATAAGGCCAGTGTCCTCGGCAAACATGGTGAACAGCAGCCGCATCAGGAAAGCGGCGGTGCGATCGGGGTTCTGCTCGCGCGCCTCGATCCGGCGGGCAAGGGTGGCGAGGTGGCCCGCGATCTCGCGGGTGACGCGGGCGGCCTCCGCCGACGGATCGAGCGACAGCGGCCGGTCCCAAATTGCGGCGAGGCGGGTGCGCACTGCAGGATCGCGCAGATCCTCCAAGGTCACGCGGAAAGACCGGCGATCGGGAAAGACGCCATAGCCTTTGCCGCTGCGCTGGAAGTCCGCATAGACATCTATGCAATAGCCGACGTCTGTGACCAGCAGGAAAGGCGGCCAGCCGTGATCGGCGGGCAGGGCCTTGGCATAGCCCTCTGCCTGGCCGGCAGCGCGCTGCATCGCGCCGGTCCACTGGCCGGTGCCGCGCTTCGCCATGCCGCGTTTGAACCGCTGCTCCGCGGTCTGGCCGAAGAAGTCGCGGAGGGAATCGCCCCGGCCCGCGTCATAGGCCTGCTGGTCGGCGGCGCTGCCCTGCTTCGCCTCCAGAATGAAGCTGTCCCGCTTGTAGCAGTCGATCCAGCCGTTGGAGGTGGTGCGGTCGATCTCCGTTTTGATGACGTGGCGTTCGAAGACGTAATCGTTGGCGGCGGTGTCGCTGACCGTCGGTTGCGGCGGGGCAACACCGATCAGCGCGCATAGGTCGGTGATGAAAAGTTGGGTGTTGGCGCGCTCGTTACCGCCGGACGGCAACCACTTGGCGATGAAGTCGTCTGCGGTCACATGCTGCCCCCGGG
>CAXTNG010000431.1:0-2838 GCA_964245475.1 uncultured Sphingomonas sp. | reverse complement strand
TTGCGAAGAGTTCTGGCGTCCCGCCGGGCTCGGCGAGGTCGCCCAAACCGAAGGCTGGACCTTCGGTGTCCCCTGACGCATTGGACGCGAGAATGCCGGTTTAGCTCAGCTGGTAGAGCAGCGGTTTTGTAAACCGAAGGTCGCGGGTTCGATTCCTGCAACCGGCACCACACCCCGGCGTTTCACACCCGGAATGACCTCGCGCACCCTCAAAGTCGCCAGCTACAACATGCGCAAGGGCATCGGCACCGACCGCCGCCGCAGCCCCGAGCGAATCCTCGACGTCCTCTGCGAGATCGACGCCGACGTGGTCGCGTTGCAGGAGGCCGACCGCCGCTTCGGCCAGCGCGCCGGCGTCCTCACCCCGCACCTGCTGGAGGAGCACGGCCATTGGAAGGCGGTCGGGCTTGCGAAGCGGGCGCATTCGATGGGCTGGCACGGCAACGCGATCCTCGTCCGCAAGTCGTCGCAGGTGCTTGACTGCGAGGCGATCCACCTCCCCGCGCTGGAGCCGCGCGGCGCGGTCATGGCGGACGTTCGCACCGGCGCAGGCGCGATCCGCGTGGTCGGCATGCACCTCGATCTCTCGGGCCTGTGGCGCCGCAAGCAGGCCGCCGCGATCCTCGGCCATGTGCAGAGCTGCACGCACCGGCTTCCGGCCGTGCTGATGGGCGACCTCAACGAGTGGAGCGCGGCGGCGGGCTGCCTGCGCGATTTCGCACGTGAGCATGATTTCGCCGGCACCGGCCCCAGCTTCCATACGCGGCGGCCGGTCGGGCGCCTCGACCGGATCATGGTCTCGCGCGACCTTCGCATCGTCGACTGCGGCGTCCACGCGAGCGCGACGGCGCGCAAGGCGTCCGATCACCTGCCGATCTGGGCGGTGCTGGAAGCCGCCTGAGGTGCACGAGAAGGAGCTGCGCCTCGCTTTGGTGTGCTACGGCGGGATCAGCCTCGCCGTCTACATGCACGGCATCACCAAGGAGGTGTGGCACCTCGTCCGCGCCAGCCGCGCGCGGGCCGACGGCACGCCGACCACCGGCTCCGAAGCGGTCTACGCCGAGCTGCTGGAGGACATGGAGGCGCGCAGCCGCATCCGCGTCCGCGTGCTCGCCGACATCGTCGCCGGCGCCAGCGCGGGCGGAATCAACGGCATCTTCTTGGGCCAGGCGATCGCGACCGGGCAGAGCCTCGATCCGCTGACCGACCTGTGGCTTGCCGGCGCCGACGTCGAGGCGCTGATCGACCCCGACGCTGCGCCGAGCTCGCGTTTTTCCAAGATGTGGGCGCTGCCGCTCGCCTGGATGGCGGCAGGGCGCAGTGCCGAGAGCCTGGACGAGGTCGACGACGCGGACACCCGCGACGAGGTGCGCGCCAAGCTCTCGCACTTCGTCCGCTCGCGCTGGTTCGAGCCGCCGTTCGGGGGCGAAATCTTCACGGGCATGCTGCTCGACGCTTTCGACGCCATGGCGGCGAGCGATCCGGGGCCGAGGCTGCTCCCCGACGGGCAGCCGCTCGACCTGTTCGTCACCGTCACCGACTTCACCGGCCATCCCGAGCGGCTGACTCTGCACAGCCCGCCCGAAGTGGTCGAGACCGAGCACCGGCTGGTCATCGGCTTCTCCGATCGCGGCCGTGCCATCGACACGCTCGCCGCTGCGCCCGAACTGGCTTTCGCCGCACGCGCGACATCGAGCTTTCCGGGGGCGTTCCCGCCCTTCACCGTCCGCGAGCTCGACCGCGTCCTTGCGGCCCGGCGCGCGCGATGGCCGGGCCGTCAGGCGTTCCTCGAGCGTATCCTGCCCCGCCAGGCCGCCGCGCGCGCGGCGGACAAGGCGGTGCTGATCGACGGCTCGGTCCTCGCGAATGCGCCGTTCCGCCCGGCGATCGAAGCGCTGGTGCAGCGGCCGGCGCGGCGCGAGATCGACCGCCGCTTCGTCTACATCGACCCCTCGCCGGGCACGAAGATCAGGCCCGCAGGCGCCGCCGGCGAGCCCGGCTTCTTCCAGACCATACTCGGTGCCTTGAGCGAGCTGCCGCGCCAGCAGCCGATCCGCGACAATCTGGAGGCGATCGCCGACCGTTCCGCCCGCATCGATCGCTTGCGCCGCATCGTTGCCGCGCTCCGGCCCGAAGTGGAGGCCGAGGTCGACCGGCTCTTCGGTCACACCCTGTCCCTCGATCGGCCCACCGCCTCGCGGCTGGCGGGATGGCGCAAGCGGGCGCAGCTCGCCGCGGCCGAAGGCTCGGGCTATGGCTACGTCGTCTATAACCAGCTGAAGGTCGCGGGCATCGTCGACGCGCTCGCCCGATTGGCCGACCAGATCGGCAACCATCGCGGCGGCGAACAACGGCGACGGCGCATCCGGGAACGGTTGGAGGCTGCGGTCGCGGCGAGCGGGGCAGACGAGATCGGCAGCGCGTTCGCGGACCGCGCCAGCCCCGCCGCGATCGACTTCCTCCGCCGCTTCGACCTGGGCTTCCGCATCCGCCGGCTGCGTTTCCTCGCGCGCCGCGTCGCCGAGATGGAGGCGGACGGCGCGGCGGTCGGCGCGATGCGCGAAGCCGTCTATGCGTCGCTCGCCGCGTATCTGGAACTGCAGCGCGCCGAGGCGCACCAGGACCTGCGCGCAGCGTTGCGCAGCGATGGCCTGCTCGATGTGATCGACAAGGCTTACGATCTGCCCCGCCATGATGCCGACACTGACGCGCGTCTCGCCGAAGCATTGGCGTCGGTCGACAAGGACATTCGCCGCCCGCTGCTGCTCGGCTATCTCGGCTTCACCCATTACGACATCGCCACCCTGCCGCTGCTCCAGGGCGAGATGCGGTCAACCT
>CAXTNG010000430.1:0-2848 GCA_964245475.1 uncultured Sphingomonas sp. | reverse complement strand
GCGCCACACCGGCGAGACGCACGCCTATTCGGCGCAGCTCATGCACCTGCTCCAGTCGGCGGTCGCCACCGACAGCTACACCCAATATCTCCAGTTCAGCCGCGGCGTCGCCGACCTGCCGCCGGTCTATTTGCGCGACCTGCTCCAGTTCAATTTTCCGAGCGAAGGCGTGCCGCAGGAACAGGTCGAGGCGATCACCGAAATTCGCAAGCGCTTTGTCACGCCGGGCATGTCGCTCGGCGCGCTCTCCCCGGAAGCGCATGAGACGCTGGCGATCGCGATGAACCGCATCGGCGCCAAGGCGGTGTCCGGTGAGGGCGGCGAGGATCGCGCTCGGTTCAAGCCCTATGCCAACGGCGACAACGCCAACTCGACGATCAAGCAGATCGCCAGCGGTCGCTTCGGCGTCACCGCCGAATATCTCGGCGCGTGCGAGGAAATCGAGATCAAGGTCGCGCAGGGCGCCAAGCCTGGCGAGGGCGGCCAGCTCCCCGGTTTCAAGGTGACCGAGTTCATCGCCAAGCTGCGCCACGCAACCCCGGGCGTAATGCTCATCTCGCCGCCGCCGCACCACGACATCTACTCGATCGAGGATCTCGCGCAGCTCATCTACGACCTGAAACAGATCAACCCGCGCGCCCGCGTCTGCGTCAAGCTGGTGTCGTCGGCGGGCATCGGCACCGTCGCCGCTGGCGTGGCGAAGGCGCATGCCGACGTCATCCTCGTCTCCGGCCACGTCGGCGGCACCGGCGCTTCGCCGCAGACCAGCATCAAATACGCCGGCACGCCATGGGAGATGGGGCTTTCCGAGGTCAACCAGACCCTTACTCTCAACGGCCTGCGCGGCCGCATCCGCCTGCGCGCCGACGGTGGGCTGAAGACCGGGCGCGACATCGTCATCGCCGCGATCCTCGGTGCCGAGGAGTTCGGCATCGGCACATTGAGCCTCGTGGCGATGGGGTGCATCATGGTGCGCCAGTGCCATTCGAACACCTGCCCGGTCGGCGTCTGCGTCCAGGACGAGCGGCTGCGAGCCAAGTTCAACGGCACGCCGGAGAAGGTCATCAACCTGATGACCTTCATCGCCGAGGAAGTGCGCGACATCCTCGCGCGCCTCGGCGTCCGCAGCCTCGACGAGGTGATCGGCCGCACCGAATTGCTCCGCCAGGTCAGCCGAGGCGCCGAGCACCTCGACGATCTCGACCTGAACCCGATCTTGGCCAAGGTCGACGCGACCGACGCCGAGCGCCGCTTCTCGCTGTCGACCTTCCGCAACGCCGTCCCGGACAGCCTCGACGCGCAGATCATCAAGGACGCCGCCGCTGTGTTCAGCCGCGGCGAGAAGATGCAGCTGACCTACAGCGTCCGCAACACCCACCGCGCGGTCGGCACCCGCCTGTCCGCCGAGATCACCGCCAAGTTCGGCATGTCGGCTCTGCAGGACGGCCATGTCACCATCCGCCTGCGCGGCTCGGCCGGACAGTCGCTCGGCGCCTTCCTGTGCAAGGGCATCCGCCTCGAAGTGTTCGGCGACGCCAACGACTATGTCGGCAAGGGGCTGTCGGGCGGCACCATCGTCGTCCGCCCCGCCGTGTCCTCGCCGCTCAAAAGCCAGGACAACACGATCGTCGGCAACACCGTCCTCTACGGCGCGACCTCGGGGAAGCTCTACGCGGCAGGCCAGGCGGGTGAGCGCTTCGCGGTGCGCAACTCGGGCGCGACCGTGGTGGTCGAGGGCTGCGGCGCCAACGGCTGCGAGTACATGACCGGCGGCGTCGCGATCGTGCTCGGCCGCGTTGGCGCCAACTTCGGCGCGGGGATGACCGGCGGCATGGCCTTCGTCTACGACCCCGACGGCAGCTTCGAAGCCCGTGCCAACCCCGAGAGCATCGTCTGGCAGCGGCTGTCGTCAGCCCATTGGGAGCAGCTGCTCCGCGACCACATCGACACCCACGCGCGCTACACCGACAGCAAATGGTCGCAAGGCATCCTCGACGACTGGGACCGCACCGCCGGCGACTTCTGGCAGGTCGTGCCAAAGGAAATGCTCACGCGGCTTGCGCAACCGCTCGACGATGCGGTGGAGCTGGTCGCAGCGGAGTGAGGCTGCAATCCTCCCCCGCAAGGGAGTGCGGGGTTGGATGTGCCCCGCGCATCCAAGATCGTGCCGGGGGCACGATCGACCCCGCACTGTGGCACGCGCAGCGTGACGGAGGGGGAGGAAGCCATGCGCTTGGAAGGATCGTCCTTCGGCAAACGGAATGCCAAGCGCCTCCGCCGTCAAATGACGCCGCCAGAGATCGCCTTATGGCTGGCGCTCAGGCAGAACGATGCGGGTTTACGCTTTCGCAAGCAGCATGGAGCCGACGACTACGCTCTCGACTTCTTCTGTGCTCCCGCGAGATTGGTGATCGAGGTAGACGGCCAAGCGCACGAGCGCGGCAATCGACCTGAACGAGATGCAAGGCGAAACGCGTGGCTCACTTCGCAAGGCTTGCGAGTGGTCCGCTACGCAGCGCACGACGTGCTGAGGAACACCGAAGGTGTGGCACGACAGATCATCATTATGGCCGTCGACCGGCGCGACAGGATCGCATCCGGTTGCCTACCTCCCCCTCCGTCGCCTTCGGCGCCACTCCCCCTTGCGGGGGAGGATATTAGCTAGGTAGCCGCCGCAATTCGCTGCTGTCCTACAACCGCTGACCCGTGCATCGTCCATCGCCGTCGAATCGGGGATCGCCCCAATGCTCTTTCTCAGCAATGCCAAAGCAACCGCGAACGGCATGCGCGATAGTGTCAACCTGGTGTCAACTTGTTCAGCTTCACCACTCAGGGCAGTGCCGCATAC
>CAXTNG010000429.1:1331-2853 GCA_964245475.1 uncultured Sphingomonas sp. | reverse complement strand
CGCGCGTCGCATCACCCGGTTGCGGCTCTACCCCCCACCGCCCGCGCCGATGGAACCGGAGGGCGGGGAATGAGGTTGAGATGCCGCGGCGATCGGGCTCGATCGCGAGGAGATCATACCATGCGCCGTACCTCGATCGTCATCCTCGCGCTGCCGCTCCTGCTCGCCGGCTGCGGCGAGAAGGCCAAGCTCGACGTCGCCGCGGGCCAGGGCGCGAATCCGACCCTGCCGGAGCCCAACAAGACCTGGCTGCCGACGGTCAACACCGCCAAGGCGGTCGGCTGGCCGGCGGGGGCGACGCCGGTCGCGGCGCCGGGATTGGCGGTCAACGCCTTCGCCGCGGGCTTCGCCCATCCGCGCTGGCTGACGGTGCTGCCCAACGGCGACGTGCTCGTGGCCGAGACCAATGCGCCGCCCAAGCCCGACGACGCGAAGGGCATCAGGGGCTGGATCATGAAGCGGGTGATGCGCAATGCCGGGGCCGGCGTGCCCTCGGCGAACCGCATCACGCTGCTGCGCGACGCCGACGGCGACGGCAAGGCGGAGACGCGCTCGATCTTCCTGTCCGGACTCAACTCGCCGTTCGGCATGGCGCTGGTCGGCGACCAGCTGTACGTCGCCGACACCGACAAATTGCTGCGTTTCCCCTACACGACGGGCGCCACCCGGATCACCGCCCCCGGGGTCAAGGTGACCGACCTGCCGGCCGGCACGATCAACCATCACTGGACCAAGAACGTCATCGCCAACGCCGACGGGTCGAAGCTCTATGTCACCGTCGGATCGAACAGCAACGTCGCCGAGAACGGCATCGCCGCCGAGGAAGGCCGCGCGGCGATCTGGGAAGTCGACGCCAGGACCGGGCAGCACCGCATCTTCGCCGGCGGCCTGCGCAATCCCAACGGCATGGCGTGGGAGCCGACCAGCAAGGCGCTGTGGACCGTGGTCAACGAACGCGACGAGATCGGATCCGATCTCGTCCCCGATTATCTGACCAGCGTCCAGTTCGGCGGCTTTTATGGCTGGCCGTGGAGTTACTGGGGCGACACTGTCGACGCGCGCGTCAAGGATCCCAAGCCCGACGCGCTCGAGGTGACCACCCGCCCCGACTACGGCCTCGGCCCGCACACCGCCTCGCTCGGCCTGAGCTTCGCCGAGGGCGCCAAGCTCGGCCCCGCGCTGGCGCAAGGCGCGTTCATCGGCCAGCACGGCTCGTGGAACCGCAAGCCGCGATCGGGCTACAAGGTGATCTTCGTGCCGTTCGCCGGCGGCAAGCCCGCGGGCAAGCCGAGCGACGTCCTTACCGGCTTCCTCAACACCGCCGGCGAGGCGCAGGGGCGGCCGGTCGGGGTGGTGATCGACAAGGCCGGCGATCTGCTGGTGGCGGACGACGTCGGCAACACGGTGTGGCGGGTCAGCGCTGCGGTCAGTCCTTCTGGAACAGCCGCGCCGCATCCCTGAACGCCTTGAACTCCAGCGCATTGCCCGCCGCCGCCTGCAGCTCGGCGATCAGGGCCGGGGT
>CAXTNG010000429.1:0-1321 GCA_964245475.1 uncultured Sphingomonas sp. | reverse complement strand
CCGACCTCGCCGGCGAAGCGGATATGCGGCGGAATGCCGAACGCCGTCCCGGCCGCCTTCAGCCGGGCCACGAGTTCGTGCCATGCGTCCCATGGGAGCACGACGCCGAAATGCGGCACGGGCACGTCATATTGGTCGACCGGATTGGCGATCTCCTCGTGACGTGATGCGAGATGCGCGACGATTTGGTGACCGTAAAGATCGAAATCTACCCAGCCTTGCGCGCTGCGTCCCTCGCGACAGCCGAGCACGCCGCCATAGAAGCGGCGCGCGGCGGCCAGGTCATCGACGGGGAAGGCAAGGTGGAAGGGCGCGAGCGAGGACATGGTCCGTTCCTACCGGTCCCGTCGTCGCAGTAAAGCCGAATGACGAGAGACGGTTGTAAAGCCGCATCTGCCGGGCAATAGCGCCACCCGCATGCAGCTCGCCCTCGCCTTCCTGCTCGGCCTCGCCTCGGCGTGCGGTTTCGCCCCACTGCATCTGTGGCCCCTTACGGTCCTCGCCTTCGTCGGTCTGCTCGCGTTGCTCGATCGCGCGCGGGGCCTGCGCCGCGCGCTGGCGCTCGGCTGGTGGTTCGGGGTCGGCCAGTTCGTGCTCGGGCTCAACTGGATCGCGACCGCCTTCACCTTCCAGGCGGCGATGCCCGCCTGGCTCGGCTGGATCGCGGTGGTGCTGCTGTCGCTGTATCTCGCCGTCTATCCGGCGATCGCGACCGGGCTGGCGTGGCGTTGGGGCGTGCGCGACCGGCTGCGCCTCGTCCTGCTGCTCGCCGCGGCGTGGATCGTCAGCGAGTGGCTGCGCGCGACGATGTTCACCGGCTTCGCATGGAATCCGGTGGCGGTGATCTGGGCCGGCGACGCGCTCGCGGCGCGTTGGATCGGCACCTATGGCTTGTCAGGGCTGACCGTGCTGGCGGGCGGCGCGCTGTGGCTCGCGGTCGGCCGGCGCTGGCGCGACGGCCTGTCCGCCGCGGTGCCAGTGGCGATCGCGCTGGTCTATGGCGCGCTCGTCCTGCTGACCGCCGACGCCGGACCGGGAGCATTGATCCGGATCGTCCAGCCCAACATCGGGCAGGACCAGAAATGGCGCAAGGATTTTGAGCGCGCCAATTTCCTGCGCCTCGCCCGCCTCTCCGGCACGCCCGGCGCTGAGCCGCGGCTGCTGTTGTGGCCCGAGGCTGCGACCCCCGATTTCCTCGAGGAGCAGCCGCGTGCGCGCGCGCGCCTCGCCGCGCTGCTCGGACCGCGCGACATGCTGCTGCTGGGCGGGATCGCGCTGATCGGCGACAAGGCGGGCAACGTCGTCGCCGCGCGCAACAGCC
>CAXTNG010000428.1:1884-2872 GCA_964245475.1 uncultured Sphingomonas sp. | reverse complement strand
GCTTGCGCTCGGGCTTGCCGCCTTCTGGCAACGCGCCGGTCACCGGGAGCGGATCGCCGCGGTGGTGATGCTGGGCGTGTCGATCGCGATCAACGCCGCCATCGCCGGGTCGGAGATCCTGAGCCCGCCCTTCTACCGCTTTCCGCTGTGGGGCGCGGTGCTCGGCGGACGCTTCGCGCGCGGCGACATCACCTCGGTCGCGAGCGAATGGTGGGGCTGGTCGACGTGGGCCGGGTTCGAGATGTGGGCGGCGGTCGCGGGGCCCGCGCTCGCGTGGCTTGCCATCCGGGTCAGGCGCGCGTCCTGATCCCGCGCACCTTGTGCCAGATGTAGAGCGCCGCCAGCACCACCAGCACCGCACCGATCGCCAGGTCGGCGCGGTGGAAGAAGGCCTTGATCCGCGGGTCGCTGTGCCAAGCGGCGCCCAGCTTCATGCCCACCCAGGTCAATGCGAAGCAGAACGGCCAGGAGCCGATGAAGGTGTAGAGGTGGAAGGGCACGAGCGGCATCCGCGCGACGCCCGCCGGAAAGGCGATGAAGGTGCGGATCACCGGCAGCAGCCGCCCCACCAGCACCGCCCAATTGCCCCAGCGCGCGAAGAAGCGGTCGGCGGCGTCGAGCTCGTCGGTGCCGATCAGCAGATACTTCCCCCAGCGCTCAACCACCGGCCGCCCGCCGCGCTTGCCGGCCTCATAGGCGACGATCGAGCCGAGATTGCACCCGATCGCCCCTGCGGTCGCGGCGGCGAACAGCTCGAAGCGCCCGGTCGAGACCAGATAGCCCGCGAACGGCATGATGATCTCGGACGGCAGCGGCACGCAGGCGCTCTCGATCGCCATCAGCAGCACGATGCCGAGATAGCCGCCGGCGGAGATCACGGCGATGGCGAAGCTCGCCACCGCGGCCAGGATATGCTCGATCATGGCGGCGGCGCTTGCGCGTTTCGTCCCGGGGCGTCAATCGGGGGCGAGGAGGTGCGCCATGACCG
>CAXTNG010000428.1:0-1874 GCA_964245475.1 uncultured Sphingomonas sp. | reverse complement strand
CCATGACCGACATCCGTTGGATTGACGGCCGCGCGATGCCCGCGCTGGGGCTGGGGACCTACGGATTGCCGGAAGGGCAGGTCGCGAGCCTCGTCCGCGCCGGCATCGACGCGGGCTTCCGGCTGGTCGACACCGCGGCAATGTACCACAACGAGCGCGGCGTCGGCGACGGCGTGCGCGGTACCGGCGCCTGGGTCACCACCAAGCTGTGGAACGACCGCCACGAGGATGCCGAGGCCGCGCTCGACGAGAGCCTGGCGCTGCTCGGCATGGACGCGGTTGACCTCTACCTGATCCACTGGCCACGTCCGGGCGACGCGAAGTTCGTCACCGCGTGGAAGTCGCTGGTCGCTCTGCATGAGGCGGGCAAGGCGAAGTCGATCGGCGTGTCCAACTTCCTCGAACGCCACCTCGAGCGTGCGATCGACCACACCGGCGTGATTCCGGCGGTCAACCAGATCGAATGCCACCCCTATTTTCAGCAGATCGAGCTGCGCAGCTGGATGGAAGAGAGCGGCATCGTCACGCAGAGCTGGAGCCCGCTCGGCCATGGCCAGGTGCTCGGCGATCCGGTGATCGGCGCGATCGCCGGCAAGCACGGCGTCGAGCCCGCACGCGTAGTGATCGCCTGGCATCTCCAGTCGGGGCTGGCGGTGATCCCCAAGGCGTCGTCCCCCGAGCATTTCGCCGAGAACGCCGCCGCGGCGACGCTGACGCTCGACGAGGAGGACATGGCGCAGATCGCGGCGCTGGATTGCGAAGACGGCCGGATCGGCCCCGATCCGATGACGTTTTAAAGCATGTTGCGTGAAATCTGACCCAACCTCCGTTCGCCCTGAGCGAAGTCGAAGGGCACGCTTCGACCAAGTGCTTCGACTTCGTTCAGCACGAACGGGTCAGGTCTACCGCTCGTTGTTCTAGGCCCGAATAGCCGTCACGAAATAGTCGAGCGCGGTGCTCTCGCCGAGCGCGAAGCCCTTGGCGGGCGAGAGGATCAGCCCGCGGGTGTCGGTCACGGTCAGCCCCTCGGCGGCGAGCAGCGCGCCGAGCTCCTCAGGCGTCAGGAAGCGGTGCCAGTCGTGGGTGCCGCGCGGGATCATGCCCGTCCCCTCCGCCACCCCGATCATCATCGCACGCAACATCGCGGTGCGGTTCGGCGTCGACAGGATCATCAGCCCGCCTTCGGCAAGCGCACCCGCCAACCCCCGGACGAACGTCTCGCGGTCGATCACATGCTCGATCACCTCGAGGCAGGTCACGAGGTCGAACCGCTCGCCGGCACCCAGCGCCGCGACGCTCCCCGCGCGATAGTCGATCGCCAGCCCGCCGGCCGCCGCATGCGCCTCAGCCGCCGCGACATTCTCCGGCGCCGCGTCGATCCCGGTCACCGCTGCACCCAGGCGGGCGAGCGGCTCGCACAGCAGCCCCGCGCCGCAGCCGACGTCGAGCGCGGTCCTGCCGGCGAGCGGGGTGAAGCTTTCCGGCGCGCCGTCCCAATGCGCGTCGACCTGCTCCCGAATATAGGCAAGGCGTGGCGGATTGAGCCTGTGGAGCATCGCCGACGAGCCCTTCGGGTCCCACCAGTCCGCCGCAAGGCCGCCGAAATGCGCCGCCTCGCGCGGGTCGATCGTGTCGGTCGTTACGGTTGCGCTCGTCATGGGTCGTTCCTATCAGGACGCCCGCTTTCCTCCAAGGAGAATGGCAGAACCGTGGCGCGTATCGTGATGAAGTTCGGCGGCACCTCGATGGCCGGGATCGAGCGCATCCGCACCGTTGCGGCACGGGTGAAGCGCGAGGTCGAGGCGGGCCACCAGGTCGCGGTCGTCGTCTCGGCGATGGCGGGCGAGACCGACCGGCTGGTCGGCTTCTGCCGC
>CAXTNG010000427.1:0-2873 GCA_964245475.1 uncultured Sphingomonas sp. | reverse complement strand
CTGGCCCGGCTGCCGTCCGAGAGGCGCGAGTTCCTGCTCCGGACGTCCGTGCTCGAGCGGCTGACCGGTCCGCTGTGCGACGCCGTCACCGGGACGGCCGGCGGCCGGGCGACGCTGGCCGCGTTGGAGCACGCGAACCTGTTCCTCGTGCCGCTCGACGACCGTCGGCAGTGGTACCGCTATCACCACCTGTTCGCCGACGTCCTGCGTGTGCACCTGCTCGAGGAAGATGCGGGTCGGGTGCCCGAGCTGCACCGGCGCGCGAGCCCCAACCATGTGCGCCAGCACCCCGCCCGCCGCACCCCGACCCTTCACGTCGAGGTCGAACCGGTCGCGCGCGGGTTCCGCATCGAGGGCGAGCACGACCCGGTCGCTGCCCTCCACCAGCGCATCGAGCGCGATCTTCGCCCGTCCGCTCCGGATCACCGCCCGCCCTTCCAGCCGTGCGACCCGCTCACGCCCGATCACCGGCTTGGCCAACACCAGCCGCCCCACCTTCAACCACCCAATCGCGATGTCGAAGTCCGGCAGCAATGGCTTCTTGCGACCCGACGATTGCGTCCGCGGCGCATGGAACAGTGTCGCCTGCGGCACGATCAGCTCGCGAATGGTCAGCCTGTTCTGGAACCACTCCCAAGGCCGCCAGTCGAGCGTCGCCTGCGGTGCGCGGAAGAGCAGCCCGTCTAGGTCGTACACCCGAACGTCACGCAGCTGCGACCGCCCGTACAGCGACCCGTCGATCCGCCCGACCGAGAAGCGCAAGCCGGTCGCGGTCTTCACCCCCGCGATCCGGTTCGCCACCCAGCGATGCCCCGGCCCGCTGTCGACCACCACCAGAGCCAGCGCCGCCAGCGCCACCAGCCCAAGCAGCGCCAGCCCAATCCGCCGCAGCCAGATCAAAACGCCTGCCCCAGCGAAACATAGACCGCGACCCGCGTGTCGCCCGGCTGCGGGTTGATCGGCGTACCCACGTCGAGGCGGATCGGCCCGAAGTTCGAATAATAGCGCAGCCCCAGCCCGGTGCCGTAGCGCTGGCCGGAAAAGTCGGGCAGCGCGGCGGTATAGATGTTGCCGGCGTCGAGGAACGGCACCAGCCCGATGTTGCCGAACAGCTTGATGCGTGCCTCGACCGCGAACTCAGCCAGGCTGCGCCCGCCGATCGGGTCGTTGTTGGGGTCGCGCGGCCCGATCGACTGATAGCCGTAGCCGCGCACCGACGCACCGCCGCCCGCGTAGAAGCGGCGGCTCGGCGCCACCTTTTCGCGCGGCACGCCCAAGATCGTCCCGAGCCGCGCCCGCCCCGCGAGCACAACACCCGGCCGCACTGGATAGTAAGCACTCGCGTCGCCCTGCGTCCGCGTATAGCCGAACGCCGCGCCCTGCAGCGACAGCTCGGGGCTGATCCGCGCGCCCAGCCGGAACCCGCGCGTCGGGTTGAGGAGATCGTCCGATCCGTCGTAATTCAGGCTGGTCGGCGCCGCCGCGATCAAAAAGGTCCGGCGTCTTGGAAGTCCGGTCGCGACCTCGACGTCTTGCTCGTCCGACGCGAGCAGCTCGGCGCCCAACGACCAGGTCCAGGTCTTCTGGAAGAAGATGTTGGTCTGCCTCTCCAGATTGCCGGATAGCGAGAAGGTCTTGGCGTCATAGGCATCCCGCTGGGTATGCGCCGCGGCGACCTGGAAGGTCAGCACCCGGTCGCGCCCGCGAAAGTTGTTGCGGCGGAAGGTCACCGCGCCGAGCTGTTCCTGCGTGCCGAGCACCGAGCGCAGGGTCAGCGCGCCTTCCGGCGGAAACAGATTACGGTGCGTCCAGCTCAATTCCGCACGCGCGCCTTCGCCGGTGCCGTAGCCGAGCTCGCCCGCAACCGTATGTGGCGGCGCGGGGTCGAGCTTGACCTGTACGTCCACCGTCCCCGGCTGGCTGCCCGGCACCGGCTTGACGTCCACCGCCGACACCAGGCTGGTCTGGATCAGCGCACGGCGCAGGTCGTCGAGCTTGGACGCGTCATATTGCTCGCCGGCATGGAAGCGCGCGATATCCTGTACGTGGTCCGCGCCGAACACCCGGTTGCCCGGCGCAGCGACGACGCGGCCGAAGCGCAACGCCTCGCCCGGCATGACGGTGAGGTCGAGCGTCGCCTCCCGTGCAGCCCGGTCGACCGTGATCTGCGGGTCGCCGACATCGGCAAACGGGAATCCGCCGGTCGCCAGCCCCCCTGCCAGCGCCACCCGCCCGTTGACGATCGCATCCGCATCGACAGCCGAGCCCGGCTTGATCCCGAAAGTATCGCCGAGCGCCGCGGCCTTGTCGCCCGCTGCGACGAGCCCGTTCACCGTCACCCGCGCGAAGCGATAGAGCGTCCCCGGCGCCGCCTCCAGCACCACGCGCGGCCGCGTACCCGGCTCCACCCGCGTCTCCACCCGCGCGTCGTAATAGCCTTCGCCGCGCAGCAGCGTGACGAGCAGTTCCGCATCCTCGCGCGCGCGCCGCTCGAGCTGCGCGGCGTTGGCCGGGTCGCCGTCGTTCGCCGACAGCGTCGAAAGCTGGTCGAAGCGCTGGCGCAGCAGCGGTGTCGCCACCGCGTCGATACCCCCCACCGCCCAGCTGTACCGCGTCTCCATGGACGCCTCGGTCGCGCCGCTCGCAGCAGTCGCCTCACCGGTCGTCAGGTCGGGCCAGTCCACGCCGATGTCGGGCAAAGGCGCAAGCGGTGACGCGGGGTCGAGCTCCTGCTTCACCGGCGCGGGCGTGCTCTGGGCAGCGAGGCCGGCGGGCAGAAGGAGACCGGCGACCGCACACAGCCGCGCCAAGCGGGAACTCATGACGCAGGGTCTAAGCGGTGGAGCGAAGCGGAGCAACGCCCGCCCGATTAC
>CAXTNG010000426.1:1298-2878 GCA_964245475.1 uncultured Sphingomonas sp. | reverse complement strand
GGCCACGCCGATTATGTGAAGAACATGATCACCGGCGCCGCGCAGATGGACGGCGCGATCCTGGTCGTGTCGGCCACCGACGGCCCGATGCCGCAGACCCGCGAGCACATCCTGCTCGCGCGCCAGGTCGGCGTGCCGGCGATGGTCGTGTTCATGAACAAGGTCGACCTGGTCGATGACGCCGAGATCCTCGAGCTCGTCGAGCTTGAGATTCGCGAGCTGCTGTCGTCCTACGAGTTCCCGGGCGACGACATCCCGATCATCCAGGGCTCGGCGGTCGCCGCGCTGCAGGACAAGACCCCCGAGATCGGCCATGACGCCGTGCTCAAGCTGATGCAGGCGGTCGACGAGTACATCCCGCAGCCGGAGCGTCCGCTCGACAAGCCGTTCATGATGCCGATCGAGGACGTGTTCTCGATTTCGGGCCGCGGTACCGTCGTCACCGGTCGCGTCGAGACGGGCATCATCAAGGTCGGCGAGGAAGTCGAGATCGTCGGCATCAACGACACCCGCAAGACCACGGTCACCGGCGTCGAGATGTTCCGCAAGCTGCTCGACCAGGGTCAGGCGGGCGACAACGTCGGCGCGCTGATCCGCGGCGTCGGCCGCGACGAGGTCGAGCGTGGTCAGGTGCTGTGCAAGCCCGGCTCGATCAAGCCGCACACCGACTTCTCGTCGGAGGTCTACGTGCTGTCGAAGGAGGAGGGTGGCCGTCACACGCCGTTCTTCGCCAACTACCGCCCGCAGTTCTACTTCCGCACGACCGACGTCACCGGCACCGTCGAGCTGCCCGAGGGCACCGAGATGGTGATGCCCGGCGACAACGTCGCGCTCGGCATCAAGCTGATTGCGCCGATCGCGATGGACGTCGGCCAGCGCTTCACGATCCGCGAGGGCGGCCGCACTGTCGGCGCCGGCGTGGTGAGCGGCATCAGCAAGTAAGCCGTCAAGGCTGAGCCGCCGCCCGGCGCTCCTTCACCAAGGGAGCGTCGGGCGGTTGCTTTTTGTAGAGGGCTCTGCCAAGAGCCGCGCCCTCGACCAATTTCTATGAACAGCAAGAGCCCGGCAACGGGTCCGCTCTTTCTCATCGGTAGGGTATAATGGACAACAACATCCGCATCCGCCTGAAGGCGTTCGACCATCGCGTGCTCGATCAGGCCGCGGGCGACATCGCCGACACCGCGCGCCGCACCGGTGCGCTGATCCGCGGGCCCATTCCCCTGCCGACCCACATCGACAAGTTCACGGTCAATCGCGGCCCGCACATCGACAAGAAGTCGCGCGAGCAGTTCGAGACGCGCACCTACAAGCGCCTGCTCGACATCGTGCAGCCGACTCCGCAGACGGTGGACGCGCTGATGAAGCTCGACCTCGCCGCCGGCGTTGACGTCGAGATCAAGTTGGCCTAAGGGCGCGCTTCCCTTGGCGGTCGACGTGAGTCCTGCCTCGGGTCTTTGAGAGATACCGCCGGTGGCTTGCCGCCGGGACAGCGTCTCCCGTCTGTTTCTGAGCTTCAGGAACGCCAGCCCGGGACGGGGGCACGCTTCGCATTTCCGGGCTGGCAGGGTCCCATCGAAGTA
>CAXTNG010000426.1:356-1288 GCA_964245475.1 uncultured Sphingomonas sp. | reverse complement strand
ACATTGGCCCTGGCGGGGCGCGCAGTTCGATTGGGCCAGGCTCCGGGACAGCTCGGAGCCTTTTTCGTGGCAAGCTCCCGGGGTAGCCCTGGAGCCTCTGTTTGGAAGGAATTGGATCATGCGCACCGGCGTGATCGCGAAGAAGATGGGGATGACCCGCCTGTTCCAGGACGACGGCCGCCACGTGCCCGTCACCGTCCTGGCGCTCGAGAATGTTCAGGTCGTCGCGCGCCGCGAGGCCGATCGCGACGGCTATGTCGCGCTCCAGCTCGGCGCCGGCGTCGCCAAGGCGAAGAACGTCGCCAAGCCGCAGCGCGGCCACTTCGGCAAGGCCGAGGTCGAGCCCAAGGCGATCCTGGCCGAGTTCCGCGTGACCGAGGACAATCTCCTTGATGTCGGCGCGGAGATTTCCGCCGATCACTATGTCGCCGGCCAGATCGTCGACATCCAGGGCCGGACGCAGGGCAAGGGCTTTCAGGGCGGCATGAAGCGCTGGGGCTTCGGCGGTCTGCGCGCGACGCACGGCGTCTCGGTCTCGCACCGCTCGCTCGGCTCGACCGGCCAGCGCCAGGATCCGGGCAAGGTCTTCAAGAACAAGAAGATGGCCGGCCACATGGGCGACAAGAACCGCACGCAGCAGAACCTCGAGATCGTCTCGACCGACGTCGAGCGCGGGCTGATCTTCGTGCGTGGCTCGGTGCCGGGCTCGAAGGGCGGGTGGCTGCTGGTCAAGGATGCGGTGAAGGTCGCGCGGCCGTCCGCCGCGCCGTATCCCGCGGGCCTCGCCAGCCATGCCAACAACAACGACGCGACTCCCGCGGACCTGCCGGTCGATGCGGCGACCGTGGACGCGACCGACGGCCAGGAGGGCTGACCGCCATGAAGCTCACCACCAAGTCCTTCACCGGCGACGGCACCGAGATCGAGCTCGA
>CAXTNG010000426.1:0-346 GCA_964245475.1 uncultured Sphingomonas sp. | reverse complement strand
AGAACAAGAAGATGGCCGGCCACATGGGCGACCGTAACCGCACCCAGCAGAACCTGGAGATCGTCGGCACCGACGCCGAGCGCGGGCTGATCTTCGTCAAGGGCTCGGTGCCCGGATCGAAGGGCGGCTGGCTGTTCGTCAAGGACGCGGTCAAGCAGGACCGCCATGCAGAGGCGCCCTATCCGGCGGGTCTCAAGGCCGCTGTCAACACCAACACCGTTGCCGACACGCCCGCCGATACGGCGACCGACGTGACCGCGACTGACGGCCAGGAGGGCTGAGCGTGCAGATCAAGGTTTCCTCCTTCGCCGGTGAGTCCGCGGGTGAGGTCGAGCTCAACGACGAG
>CAXTNG010000425.1:0-2883 GCA_964245475.1 uncultured Sphingomonas sp. | reverse complement strand
GCAGTCACCACCGTGCTGCACTGGCCCCTCCCACCCGATGCCGCCGTGTCGATGACCCGTACCGCCCAGGGCTGGGTGGTCGCGTCCGGCCCGGCGCGTGCGGCATCCGGCCTGGCCATGGCGCCGAGGATGGCGCATAGGGCGTCCGCTGGGCTGCGGTCGGAGGCCGCGATGGCCTTGAACTCCGCAAAGATGCCGTCGACGTAAAAGGTCACCGCGGCCAGCAGCACGTCGTGCTTGGAGCCGAACGCGCCGTTGCCGTGGTCCTTCTCGTCCCAATGCGAGGCGTGGGCCAGCACCTCCAGCTTGCCGTCGAGCGCCTCCGGCGCCCAGCGGACGCTGCCGCGGACGTAATATTGGTGCTTGTCGTCGGCGACCGCCCGAGGGTTGCCGATGTTGCCGATATAGCCGTCGCGGTCCTCGAATGCGCCGGCGAAGCGCACCGCGAGATCGGGCGAGACCGGCAGGTTGACGAAGCCCTGGATCAGCTTGCGGTCGTAATTGCCGTAGGTCAGGTCGAACCCGGCATCGAACGCGCTCTTCGGCGCCGCGGTGGTCACCGCGATGTTGCCGCCGAAGCTGTTGCGGCCGTACAATGTGCCCTGCGGCCCTTTCTGCACCTCGACCCGCTCGAGGTCGACGAACGGCATGCTCAGCTGCGACGTCCGCGACTGATAGACTTCGTCGATGTAGAAGCCGAAGCGCGGGTCGTTGTTGCCCTGGATTGCCGCGGTGAACGTGCCGCGCATCGCCGGGCGCGGATCCGAGCCCGAGCGGCCGATGCGCAGGCCCGGCGCGATCTGCTGCAGACGGTCGATGCCGGTCACGTCGGCGGCGCGCAGCGTGTCTCCATTGATCGCGACGACCGACAGCGGCACCGACTGGAGCGACTCCGCGCGCCGCTGCGCTGTGACGACGACGTCGCCGATCTGGTCGCTGTTCGCACCCGCAGGCTCGGCCTGGGCCGGTGCCGCGCTGTCCGCCGCCTGTCCTGAAGCTGCAGACGCAATCAGCAGCGCGCCGATCGCCAACGATGCGTAGAGCGCGTGTTTGCTCGTCTTGACGGCCATTGCTTCGTCCCCCCTTGTACGATTGCGGTCCCGATTCACCCTCTTTCTTGCAATCGCAGTCAAGCTAACTTGCAATATGCTGAGATGCAAGTCGACCGAGGAGGAGCTCGATCAGGCTTCGAGGTATAGGACGCTCGCTTTCATCCTGTCTCCCCGACCACTCTATCCCGCCGCGCCTATCACCTCGTTCAGGGTCGCCGGCTGCACATCCAAGCGGCGCAGATGCGCGAACATCGCGCGCCACCAATCCCAGAACGCCGCAAGGTCGGCCAGGTCGCGGACATACGGCGTATGCCCAGGCGCGAGCGACGGCGAGTGGAAGGAGAAGATGAGCAGCCGCTCGCCCTCGCCGGCCGCTACACGCACCGCCTCCAGCGCATCCACGATCGGCATGTCCTCCGGCGTCAGCGCCACGCGGGACAGCAGCGCCGTCCTCGCCAGCGCGCCTCGCGCATGCGGCACATGGCCAGCCATGCCGTACAGCGCCCCGCCCAATCGCCGGGCAGCCCCGGTGTACACCGTGGTCAGCGGCAATTCGATCAGCCCGTCGCGCCGGAAGGCCGCTGAGCCGACCGTGCGCGCATCGGGACCGCCGTCGGCGCGGTAATCGTAACGTGCCCGGATCGAGCTATCGACGCGATAGCCGCGCTCGGCGAGAAGGCTAAGGGTGTTCGGCCCGATGCCGTAACGTCCTGCGCGATATGCGCGCGGCGGACGACCGAACGCCCGGGTGAGCGCGGCCGTCAGCGCATCGATCTTCGCCGCCTCCAGCGTACGCGGCAGATTTCCCGGATAACTGTTGGCCGATGTCAGCGTCTCGTCGAACGGCGGCGTCACCCAGGCGTGCAGCTGCGCGCCGATCTCCGCCTGCCCGTCCTCCACCGCACGCCGGAGGATGGCGACGGCCGTCGGATCAGTCGCCACCGGATGATCGACCATGCAGGTCAGCCCGATGCCCTCATCGCCGAAGCGCCGCTGCGCATCGGGGAAGGCCGCCATCGCGGTGACGCTGCGGTTTCGTCTCTCCCGCGGGCGCCGCCAGTCGAACTCTTCCTCGACATCGACGAACACCAGATAGCGCGTGCCGAACCCGGCGGGCCAGGCGACCAGCTCCCCCGCCCGCGGCGCGGGCACACGGTACGGCGCCCGCTCGGAAGCGTCATCCGGCACGTCAGTTGGTCGAGGCTTGCCCCATCTCGTGATCTACCGCCGCGGGCAGCCGCAAAGTCAAGCGTTGCGCGCCGATCACGAGCGCACCGCCGAGCTCCAGCGCCAGATTGCCCGCCAGCCGCAGCGCGAAGGCGGTGCCGAGCAGCGGCGCTCCCTCGCTCTCCCCCGCATCCTCTGCCAGGTCCAGCGCCGCCGGTTTGTCAACGACCAGGGTGACGGTATCGTCCGTCTCCGCGATGGCGACGGACAGCCGTTCACCCCGCCCCGCTGCCGAGACGAGCGCTGCCAGCAGCCGCGTGACCAGCCGCTCAAGCGCGCGGTCGTCGGCGAGCACCGTCGCCGCGGCACCGTCGTCCGGCACCGCGACATGCGCCCCCCGAAGATCGGCCAGCGGGCGCAGGTCGGCGACGGCGCGCGTCACCAGTGGATGCAGCGCCACCGCGACGGGCCGCAGCTCCAGCGCGTCGCCTTCGATGCGTGCGGCGGTGTCGAGGTCGTCGATCGCCTCGATCAGCACGCTTGCCTGCCCGCGGATGGCGACGGCATGCGCGCGATACGGGTCCGCGACCGGGCCGAGCAGCTCGGTCTCGATCAGCTCGGCGAAACCTGCGATGGCGTTGGTCGGCGTGCGCAGCTCATGCAC
>CAXTNG010000424.1:0-2900 GCA_964245475.1 uncultured Sphingomonas sp. | reverse complement strand
CACCCCCAACCCCTCCCGCATGCGGGAAGGGGGCTAAAAAGGAAGAACAATGGCCAATACCGCGTCCGACATCGTCAAGCGCATCAAGGAAGAGGAGATCGAGTGGATCGACCTTCGCTTCACCGATCCCAAGGGCAAGTGGCAGCATCTGACCATGGTCGCCGGGCTGATGGGCGAGGATGAGTTCACCGACGGACTGATGTTCGACGGCTCCTCGATCGAGGGCTGGAAGGCGATCAACGAGTCGGACATGGTGCTCAAGCCCGACCTCGACGCGGTCTATACCGATCCCTTCTCGGCGACGCCGATGCTGATCGTCGTGTGCGACATCGTCGAGCCCTCGACCGGCGAGCTCTACGCCCGCGATCCGCGCTCGACCGCCAAGCGCGCCGAGGCCTATCTCAAGACCACCGGCGTCGGCGATACCGTCTACGTCGGCCCCGAGGCCGAGTTCTTCCTGTTCGACGACGTCCGTTTCGAGAACAGCTATTCGACCAGCTATTACAAGATCGACGACATCGAGCTGCCCGGCAATTCGGGCCGCGAATATGAGGGCGGCAACCTCGCCCACCGTCCGCGCGCCAAGGGCGGCTATTTCCCGGTCGCGCCGGTCGATTCCGCGGTCGACATCCGCGGCGAGATGGTGTCGACGATGATCGAGATGGGCCTGCCCTGCGACAAGCATCACCACGAGGTCGCCGCCGCGCAGCACGAGCTCGGCCTGACCTTCGGCACGTTGACCACGACGGCCGACCGGATGCAGATCTACAAGTACGTCGTCCACCAGGTCGCGCAGGCCTATGGCAAGACGGCGACCTTCATGCCCAAGCCGATCAAGGAGGACAACGGATCGGGCATGCACACCCACTTCTCGATCTGGGAGGGCAAGACGCCGCTGTTCGCAGGCGAAGGCTATGCCGGGCTGTCCGAGATGTGCCTGTTCTTCATCGGCGGCATCATCAAGCATGCCAAGGCGGTCAACGCCTTCACCAATCCGTCGACCAACTCGTACAAGCGGCTGGTGCCGGGCTATGAGGCGCCGGTGCTGCTCGCCTATTCGGCGCGCAACCGCTCGGCCTCATGCCGCATCCCCTATGGCACCGGCCCAAAGGCGAAGCGCGTCGAGGTCCGCTTCCCGGACGCGCTCGCCAATCCCTATCTCGCCTATGCGGCGCTGATGATGGCGGGCATGGACGGCATCCTGAACAAGATCCATCCCGGCGAGGCGATGGACAAGAACCTGTACGACCTGCCCCCCGCCGAACTGGCGGAGGTGCCGACCGTCGCGGGCTCGCTGCGCGAGGCGCTCGACTCGCTGGAGGCCGATCACGACTTCCTGCTCAAGGGCGACGTCTTCTCGGCCGACCAGATCGAAGCCTATGTCGAGATCAAGCGGGCCGAGGTTGCGCGCTGGGAGATGACGCCCAGCCCGGTCGAATACGACATGTACTACAGCGGCTAAGCGCGGCTACGTCCGCGCGGTGCGCCGGCCGAAAGGCGCGGCTTCGCCGCGGCGTTCCACCGGTGAGAATATTTCAGCAAGCCCGTCCGCACCCGCGGACGGGCTTTTCCATCTGTCCCGTGATCGTGATTGCCGCGCGAGCCATCGCTTATGCCGCCGGACGCCTAGCGCGCCTTGCCGTGCCCGTCCGCCAAAGGCAGGCCGAGCGGCATGGCCGAACCAGCTCAGCCGCGCGCTCGACACCCGCTCGCCTTCCGCGACTTCCGCTGCTTCTGGATGGCGCGCCTGTGCTCGGCGCTCGGGCAGAATTGCCTGATCGTCGTGATCGGCTGGCAGGTCTACGAGATCGCCCGCCGCACGATGGGCGTGAAGCAGGCGTCGTTGCAGCTCGGCGTCGTCGGCCTGCTGCAGTTCCTGCCGCTGTTCGCGCTTGCGCTCGTCGCGGGCTGGGTCGCCGATTTCGTCGACCGCCGACTCGTCGCACGGCTGGTCCTGACCTTGCAACTGCTCTGCGCCGCGCTGCTGGCGTGGCTCAGCGTGCGCGGCTCGACATCGCTGCCGGCGTTCTTCGCCGTGGCGGTGCTGCTCGGCGTCGCCCGCGCCTTCTCCAACCCGACCTTGGGCGCGCTCGCCTCGCGGCTCGTCCCGCCTGCGGTGCTGCCGCGTGCGATCGCGATCAACTCGCTAGCCGGGCGGACGGGCGGCATCCTCGGGCCGGCGCTCGGCGGCTACCTCTATGCCGCCAGCCCCGCCGCGGCGCATCTCGCCAGCGCCGCGCTGTTCGCCGCAGCGGTGGGCGGCATGCTGCTGATCCGGCCGATCGCCAGCGCGACGCCCGATCGATCGCGCAACCCTTGGCGGCAGATGATCGAGGGGATCGCCTATGTCCGCGCCAACCGTCTCGTGCTCGGCGCGATCTCGCTCGACCTGTTCGCCGTGCTGCTCGGCGGCGCGACGGCGCTGCTGCCCGCCTATGCGCACGACGTCCTGATGGTGGGTCCGGCCGGGCTCGGCCACCTGCGCGCCGCGCCGGCCGCAGGGGCGCTGGCGGCGGCCTTGTGGTTCTCCCATGCGCCGCTGAGGCGCCGGGCGGGCGTCGCGATGCTCGCGGCGGTGGCCGCGTTCGGCGCGGCGACGGTCGGCTTCGGCCTGTCGCGCTGGCTGCCGCTGTCGCTGGCGTGCCTGGCGCTGCTCGGCGCAGCGGACATGTTCTCGGTCTACGTCCGCCAGTCGCTGATCCAGCTGTCGACGCCCGATGTGATGCGCGGGAGGGTCGGCGCGGTGTCCACGCTGTTCATCTCGGCATCCAACGAGCTCGGCGAGGCGGAGTCGGGTTTCCTGGCCGCGCTGGTCGGGCCGGTCGCCGCGGTCGTGGCAGGCGGGCTCGGCGCGATCGCGGTGACGCTGCTCTGGGCGCGGCTGTTTCCGGCGCTGCGGC
>CAXTNG010000423.1:0-2903 GCA_964245475.1 uncultured Sphingomonas sp. | reverse complement strand
GCCATGAGGTATCGCCCGAGATGCGCGAGTACGAGCGCGTTTCGACGACCTGCGCCAACGCCTATCTTCAACCCGTGGTCAGCGACTATCTGCTGCGGCTGGAGGCGCGGTTGAAGGCGGGCGGGCTGAGCGGCCCGATGCTGATGATCCTGTCGAGCGGCAGCCTGACCGATGTCGCGGTCGCCGCGCGCTTTCCGATCCGGCTGCTCGAATCGGGGCCGGCGGGGGGCGCGATCTTTGCCGGCGACATCGCGCGGCGGCTGGGGCTGGAACGGGTGCTGTCGTTCGACGTCGGCGGCACGACGGCCAAATTCTGCCTGCTTGACGGTGGCGAGCCGCGCCCCGCGCGCGCGTTCGAGGTCGGGCGGACCTATCGCTTCAAGAAGGGCAGCGGGCTGCCGGTCAGGGTGCCGGTGATCGATTTGGTCGAGATCGGCGCGGGCGGCGGCTCGATCGCGCGGGTCGACGCGATCGGGCGGGTAACGGTCGGGCCGGATAGTTCCGGCTCGGAGCCTGGCCCCGCCTGCTACGGCAGGGGCGGCAAAGACCCGACCGTCACCGACTGCGACCTGGCGCAGGGCAAGCTCGATCCGGTCGCCTTCGCGGGCGGCACGATGCCGCTCGACCCCGACGCTGCCGATCGGGCTATCGCGAAGGGGGTGGGCGAGCCTGCCGGGCTGTCGGTCGCCAACGCCGCTTATGCCGTCGCCGAGACGGTAACCGAAGGCATGGCGGCCGCGGCGCGCGTCCACGCCGCCGAGATCGGGGTGGAGGTGGAGGCGCGGACCTTGGTGGCGTTCGGCGGCGGCGCGCCGCTCCACGCCGCGCGCTTCGCCGAGAAGCTGGGCATCGGCGAGATCATCGTGCCGACCGGCGCCGGGGTCGGATCGGCGATCGGGTTCCTGCGCGCGCCCTTGGCCTTCGAGCTGGTGCGCAGCGTGCGGCTGACCTGGCCCGGCGGCGAGGTTGAGCCGGTGTGCGCCGCGCTGGGCGAGATGGAGAGCCAAGCGGCGGCGATCGTCACGCCGTTGGCGGGCGACGCCGCGCTCGTCACCACCCGTACCGCGCACATGCGCTACGTCGGGCAGGGGCATGAGATCGAGGTATCGGTGCCCGAGCCGCTCGACCGGCCGGATTTCGGCGAGGCGCTCGGCCTGGCGTTCGAGGCGAGCTACCGCCGCCTCTATGACCGGGCGATCGCGGGCGCGCCGATCGAGGCGACCGCCTGGACCGTGCGCGTCGCTCGCGAGCAACCGGCGCCAGTCGCTGCGCCCGAAGCGCCGGACGCGCACCCGCTGACACCCACCGGCGAGCGCCGAATGTGGAACGGCGAAGCGGCGGCGTGGGAGACCTGGCCCGTCTACCACCGCGCACGGCTTGGGCCGGGCGGCACGGCGGCGGGTCCTGCGATCGTCGCCGAGGCGGAGACGACGACGGTGGTGCCGGCGAGCTTCGATCTCCGCGTCGACGCGCACGGCTATCTGCGGCTCGAACGGAGGGCGTCGTGACGCCCGAGCGCAAGCGCATCGTCACCGATCTCGTCTGGCAGCGGCTGATCGCGATCCTGGAGGATCAGGCGCAGACGCTGATCCGCACCGCCTTCTCGACCACGACGCGCGAATCGGGTGATCTCTCCGCCGGGCTGTTCGACCGGCGCGGGAGGATGGTGGCGCAGGCGGTGACGGGGACGCCGGGGCACGTCAATTCGATGGCGCTGGCGGTGGCGCACTTCCTCGACCGCTTCCCGGTCGACACGCTCGCACCCGGCGACGTGCTGGCGAGCAACGACCCGTGGCTCTGCTCGGGGCATCTCCACGACTTCACGGTCGTGACGCCGATCTTCCACCAGAGCCGCGTGGTGGGCGCAGTGGCGAACACGGTGCATGTCGTCGACATCGGCGGCCTCGGCTTCGGCGCGGGCGCGCGCGAGGTGTTCGAGGAGGGGTTCTGCATGCCCCCGTGCAGGCTCGCCAATGCGGACGGCATGGACGCGACGCTGGCGATGCTGATCCGCGCCAACGTGCGCGAGCCCGATCAGGTGATCGGCGATCTCTATTCGTCGATGGCGGGCAACGATGTCGCGGTTGGGCGGACGGTGGCGCGGCTTCCCGAATTCGGGCTCGATGATCTGGAGCGCGTCGCCGATTCGATCATCGACCGCACTCGCGCGACCGTCGAGGCGCGGATCGCGGCGCTGCCCGACGGAGACTATCGCAACAGCCTCGCGCTCGACGGCTACGACGGCGAGGTGACCCTCAAGGTCCGCGTCGCGATTGCCGGCACCAGGATGCTGCTCGACTTCAGTGGGTCATCCGGCGCGAGCGGGCGAGGGATCAACGTCGTTCTCAATTACACCACGGCGTATGCCGTGTTCGGGATCAACTGCGTCCTCAACCCCGACATCCCCTGCAACCACGGCAGCCTGGAGCCGATCGCGGTCGCCGCGCCGAAGGGGTGCATCCTCAATGCGCGGCGGCCGTCGGGCGTGTCGGCGCGGCATATGATCGGGCACATGCTGCCCGATCTGGTGCTGGGCGCGATCGCTGACATCGTCCCGACGCCGGCGGAGGGCGCAGGGCTGATCTGGATGCCGAGCCTGCGCGGGCGCTATCCTGACGGGCGGCCCTTCGCGACGGTGACCTTCAACGCCGGCGGCGCAGGTGCGCAGCACGACCGCGACGGGTGGAGCGCAACCGGCTTCCCCTCGGGCGTCAAGACGATGCCGGTCGAGTCGACCGAGGCGAACGCGCCGATCCTGATCCGGCGCAAGGAGCTGCGTCCCGATTCGGGCGGCGCGGGCAAGTTCCGCGGCGGGCTCGGGCAGACGATCGAGGTGAAGGCCAACGCGCCGCTGCTCGCCAATGCCATGTTCGACCGCGTCGAGCATCCGGCGCGGGGCCGGG
>CAXTNG010000422.1:0-2905 GCA_964245475.1 uncultured Sphingomonas sp. | reverse complement strand
CTTAGCATGGTCCCCCACCCCGTTCCGGGGAGGTAAAGAGTCAGCCCGCGTAGGCCTTGACCAGATCGAACAGGTAATCGCGGCCGACGTAGACCGACTTGATCTCCATCCGCTCGTTGAGGCCGTGGACGCCGTTGCCGTCGGGGTCGCCCCATGCGCCGGGGACGCCATAAACGGGGATGCCGATCGCTTCGAGGAAGATGCCGTCGGTGGCGCCGGTGGACATCACCGGGCTGACCGGCACGCCGGGGAAGTATTTCGCTGCGAGCTTGGCCGCCGGGTCCATCACCTTCGGATCGAGCGGCGGCGGAACCGCGATCGGGCGGAGCGGCGGGGTGACCGTAACGGTGATCGCGGCATTGCCGATCACCTTGACCAGCGCAGCGCGCGTTTCCTCCGGCGTGCGGCCGGGGAACATCCGGCAGTTGACGTTGGCGCCGGCGCGCTGGGGCAGCGCGTTGTTGGCGTGGCCGCCGTCGAGCAAAGTCGCGACACAGGTGGTGCGCAGCATCGAATGCCAGGTGCGGTCGCGCGAGACGATCGCGGCGGCGGCCTCGTCCTTGGGATTGTCGGCGACGGCGAGCAGCGCCGCACCCTCCTCGCCGCCCTTCGCCTTGCCGACGGTGCGGAAGAAGGCGCGGGTCGTGTCGGTGGTCTCGACCGGGAACTCATAGTCGCGGATGCGCACCAGCGCGTCGGCGAGGTCATAGATCGCGTTGGCGCGGACGGGAATCGAGCTGTGCCCGCCGGGATTGGTCGCCTCGATCCGGAAGTTCTGCACCGCCTTCTCGCCGACCTGCATCGACTGGCTGACGAGCTTGCCGTAGCCGTCGGTGTCGCCGCCGCCGCCTTCGTTGAGCGCGAACTCGGCGGCGATCAGCTCGGGCTTGTTCTGCGCCAGCCATTGCGCGCCGTTGAAGGCGTAGGTCGTCTCCTCGCCGCAGGTCAGCGCCATCTTGATCGTGTGCTTGGGCCGGTAGCCGCCCTGCTTGAAGCGGACCATCGAGTCCGCCCAGACCGCCGCCATGTGCTTGTCGTCGGCGATGCCACGGGCGTAATAATAGCCGTTCTCCTCGACTAGCTTGAACGGATCGCGCGTCCAGTCCTCGCGCTTGGCCTCGACCACGTCGAGGTGGGCGAGGAGCAGGATTGGCTTCAGCTTGGCGTCCGAGCCGTTGAGGATCGCGACGATGCCGCCTTCCTTGGGGTGCTCGGGGGTGGCGAAGAGGGTGATGTCGCCGTCGGCATAGCCGGCCGCCTTGAGGCGTGTCGCGATCTGCTGCGCGGCCTGGGTGCAGCTGCCCGAAGAGAGCGTGGTGTTGGTCTCGACCAGCTCCTTGTAGAGCGCGAAGAATGCCTGCTGGTCGGGCCGCGCCTGCGCCGCCGCCATCCCGGGAATGAGGATCGCCGCCGTCGCCAACCACTTAAACATCGCCGAACTCCTGTAGATTCGTACAGGAGCCTAGCGGCTTATCCGTTCATGCGAAACGATTTGGGCAGGCGCAGCCGCACTTCGCGGTTGGCGAAATCGATGTCGACGCGGCGGAACAGGCGCAGCGCGTCCATGCCGAGCAGGATCGCGGGCCGCTGGACCAGCCCGAAGCGGCGAAACGGGGCGGCATCCGCGAAGGCAACCGGCAGGTTTTCGAAATGCATGTCGCCGAGCGTCACGCGGCCGATCTGGGTATAGCCCGCCGCCAGCCGGTCACCGGTGACGCTGATCAGCTCGATCGGCTTGTCGCGCCTGGCATCGGCGCCGGCAAGCCTGCTGCGCAATGCGGCATTGCCCATGCTGACCACCGATCCGGTGTCCAAGATGACGCGGATCGCCTGTCCCTTATACTTGGCGTCGGCGACGACGAGCTGCCCCAGCACCGAGCGCGCGCGGACGACGATCTCGTCGCTTTGCGCCTGCGGCGTGCGGCGCTTTGCGGACGGCGAGATGGCGATCACCTGGCGGTCGAAATCGATGGTGACCTTCTGCCCCTGCAGCGTGTCGAGACCGAGGATGCCGAGCGCGCCGATGTTGACCGCGTCGAGCGCGGGCGCCTCGATCTCGCTGTCGGCGGTCAGCTTCGGAGGCTCGCCGACGCGGAGCGAGGACACCATCACCGTGCCGACCGAGCTGGTGCCGGTCATCGCGGTGAGCCTGACGTCGCGACCCTTGGGGAGCTGGAGCTTGCGGGCGAGCTCATGGCTGACCACGGTGCGCTCGGCACCGGTGTCGACCAGGAAGTGATAGGGTCCGGCGCCGGCGATCGCGACCGGCACGGTCATCCGGTTGGTCGAATCGGCGAAGGCGATCTCGTTGGCCGGCGGCTCGGCCGACGGACCGGCGGTCGGCTCCTGCGCAAAGGCCGCGACAGGCACGGACAAGGCAACCAGCCAACGCATGGACCTAATGTGCGCCCGAGTCGGACCTGTTGCAAGCGGGACCGGTACGTGAAAGTTGACACCAACTTGACACTATCGCGCATGTACCGAGCTGGATCGGCGAGGTTGACGCGTGGACGCGAGCGGTTCGGGGCGGGCAGGCTTGCATGATTGCCACGCTGGCACGATTGCCGGCGTGTAGGACAGCGGAAAAACGGATCAGTCGAGCCGCATAGCCTCGGCTACCAGCGCTTCTGCCTCAACCAAAAGTGCGTCGTCGGCATGAACGGTGGCGACGCGCTCGCGGCCGATCAGGGTGAGGACCGGGACGGCGAGCGGGGTGACGCGGGGGAGGGCGACGTGGACCATCGTCTCCGCCGCGCGGTCGAGCAGATGGGCGAGACGGCCGACGTCGGTCATGCGGGCGCGGGCGTCGTCCCAGGCGGCTTGAAGCAGGAGGTGGGTCGGCTCGTATTTGCGCAGCACGTCGTAGATCAGGTCGGTCGAGAAGGTGACCTGCTTGCCGGTCTTG
>CAXTNG010000421.1:0-2906 GCA_964245475.1 uncultured Sphingomonas sp. | reverse complement strand
GGTCGAGGTCGTCGGCGGAATAGCGTTCGAGGTAGACCCTGAGCGTGGCGCCGCTGGTTCCGGTGCCGGAGAGGCGGAACACCACCCGGCCGCCGCCTTCGAACAGCACGCGCATGCCCTGGTTGCAGCTGACCGAGGCGTCGGTCGGGTCCTCATAGGCGAAGTCGTCGGCGGCTTCGATGACGAGGTCGCCGATGACGGTGCCCGGGAGGGTGGAGAGCTTGCCGCGCAGCTCGGCCATCAGCGCGTCGGCGCGGGCGGCGTCGACACCTTCGAAATCGTGACGGGCATAATAGTTGCGGCCGTAGGTCGCCCAATGGTCGCGCGCGATCCGGTCGGCGGACTTGCCGGTGGCGGCGAGGATGTTGAGCCAGAGGAGCACCGCCCATAGCCCGTCCTTCTCGCGGACGTGATCGGAGCCGGTGCCGGCGCTCTCCTCGCCGCATATGGTCGCGAGGCCGGCGTCGAGCAGGTTGCCGAAGAACTTCCAGCCGGTCGGCGTCTCGTACGCCGGGATGCCGAGCGCGGCGGCGACGCGGTCGGCGGCGGCGCTGGTCGGCATCGAACGCGCGATACCCTTCAGGCCTTCCTTGTAGCCGGGGGCGAGGTGGGCGTTGGCGGCGAGCATCGCCAGGCTGTCGGATGGCGTGATGAAGCGCCCCTTGCCGATGATCAGGTTGCGGTCGCCGTCGCCGTCCGACGCGGCGCCGAAGTCGGGCGCATCCTGGGCCATCATCGTATCGTAGAGCGCGCGGGCGTGGACGAGGTTCGGATCGGGGTGGTGGCCGCCGAAGTCGGGGAGCGGGGTGCCGTTGCGAACGGTGCCCTTCGCGAAGCCGAGGCGGTTTTCCAGGATGTCGGTCGCGTAGGGACCGGTGACGGCGCTCATCGCATCGAAGGCCATGGTGAGGTTGGCGGCGCGGATCGCGGCGAAATCGAAGAGTTCCTCCATCAGCGCGGCATAGTCGGCGACGGGATCGATCACTTCGACGGGCATGCCGCCGACCTCGGCGGTGCCGAGCATGTCGAGGTCGATGTCGGGTGCGTCGACGGTGAGCCAGCGGTCGATCGCCAGCGTGCGGGCGTGGATCGCCTCGGTCACTTTCTCGGGCGCGGGCCCGCCGTTGGCGATGTTGTATTTGATGCCGAAATCCTCGTCGGGGCCGCCGGGGTTGTGGCTGGCCGAGAGGATCAGCCCGCCGATCGCGGCGCGCTTGCGGATCAAGTGGCTCGCGGCAGGCGTCGAGAGGATGCCGCCCTGGCCCACGACGACGCGGCCGAAGCCGTTCGCCGCGGCCATGCGGATGGCAATCTGGATCACCTCGCGGTTGAGGAAGCGGCCGTCGCCGCCGATCACCAGCGTCTTCCCCGCCTTGTCCTCGACCACGTCGAAGACTGACTGAATGAAGTTCTCGGCGTAGTTGGGCTGTTGAAAAACGCGGACCTTCTTGCGCAGTCCGGAGGTGCCGGGCTTCTGGTCGGTGTATGGGGTGGTCGGGATGGTTTCGTTCACGGCTGGCATCTTTTCCCTTTACCGTTCGTGCTGAGCGAAGTCGAAGCACATGGGAGTGCCCTTCGACTTCGCTCAGGGCGAACGGAGGTGATAGCGATCAGGACAGGAGGCTCCGGTAAAGGTCGGCATAGCGGCGGCCGCTTTGGGCCCAGGAGAAGTCTGCCCGCATGCCGTTGCGCTGGAGCGTCGTCCAGACCTCCCGTCGTGCGTGGAGCGCGATCGTTCTGCGGATCGCGCGGGTGAGCGCCTCGGAGCTGACGCCGTCGAAGACGATTCCGGTCGCGACGCCCGCTGCCACGGCCGCTTCATTGGCGTCGATCACCGTGTCGGCAAGCCCGCCGGTACGCGCGACCACCGGCACGCAGCCGTAAGCGAGGCCATAGAGTTGGGTCAGGCCGCACGGCTCAAAGCGCGAGGGGATCAGGATCGCGTCGGCGCCGCCCTGAAGCAGGTGGCTGAGCGGCTCGTCATAGCCGATGCGCACGCCGATGCGGCCGGGGTGGCGCACGGCGGCCTGGTGGAAGGCGTTCTCCAGCGCGGCGTCGCCCGAGCCGAGCAGCGCGAGGCGTCCGCCTGCGGCGACCAGGTCGTCCAGGGCCCAGGCGAGGACGTCCATGCCCTTCTGCCAGGTAAGGCGGCTGACCACGGTGAAGATGGGGCCGTCTGCGCGGTCGAGCGCGAAGGCCCGCTCGACCGCGCGCGTGTTGGTGCGGCGTTGCGCGAGGGTGCGGGCGGTGTAGCTCCTGACGAGCGCCGGGTCAGCGGCGGGGCTCCAGACCGCAGGGTCGATGCCGTTGACGATGCCGTGGATGTGCCCGCCGCGCGCGGCGATCAGGCCTTCGAGGCCCATGCCGAACTCGGGACGGAGGATTTCCCCGGCATAGGTCGGGCTGACGGTGGTGATCGCGTCCGCGCAGGCGAGACCGGCCTTGAGGAAGCCGACGCCGCCATAATATTCGACGCCGTCGATGGCGAAGGCTTCGGGTGGAAGGCCGAGGTTCGGGAAGACGTCCGCCGCGAAACGGGCCTGGAAGGCGATGTTGTGGATGGTGACGACGCTCTTCGCCGGGGCGCCCGGACCGGGGGCGTAGCGGAGGTAGGCGGGCGCCATTGCCGCCTGCCAGTCGTGCGCGTGGAGGAGGTCGAAGGCGTAGCCGGGCACGGCCCCGCTCGCGAGGTCCGCGGCGGCGCGGGCGAGCGCGGCGAAGCGGCGCCAGTTGTCGGGCCAGTCCGCGCCGGTCGGGCCGGCGTAGAGGCCGCCGTCGCGGGCGTAGAGCGCGGGGGCGTCAAGGACGAGGAGCGGGAAGGGGATGGCGGCTTTGAGGAGACGGGCCTCGGCGCCGAGCAGGTCGGGCCAGTGGTGGACGGGCCTGGTGCGCTTGAGACCGTTGGT
>CAXTNG010000420.1:0-2927 GCA_964245475.1 uncultured Sphingomonas sp. | reverse complement strand
GACCTGGTCGGCCACTGGTGGTCGCCGGAGACCTCCATGGTCTACAGCGTGGCGGAGGTCGAGGGCGCGCTTAGGCTAGGCATGTCCGGTGGACCCCCGCAGCCGCTTCGCCCCACCGCGGGCGGTTCGGCCATCATGCGGGCGGGCGCATACAGCGACATCGAGGTGCTGCTCCACCTCGACGGCTCAGGCCGGTTGCCGATTGCCTTTGGGGGGCATCTGGTTGCTCACGAACGACTCCCGGGTGCCGACGCGGGCGGCGAGTTCATTTCTCAAGCGGCCGGCACCTACGCCAGCGAAGACGCAGACTGCGTCGCGCGGGTAGAGCCTACGGGGGAGCATGGCAGGATCTTCCTCTCAGACGCCTTTGGCTCGTCGGAGATGGAGCTCGAACCCCTCGGTCCGAACGTGGCGCTCGCCCGTCGCAGCGTGGGCCAACTCCCATTCAGCGTGGCACTGCTCCAGTCCGGGAGCGGCGACATGGTGATGAGCACGGCTCGCACGCGGCATCTCGCCTTCAGCCGTCGCTAGGCCCTACCAGTCGACCACGATCCCCTCTCCCGTCCGCTCGGCCGTAGCGAGGATGTGGTGGGCGGCGAACAGGTCTTCGACGATCATGCCGAGGGACTTGAAATAGGTGATGTCGGTTGCATCGGATCTGCCGGGAACGCGCCCGGTCAGGACGTCGCCAATCGAACCGAGGATGTGATCCTCGCCGTTCGCACCCGCCTCCCGCGCCATCCGAATGTCGCCAGCTAGTTCACGGGCGCTCTCTGCGAGATCCACGTATACCCGGCTCCGGGTGATGGTCTCGACGTCCACCTCGGAGGTTGCGGCCACGCTCGAGCCGACGGCATTGACGTGCTGGCCCGGCTGCAACCAGGCCCCGCGGAAAAACGGCTCGCGTGCAGCCGTCGTCAGGCACAGCATGTCCGCCGATGCCGCCTCTTCCGGAGTCGAGACCGCCTCCACGCCGGGTCCGTGCCTTCCGGCAAACGCTCGTGCCTTTTCCAGGTCGCGTCCCCACACCGCGACGTGGTCGACCTGCCGCACCCTGCGGATCGCCGCGAGGTGCGAGGCGGCCTGCTCACCGTAGCCGAAGATCGCCAGGGAGCGCGCGTCTCGTCGCGCAAGCGCGTCGGTGGCCGCGGCTGTCGCGGCGGCGGTGCGGATCGCCGTGATTTCGCGCGCGTCGATCACCGCTGTCGGGCGTCCATCACGACCGTCGAACAGGAGCATGGCGCCCTGGTGCGATCCCAGTTCCGTCCCGAAGTTGCCGGGGTAGATGCTGAGGGTCTTGAGGCCGAGCACGTTCGGCCGCGTCAACGTTCCCGGCATCCAGGCGAGGACGCCTTGCCCGCTCTCAGCCTGTACCGAGGCCCGAATGGGCTGCCGAGACCTCCCCTCAGCCTCGGCGCGGAACGCGTCCACCATCAGCCCAATACACTCGTCCATTGACAGCAGGCGGCGTACTGCCTCGGCGTTGAGGATACGCAGGGCTGGCATGGTGTTCTCCTCTGGTCTCTTGAAATTCCGCCTAGCCCCGATGCGCTATGGACGGCCCCGCAGCGCGTAGGGTTGCGGGTCGATCACGGGATCGTTCTTAGCCATCAGGTCTGCGATCAGACGCGCGGACCCGGCCATCATTGTCCAGCCGAGGTGGCCGTGGCCCGCGTTCACCCACAGTCCCGGCACGAGCGTCTCCCCAATGAACGGACGGCCGTCCGCACTCATGGGGCGGAGTCCAGCCCAGCCTGCGGCGGACGACCTGTCGAGGTGCCGGGCGAGTTCGGGAAAATTGCGCTCGAGGAGTGCCGCGAGGTTGTCGAGGCGCTTAGGATCGAGGCTGCGGTCGTGGCCTGCGAATTCCGCGGTGCCGACCGCCCTTATGCGATCCCCGAGCGGCACGATGGCGGCGTGCATCGCGTCGTCGACCATGGCGATCCGCGGAGCGCCCGGCGCTCCGTCGAGGCGATAGGTAAGCGAGTAGCCTTTTGCGGGCTTGATGGGGAGCCGCACCCCGAAGTCCCGCGCTAGCCCGGGGGTGGCGACCCCGGCGGCGAGGACGACGTGTCGCGTCCGCACGCTACCAACCGTCGTATGGACTATGAAGCCTGTTCCGTTGCGCACGATCCGCAGGATCCTCTCCCCCAGTCTGATCTCGCCGCCGGCCTGTCTCGCGGCCGCACTCAGACCCTGCGCGAACCCACGGGCGTCGCCCACCGCGTCGTCTGGGTAGTGGATTGCGCCCGCGATACGTTCGGCGGTGGCCTCTAAGGCGGGTTCCAACGCCACCGTAGCCGCCGCGTCCAGCACCTGAAACTTCAGTCCTGCGGGCTGGAGCCGTTTTGCGAGGTCAAGCGGCCCTTCCATTGCCCCCCGGCTCGCGAATACCTTGATCGAGCCCCCTGGACTCGTACCGACGTCCAGGTCGTGGTCCTCCGCCAGCCGCCGGGTCAGGGCGGCCGAGCGAGCGGCGAGCGCGAAGTTCGCTCTGGTCGCCAGCCAGTGCCTGGACGGCGACGAGTTCCGCAGGAACTCCATGCCCCAGCGCGCGAGGTTGGGAAGCTGGCCGAACCGTAGCCGCATCGCCGAGTGGGGATCCAAGAGGGATGCGGCGAGGTGGCGGCCGACCCCGGGGCCGTTCCAAGGGTCCGACATCGAGGGCGTGATCATGGCGCCATTGGCGTAGCTAGCGCCCATTGCCACGTCGTCCGCCGCGTCGATGAGCGTCGCCCCGAGCCCGCGGGACGCTAACGCGTGGAAGGTGGCCACGCCCGCCAGACCCGCTCCGACGATCACAACGTCCCGCTCGATCAACACACCGCCACCCGGCCATCAGCATCGCAACGCGCGTAGAGGCTGCCACCGAGCGCGAAGTGGGAGGCCTCTTCCTCGCCACGCTGGAACAGGAACTGCACCAGCCC
>CAXTNG010000419.1:0-2955 GCA_964245475.1 uncultured Sphingomonas sp. | reverse complement strand
CGACCTCTACGGCATGGACCTCGATTCGTGACGAACACGGCGGATTTCCTGGTGATCGGCGGCGGCGTCGCCGGCATGTCGGCGGCGTCGCGGCTGGCCGAAGCGGGGCGGGTCGTGGTGCTCGAAGGCGAGCAGGCGCTCGGCTACCATTCGTCGGGGCGCAGCGCGACCTTCTATCATTTCGGCATCGGCAACCGCACCGTGCGCGCGCTGACCGCGTACAGCCGCGGGTTCTTCGAGCAGCCGCCGGCGGGATTCACTGAAGCGCCGCTCTGCCGCGCGACGCCCGCGCTGTTCGTCGCGCGCGCCGACATGCTCGACGCGCTCGATGCACTGGAGTCCGAGATGACGCGCGTCACCGGCACGGTCTCGCGCGCCGACGAGCCGGCGATGCGCGCGCTCTGCCCGGTGCTGCGCTTCGGCGAGAGCGGAGTGGTCGCCGGGCTGGTCGACACCGGCGGGCGGCGGCTCGATCCGGATGCGCTGCTCCAGGGCTATGCGCGGCGGGTGCGCGAGCGCGGCGGCGCGATCATGCTCGGCGCACGCGTCGCGGAGGTGACGCGCGACGGCGCGGGCTGGTCGGTGCGCACCGCGGCGGGCGAGCGCTGGTCGGCGCCGGTAATCGTCAACGCGGCCGGCGCCTGGGCCGATCGGGTCGCGGCGATGGCGGGTGTCCGCCCGCTCGGGCTGGAGCCCAAACGGCGCACAATCATCGTCTTGGACGCCCCCGCCGGGCACGACGTGCGCGGCTGGCCGTTCGTCAAGGTGGCCGTGGACGACTTCTATATGCTGCCCGAAGGGTCGCGGCTGATGGCCTCGCCGGTCGACGAGGTGCCGAGCGAGCCGACCGACGCGCAGCCGGAGGAGTATGACTTGGCGCTCGCCGCGTGGAAGGTCGAGGAATGGACGACGATGACCGTGCCGCGGATCGCGCATCGCTGGGCGGGCTTACGCTCCTTCGTCGCGGATCGGGTGCCGACCGCGGGCTTCGCACCCGATGCGCCGGGCTTCTTCTGGCTGGCGGGGCAGGGCGGCTACGGCCTCCAGACCGCGCCGGCGATGGCCGACATCGCCGCGTCGCTGCTGCTCGGCGAGCCTTGGCCCGCGGCGCTTGCCGAGCTGGGCGTCACACCGGAGCAGGTCCGGCCGGAGCGGTTGTTCGGCGGCTAATCCGCCAGTTCGATCCAGGTCGGGGCGTGGTCGCTGGTCTTTTCCCAGCTGCGGACGTGCCGGTCGACGCCCGCGGCGCGCAGCCGCGGCGCGATCGCGGGGCTGAGCAGCAGGTGGTCGATCCTGAGGCCCGCATCGCGCGCGTACGCGTTCCGGAAATAGTCCCAGAAGGTGTAGATCGTCTCGTCCGGGTGCAGGTGCCGGAGCGAGTCGGTCCAGCCCTGATCGAGCAGCCGCGCGTAGAGCGCCCGCACCTCGGGCGCGAACAGCGCGTCGTCGATCCAGCGCTCGGGCTTGTAGACGTCGCGCTCGGTCGGCATCACGTTGAAGTCGCCGGCCAGCACAACGGGGGCCCCGGTGCCGAGCAGCTCGGCGGCGTGCGCCAGCAGTCGCTCGAACCAGGCGAGCTTGTAGCCGAACTTCGGCCCGGGCCGCGGATTGCCGTTGGGCAGGTAGAGGCCGGCGACGAGCACGCCATTCACCGCAGCTTCGATGTAGCGGCTCTGGTTCGGGTCGGGGTCGTCGGGAAGGCCGCGGCGGGTTTCGTGGATCTCGCCCACCCGGCTGAGGATCGCGACGCCGTTCCAGCTCTTCTGCCCAAGCCAGCGCGCCTCGTAGCCGAGCGCGCGGACCGCGCTTTCGGGGAATTGCTCCTGCGGCGCCTTCAGTTCCTGGAGGCAGACGATGTCCGGCCGCTCCTCCTCCAGCCAGCGGAGCAGGACGGGCAGCCGGCCGTTGACGCCGTTCACGTTATAGGTCGCGATCTTCATCGATGAGCAGAACGACCCAGCAGCCGGGCGGACGCATCGCCGCCGACGATAGCCGGATCGGCACGGCCGGCTGGTCGATTCCGCGTGCGGTGGCGGACCGGTTTGCCAACGAAGGGTCGCTGCTCGAACGCTATGCGCGCCAATTCTCCGCGGTGGAGATCAATTCGTCCTTCTACCGGCCGCACCGTCGCAGCACCTACGAGCGGTGGGCGGCGGCTGTGCCGGCTGCGTTCCGCTTCTCGGCCAAGCTGCCTAAGACGATCACGCATGCGCGCCGCTTGGTCGAGGCCGAGGAGCCGATCGCCGCCTTCGCCCAGGAAACCGGCGGCCTCGGCGACAAGCTGGCGGTGGTGCTCGTTCAGCTGCCGCCGAGCCTCGCGTTCGACGCAGGCGTTGCCGACGCCTTCTTCGCGACGCTGGGGCGGCACGTCCCCGCGGGCGTCGCCTGCGAGCCGCGGCACGCGAGCTGGTTCACCGACGAGGTTGAGGCTTGCCTCGTGCATCATCGCGTGGCGCGTGTCGCCGCCGATCCCGTGCTTGCTCCGGGCGCCGAGCGGCCGGGCGGCTGGCCGGGGCTGCGCTACCATCGCCTGCACGGTTCGCCGCGGACCTATTACTCGGCCTATGATGAGCCGCAGCTCCGCGCGCTTGCGGGGCAATTGCGGCGGGTCGGCGATACGCCCGCGGATCGCTGGTGCATCTTCGACAATACGGCTCTGGGTTTCGCGACAGCGGACGCCTTGACCCTGAAGGCCATGCTGCGCAGCTGACTGACGGTAGCGCGCCTGCGGAGCGGCGGGTATGCCGCGTCTGCACAAGCGAAAGAACGACCATGACCGATTACGACGCCGACCTCCGCCTGTTCGTCGACGGTGCCTGGGCCAGCGGCGAGGGGCGCGATGCCGGACCGGTATACAATCCGGCGACCGGCGACGCGAGCGCCGAGGGGCCCTTCGCCAGCGCCGCCGACCTCGATGCGGCGCTGGCGGCGACCGAGCGCGGCTTCGTCCAATGG
>CAXTNG010000418.1:0-2974 GCA_964245475.1 uncultured Sphingomonas sp. | reverse complement strand
GTCCAGCCCCACCGCCGCCGCCGCGGACACCCCGGCGCGCGCGCGCAAATTCTCCCGCGCCGACTCGCTCGTCGGCGCGTCCCCGCTTGCCACCGCCGCGCGAAACCCGAAGTCGCGCGCCAGCCCCCCCGCCGTCTCGCTTAGCGACTGCGCGCGGAGCACCCAGATCCGGTCGTACACCGTGGCGCTGGTAGTCAGCTCCGCCGACACGCTGGTCCGCGCGTGATTCCAGATCAGCACCTGCACCGCCACCGCCATCACGGTCAGCGCCGCTGCAAACAGCAACGCGTAGAGCGTGGCGAGCCGCGCCCGCAACGTCCGGAAGCGCAGGCCGCGCCGGATCATCGCTTGATCAACAAGGTGGTCGTCAGCCCCGACGCGGCCACGGTCGTCGTCTGCGCCAGGCTGTTGTCGCCGCTGCGGATCGACGGATGCCACACGCGGACCGTCACCGGCCCCGCCGGCACGCCCTCGATCCGCGCGCGTCCGTCCGCGTCCGCCTGATCGGCGAACGGGCTGGGCACGACATAGATGAAGCCGCTCATCGTGTCGTGAATGTTGCAGCCGAGCGAAACCACGCCCGGCTTGTCGAAGGTCACCGTCCGCGTGTCCTCGCGCCCGTACAGCTTTAGGTCGAACTTCTTCGGCTTGGAGAAAGAATAGACATGGTGGCGCACCTTGTCGCGGTTGGGAAAGCTCACCGTTGCTCCCACCGGCACGATCAGCACGTGCGGCTGAAACGCGATGTTGCGCTGCTCGATCGTGTAGCTGCCCTGCACCGGCGGCGTACCGAAGCGCGGGCTCTCGACGGTGACGACCGCCCCGGCGAGCGGCTTGCCGTCGGGACCGCGGACTTCGACCGAGACCGTGGCGGCGTGTGCGGAGGCGGCGAACAGCCCCAGGCCAAGCGCAAGCAAGCGATACGCGAACATGCCGTCCCTTACTCCGCACGATGTTGCAACCGTGTAAACCCGCGCTTCACCCCATGAAAACCATTGCAGGTCATAGCAGCTATAAGGGCGTATACCCGGGGGTTGGCGTGTTCAAAGCGAAGGCGGCCGCGCTGGCGGCGATATTGACGATGGTCCCGGCGGCCGCCCAGGCGCACGAAGGCCGCGGCGGCGGTAAGCTGCTGCTCACCGACGGCGTCACCAGCGTCGAGGGCGCGGCGGGCGGCGGGCTTGCGACCTGGGCGCTGATCGCGGGCAACGAGACCAGGGACGGCATCGGCGGAACCGCGAGCGCGACCGCGGTAGCGCTGCCCGACTTCGACCTCGTCGCCTATGCCGTATCGCTGGGCCTGTTCGACCGCGTCGAGCTCTCCTACGCCCATCAACGCTTCGACACGCGTGCCGCGGGGGCTGCGCTCGGCCTCGGCTACGGCTATACCTTCGATCAGCACATACTGGGCGCCAAGGTTCGCGTGCTCGGCGATGCCATGTGGGACCAGGACCGTTGGGTGCCGCAGATCGCGGTCGGCGTGCAGCACAAGATTGCTGATGGCGGCCGCATCGGCAAGCCCCTGCTCCGCGCACTCGGCGCCCGCCGCACCAGCGGCACCGACTTCTATATCGCCGCAACCAAGGTGCTCCTCGCCCGCTCGATGGTGGTCAATGCCACCGCGCGCTGGACGGAGGCGAATCAGCTCGGCCTGCTCGGCTTCGGTGGCGACAGGGGCGGCCGCACGGTCCAGCTCGAAGGCTCTGCTGGCATGCTGCTCACCCGCCGCCTGCTGGTCGGCGCCGAATATCGGACCAAGCCCGATAACCTCGGGTTCGCGCAGGAGGACGACAGCTACGACCTGTTCGCCGCCTGGGCACCCGCCAAAAACCTGTCCGTCACCGCCGCCTATGCCGACCTCGGCGACATCGCCTCCGTCAAGAATCAGCGCGGCCTCTACCTCCAGCTTCAGGGCGCTTTCTAGGAACCGAACGATGATCCTGCTCTCCCTGCTCATGCTCGCTGCCGACACGCCGCCCGCCGAGGAGCCGGTCGCCCCCTACATTCAGGCGAACACCAACGCCGGCGCCACGCCGTTCGCGGGGGACAGCGTGTTCCGCGCTTTTCACGGGCAGGCCGGTGTCGACCGCATCGTCGACGGCTTCGTCGCACGTAACCAGGCCGACCCGCGGATCGCCGACATCTTCAAGGGCCAGGATCTCGTCCGCCTGCATCGCTTGCTCAAGGAGCATTTCTGCTACGTCCTCGGCGGTGGCTGCACCTACACCGGGCGCACCATGGCGGACGCTCACAAGGACATGGGCATCCAGGCCGCCGACATGGGCGCGCTGGTCGAGAATCTGCAGGCCGCGATGCAGGCAGAGCACGTCCCCTTCACCGCCCAGAACCGCTTCCTCGCCAAGCTCGCGCCGATGAAGCGCGAGGTGGTGACGAGGTAGGCAACGGGACGCCGCGTCAGGCGCCGCTTCCCACGACGGGCGTCTGCTGGTGCTGCACCACCGTCCAATGCTCGTGCGAGAGGCGGCGGTAGGTGGAGGTGCACCACGCCCGATACGACTCACCCTCTCGCGACACCGCGGCGTGATAGCCGGCGACGATCAGCCCCTCCTGCGGGCGCGACACGGTGCGTTGCGACAGCTCCACCTGCGTCCAGCGCGGCGTGGCCTTGACCGCGGCCTTGGCCTCCGCGCCATGGAAGACGAACGGCTCGGCCGGCAGCACCATGACCACACCGTCGTCGACCTTATCCTCATAACCCCCGGCATCCGCAGCCCACAGGCTCTCCTCGAAGGCCCAGATACGCTCGTCGTCCATGCCACTCTCCCGGTGAGGACAGGCTCAACCGGCGGCGGTGCGAAACGATCCGTATTTGTCCTCGCGCCGCCGCCCGAGCAGCATTGCGCGCTCCAGCCGGACGCACAGCGCCGCGTAATAATCCTCCAGGAAGCCGCGATCGTCGCCGTCCCAGGCGAGGCCCGCCTTCGCGCGGATCGTCGCCGCAACGGACGCGATC
>CAXTNG010000417.1:0-2980 GCA_964245475.1 uncultured Sphingomonas sp. | reverse complement strand
AGCCGACGTCGCGGCCAGGGCGGCCAGCGCGCCGGCGGTGGCGATGGCGCGGATGGCGCTGTCAGAGGTCGGCGTCGACGGAGTCGAGATCGATCGGAGCGAGCACCAGTACCGCGACGTAGACGCCGAGCGGCTGCGCATGCAGGCAGACAGCGGCGATATTCGCGCGGGGATCGACCGGATCATCACCGAAATGGAGGAAGCGACGCGGTGAACCTGCTGGTAATGCTGGCGGCGCTGTCGGGCGCACTTGCCGTAGGTGCGGGCGCGTTCGGCGCGCATGGCGCGAGCGGCGCGGCGGCGGAGTGGCTCAAGACGGGCGCGCACTATCAGCTGGTCCATGCGGTGGCGGCACTGATCGCGGCGCAGATGGACGCGCGAGGGGCCGGTTGGCTGTTCGTTGCCGGCGGCGCGGTGTTCGGGGGCACGCTGTATCTCATGGCGCTGGGGCTGCCCCGCTGGCTGGGCGCGGTGACGCCAATCGGGGGCGTGCTGCTGATTGTTGGATGGTTGTGGCTGGCGTGGATCGCTGCCAGAGGTTGAGACGATCCTCGTCACCCCGGACCTGATCCGGGGTCAGGCTTCTTCCGCGGTCGGATCAAGTCCGGGGCGACGAAAGGAAGCACGGCGGTCCTACCGCTTTGTCCGGCACGCATCCGAGCAGTAGACGACGTTCTCCCAATCGCGCGCCCATTTCTTGCGCCAGGTGAAGGGGCGCTGGCAGGCGGGGCAGGTTTTCGCGGGGAGGTCGCGCTTGGCGGTGCCGTTGGGCATCAGCGCGGCTGCCGGTCCAGAAACTCCTCGACGTCCGCCAAGTCGACGGACTCGTCGAGATAAGTACGACCGATGCCGTTAGCGAGAAGGAAGGGGAGCTTGCCGCCGCTCGCCTTCTTGTCGTGCCGCATATGCTCCACCAAGCGGGCGCCGCTTGCCCCGATCCCAGTGGCGGCGAGGCTGTTCGGAAGTCCAGCCCCGGCCAGGTGTCGCCGCAACCGCAACACGTCCCCGTCCGAACAGTCTCGGTAGCAAGCGGAAAAGCTGAACGCTAGCTCGCAACCCGCCGCGACTGCTTCTCCGTGAAGGAGCGAGCCGTCATAATTCGCCTCGGCCTCCAGCGCGTGGCCGAAGGTGTGGCCGAGGTTGAGCAGCGCGCGCAGGCCCAGGGTCTCATATTCGTCCGCCGCGACGATCCGCGCCTTGCTCTCGACCGAACGGGTGATGGCATAGGCGCGCGCTTCGCGGTCGCCGGCGAGCAGAGCGGCGCCGTTGTGTTCGCACCAGGCGAAGAAGGCGGCGTCGTCGATCAGGCCGTATTTGACCACCTCGGCATAGCCGGCGCGCAGCTCGCGCGGCGGCAGCGTGTCGAGCACGTCCGGGTCGATCAGCACGATCTCGGGCTGCTTGAACGCGCCGATCAAATTCTTGCCCGCGCGCGCGTTGATCGCGGTCTTGCCGCCGACCGACGAATCGACCTGTGCGAGCAAGGTCGTCGGCACCTGCGCGAAGCGGCAGCCGCGCTTGAGGATGGCAGTTGCGAAGCCGACGAGGTCGCCGATCACCCCGCCGCCCAGCGCCACCACCAGGTCGCCGCGCTCGACGCCGTGATCGAGCAGCGCGTCGGAGAGATGCTCGAGCATCGCCCAGCTCTTGCTGCTCTCACCCGGCGGCAGCACCACCGAAAGGCAGCCGCCGAGCGCCTGCATCAGGGTTTCAAGGTGCGGGCGGACGTTCTCGTCCGCGACGACGACGATCCGTCGCCCCTTCGCGAGCGGCAGGAGGTGATCGCCGGCGCGGGCGAGCAGGCCGGGCTCGATCACGACCGGGTAGGTGCGGGCGCCCAGGTCGACGGTCACGATCGTCATGGGGTTGGCGTCATCGGCCGATCGCCTTCAGGATGGCGGCGACCGTCACGTCGTGCGGTGCACGGTTGGAGAAGACGCGGATGTGCGCCGCGGCGTAGAGCGGGTTGCGGACGCGGGCGAGCTCGCCGAGCACCTCATGCGCGTCGCGGCCGTGGAGCAGCGGGCGGCTGTCGCGGCGCCGGACGCGTTCCACCAGCACGTCGATATCGGCGTCGAGCCACACCGCGGTGGCCTCGGCGAGGATCAGCGCGCGCGTGTCCGGATTGACGAAGGCACCACCGCCGGTGGCGATCACCTTGGGGTTGCCGTCGATCAGCCGCGCGATCACGCGGCGCTCGCCGTCACGGAAATAGGCCTCGCCAAAGCGCTGGAAGATGTCCGCGATCGGCATGCCGGCGGCAAGCTCGATCTCGCAGTCGGCATCGACGAACGGGAGGCGGAGGCGGCTCGCGAGGCGGCGGCCGACGGTGGACTTGCCGACGCCCATCAGCCCGACGAGCACGATCGGCTTACCGTCCCATGCGACGCGGGCGGGCGCGGGCGCGATCGCCGGGTCGGGCTGCAGGCTTTGCATCATCGCTGGTGCCGCTATACAGCGGCCCCGCGTCGGGCAACAGCCGCGCGCGTTCTGGCTCGAAGGTCCTCATGCCCCGTCTTCTCGTCTCGGCCGCCGTCCTGCTCGTCGTCGTGATCGGTGTCCTGTTCCTGCTCGCGGGCCGCGTCACCGAGCGCCCGCAGACCCGCGTCGAGAAGCCGGTGTCGCTTGCGAACCTCCAGGGCTAAAGCTGCCTTTGCGCTGGTGCTGGCGGGCGTAGCGCTGCCGGCGCTGGGCCAGGACAAGCCCGAATCGATCCTGCCGCCCGGTTTCGGCGAGCCTGCCCAACCGGCGCCGCGCCCGGCGCAGAGGCCGCCAGAGCAGGCTGTGCGCCCGGCCGATCAGCCGGCGGGGCAGCCGGCGAATGCGCCGCTCGCGACGGTGCAGCCGCTGCCGCTCGACGCACCGTCGCCGACGCCGAGCGCGACGCCGACGCCCGATGCGGCGCTTCTCGAGCGCTACGAGCTGCCGGCATCGGCCCGGCGCTCGCCGCATTCGGGCTGGCATTGCTCGGCGGCCTGAT
>CAXTNG010000416.1:259-2993 GCA_964245475.1 uncultured Sphingomonas sp. | reverse complement strand
CAGACGCCGGGGTAGGTCAGCACCTCCAGGCGCGAATGCGGCGCGGGGTCGCGGGCGCGGATCGAATCGAGATAAGCGGCGAGGCGTCCGGGCACGGGCGATTCCTTGTTCATCCGCGATCTAGGTAGCGCGCGGGCTCCCGGCAATCCCACCGCGCCGCCGCCACATCGTCCGTGTGCCGCGTCTCGACCCAGGTCGCCACGTCACCGCGGGTCTCACGCTTCCAGAAGGGGGCGTCGGTCTTGAGGCGATCGATACAATAGGCGCAGGCGTCGAGCGCGGCGGCGCGGTGGGGCGCCGCGGCGGCGACGAAGACGATCCGCTCGCCCGGGCGCATCGGGCCGATGCGGTGGACGATCGTGACGTGGAGGCACGACCAGCGCTCGACCGCCTCCTCCGCGACCGCGGTCAGTGCGCGCTCCGTGCCACCAGGCCAATGTTCCAGTTCGAGCACGTCGACTCCGTCGTCGGCACGGACCAAGCCGGTGAAGGTCGCCACCGCTCCCGCGCCCGCCGCCTCCGCCGCTTCGGTCTCGCGAGCGAGGTCGATCGGGTCGGGCGTGACGGCGACGCGGATCATCCCCCGGTCACCGGCGGGAAGATCGCGACCTCGCGCGCACTGGCGATCGGCACGTCGAGGCCGACGAACTCGCCGTCCACCGCCGCGCGCAGCCTGGCAATGTCGGCGAAGGCAGCGGCATGGCCTTGGCTCCGGCTTGCGAGCCACCCGATCAGTGCCGCCACGGTCTCCACCGAGGCGGGCGGCGCCACCTCCTCCTCGCCCGCGCCGATGCGCTCGCGCACCCAGGCGAAGTAGAGCATCCGCACGGTCAGTCCATGTGCCTCAGGCCGACGCGGAGGTAATCCCAGCCGGTCACCAGCGTCAGCGCCGCCGCGCCCCACAGGCTGACGAGCCCGACCGCCGCGATCCAGGTCATCGCCGGCAACGCGCCGCCGAGGATCAGCGCGCCGAGCGACACCAGCTGGAGCGTCGTCTTCCACTTCGCCAGCCGCGACACTGGCACCGACACCTGCAGCTGCGCCAGGAACTCGCGCAGCCCCGACACCGCGATCTCGCGCAGCAGGATGATCAGCGCGGCGATGACGTGGACGCCCGGAATGTCGCCGCTCCGCACCAGCAGCAGGATCACCGCGGCGACCATGATCTTGTCGGCGATCGGATCGAGGAAGATGCCGAGCTTCGACACCGCGCCGTTCGCGCGCGCCAGATAGCCGTCGAAATAGTCGGTGATGCCCATCAGGCAGTAGAGCCCGAAGGCGATGCCGTAGCCCGCGGGCCATTGCGGCCACCAGAGCAGCGCCGCGAGCAGCGGGATCGCGACGATCCGCGAGAGCGTCAGCAGGTTGGGGGCCGTCAGCATCCTGGCTCCTCTAACGCGCGGGGGGACAAGGCGGAACCGGATTCAGCCGTGGCGGTGCCCCGCGCTTCGGGCTATGGCCGCGTGTTCGTGACCGAGTTGGACCCAACGCCCGCATGATCAACGCCCTGGGGCTCCTGAAGCGCCGCCGCTTCCTGCCCCTGTTCGCGACCCAGTTCCTCGGCGCGTTCAACGACAATCTGTTTAAGCAGGCGATGGTGCTGTTCGCGACCTACAGCATCTTCAGCGATGCCGGCGTCGAGCAGGGCTTCAACGCGCTCGCGACGGCGCTGTCGACGATCCCGTTCATGCTTTTCTCGGCGCTCGCCGGGCAGCTTGCCGACGCGCACGACAAGGCCAGGATCATCCGCATCGTGAAGACCGTCGAGATCGGCATCATGCTGGTCGGCGCGGGCGGGCTGATCCTGGCCGAGAGCGGGCACACCCATCTGTCGATCGCGCTGATGCTGCTCGCGGTGTTCCTGCTCGGGCTGCACTCGACTTTCTTCGGGCCGATCAAGTATGCGATCCTGCCGCAGCATCTGGCGCCCTGCGACGTGCTCGGCGGCACCGGGCTGGTCGAGGCGGGGACCTATCTCGCGATCCTGATGGGGACGATCCTGGCGGGGTACATCTCGGCGGAGTGGGCGGCGGTCGGCGTGCTGGCGGTCGCGGGGATCGGCTGGTTCACCGGGCGCCGCGTGCCGCCCGCGCCGCCGCAGGGCGCGCCGCTGACGATCAGCTTCAACCCGTTCACCGCCTCGTGGCGGCTGGTGTCGGGGACGATGCACATCCCGCGGCTGTTCCTCGCGATCTGCTCGATCAGCTTCTTCTGGACGATCGGCGCGGTGCTGATCATCATCTTCCCGCCGCTCTGCAAGAACCTGCTGACCGCGACGCAGAACGTCGCCAGCCTGTTCACCGCGACGCTCTCGATCGGCATCGCGATCGGCTCCGTCGTCATCAACACCCTGCTCCGCGGCCGCATCTCCGCCAAGTTCGCGCCGGTATCGGTGGTGGCGATGGGGGTGTGCGTCGTGATCTTCTCGCTGATCGTCCGCGCCTGGACGCCCGCGCCGCCGGGGCAGTTCTACGACTGGGCGGAGTTCATCGCGCAGCCGCTGGCGATCGGCGTGCTGCTCGTGCTGCTCGCGATCGCGGTGACCGGCGGCATGTTCGTGGTGCCGCTCTACGCCTTCCTGACCACCACCGTGGAGAAGGACCAGACCGCGCGCACGGTGGCGGCGAACGTCGTCCCCCCGGCGAAGAGGTTGTGCAGTGTGCGGGGGGAGATCGCGAAGTGCCGGCACACCGTCGTCACCCCGAGCTCGACCGAGTCGAGGTTCTGGTAGGCG
>CAXTNG010000416.1:0-249 GCA_964245475.1 uncultured Sphingomonas sp. | reverse complement strand
CCACCGTGGAGAAGGACCAGACCGCGCGCACGGTGGCGGCGAACAACGTCGTCAACGCGCTGGCGATGACCGTGGGCGCGGGCGCGGTGATCGGGATCAGCTCACTTGGCGTGACGCCCGAGGACATGCTGTTCGTGGTCGCCGGGATGTGCCTCGCGTCCGCCTGGCTGGCGCAGAAGCTGCACCGGGCGTGCGACTAAACTCCCCTCCCGCTTGCGGGAGGGACTGGGGGTGGGGAAGGTGTCTCAC
>CAXTNG010000415.1:2702-3008 GCA_964245475.1 uncultured Sphingomonas sp. | reverse complement strand
GCTCGCGCATCCAGCGACGGTCGCCCGCGACGAGCCCGCGGACGTCGCGCACCGCGTGGACCGCGCTCGCCCCGCCGCCCCCCCGCCCGCGGGGCTTATCGCCGCGACGGCCGCCGAGCCCCGGCTGCGGCACGGTCTCGAAGCCCCAATTGGCGCGCTTGGGCAGCGCCGCGAGCATGCCCGGCGTGCGCACCCGCCAATCGTCGTTGGCGCCGCCCGCTTCGAGCAGGCAGACCGACAGCGCGGGGTCTTCGCTCAACCTGCCCGCCACCGCCGCACCACCCGATCCGCCGCCGACGACGATCA
>CAXTNG010000415.1:1466-2627 GCA_964245475.1 uncultured Sphingomonas sp. | reverse complement strand
GAAGGTGTCGGACGCCGTCTTCATCCCTGTCCTCCCGCAGTCGGCATCATGCGTGCTCTACGCCCAACCCTCGCCGTTGCCATCTCCGCGGCGCCGGCGCGAGCGAGCCGATGGCGAGCACCTGCAAGAACCGCGTGGCTTGCCTCCATTCCGCGGGCGTGTTGCCCCGCCGCCCTGTCGCCGATACACTCGCAGGCGAGTTCTCGGATCAGGCGGAGTTCAGCCTGGCCGGAAGAAGGTCGACCGGCCGGAGGAGCCAGATCTCGTGCCGTCAGCGTCTGCCGGAATCTGGACCCCGCCCGCGCCGACACTCGGCTCGCGCGCTTGCCCGGAACGACCACCTCCGTTCGCCCTGAGCGAGGTCGAAGGGCACTTGGCGACCATGTGCTTCGGCTTTAGCGGCTGGCTCGCCAGCCAGCCGAAGGGCTCAGCACGAACGGCCTGATGAGGAAAGTATCTCCCATGCGCGCTCTCTGCCTCGCCCTTATGCTCGCGAGCGTCGCGATGCCCGCCGCCGCGCAGGATTACGCGGCCCGCGTGGCACGCGTGCTCAAGGCGACGCCGCTGATCGACGGGCACAACGACTGGCCCGAGAGCCTGCGCGGCAAGGACGGCGACAAGCGCTGGACGATGGACCTGCGTCAAGGCCTTGACCGCTACAACACCGACATCGTTCGGCTGCGCAAGGGCGGCTTGGGGGGGCAGTTCTGGTCGGTCTACGTCTCCGCCGACCTGCCCGGCCCCGAGCAGGTGCAGGAGACGATCGAGCAGATCGACCTCGTCCATAGCCTCGCCGCGCGCTACCCGGCCGATTTTGCGCTCGCCCGCACTGCCGCCGACGTCCGCCGCATCCACAGGAGCGGCCGCATCGCCTCGCTGATCGGGGTCGAGGGCGGCGGCCAGATCGATATGAGTCTGTCGGTGCTGCGCATGTACCACGCGCTCGGTGCCGGCTATCTGACGCTCACCCATGCGCACACCCTGCCCTGGGCGGACTCGGCGACGGACGACCCGAAGCACGAAGGGCTGACGCCGTTCGGCGAGGCGGTGGTGCGCGAATTGAACCGGCTCGGCATGCTCGTCGACCTCAGCCATGTCAGCGAGGAAACGATGCGCGACGCGTTGCGCGTGTCAAAGGCGCCGGTGATCTTCTCGCACTCG
>CAXTNG010000415.1:0-1456 GCA_964245475.1 uncultured Sphingomonas sp. | reverse complement strand
CCTATATCTCCGACGACATGCGCCGCTGGTCCGCGGACGAGGCGGCGGAGCGCACCCGCCTCAGCGCGCCGCCGCTCGGCGGGCTCTACATCGGCCAGCCGGAGAAAGCGGCGGCGGCGCTCGCGGAATGGCGCACGGCACGTCCCCGGCCGAAGGTGACGCTGGCTCAGGTCGCCGACCATATCGAGCATATCGCCAAGGTCGCCGGTGTCGACCATGTCGGCATCGGCTCGGATTTCGACGGCGTCGGCGATCTGGTGCCCGAGGGGCTGACCGACGTCTCGACCTACCCCGCGCTGCTCGCCGAGTTGATGCGGCGGGGGTGGAGCGACGCCGATGTCGCGAAGCTCGCGGGCAACAACGTCCTGCGGGTGATGGAGCGGGCGGAGGCGGTGGCGGTCAGCCGCAAGGGCACGGCACCCGAGACGGCGACCTGCGTGCCGGACAAGGCGTGTTAGCGGGCCGCGCGTAGCACCTCCGTTCGCCCTGAGCGAAGCCGAGGGGCACGCTTGGACACAGACGCGGGCTCCTCGATTTTCCGTTGCGGATCCTGTTGTCCTGATCGCTACGTCAGCCACTGCTTCCACTTCGCGGAGCAGTACCCGCAGCCTCGGGATCGCGCTTCCACAGCATCCACGCCAGCGCCGCGAGCAGCGCGGTGGCGAGCAGGAGCACGGCCCACAAAATCAGGCGCCGGCCGGAGCGCACGTCGGTATCACCAGCGAGCGCCACCCGCGCAGGCGAGTCGGCCGCGCGGGCGAGCGCGGCGGGCATGCCTCCAGCCTGGGTCATCAGGCTGTCCGGTCGCAGGTAGACGTCGGCGCTTCCCGCCCGGCCGGCGGCGAGCGTATACGGGCCTTCGCCGGCAGCCAGGAAGAGCAGATCGCTTCCGCCAAAGCCGAACTGCACGCCGGGCGCGCTCGTGAAGCCCGGCGTGCGCGCGTCGGCCTCGATCCGCATCGTCCGATAGCCGCCGCTCAGCGCGATGCCCTTCGACGAGGAGGCGTCGCCGGCAGGCCGGGCGGCGACGCCCTCCCCGAGCAGCGTCCACGGCTGCTCGCCGTCGTCGCGACCGAGGATGCGGACCGGGACGACCACATCGTCGCCTTTGGGCACGATCCGGATCGTGGCGATCGGCGTCCGGAACGGCACGGCGAACTGGATCGCGTGCGCGTCGCCGAGCGGCGGCAGCTCGGCCTCTGCCCAGACGCCTGCAGCGAAATCGACCGGCCGACTGACGAGGATCGCCTGCCGCAGTTTGATCGGCGACAGCGGGCGCGAGTCCAAGCGCCACGTCACCTTGAGGTAATCGCCGTCGATCGCGGCCATGCCGAGCGGAACCGCGGCATTCTCGGCCGCGGACGAGCGGTAGACCACCCTCTCGCCCAGGCCGCGCCAGGCCGAGAGGTCCCGGCTCGCCTCCACCCGGAAGGTGACCGGCTGGCCTGCCGGAACA
>CAXTNG010000414.1:0-3010 GCA_964245475.1 uncultured Sphingomonas sp. | reverse complement strand
GCGTACGCAAGCGCGGCGGCGAGGGTGCGGCGGCCGTTGCGCGCGGGGCCGCGGATCGCGAGCACCGTTCCTTCCGCCAGCCGCGCAGGGATCGCCGGGATCGCTGCGGCAAGCGCCGGATCGGCGCGATAGCCGTCGAGGCCGGGCAGGTCGTCGGAGCCGGTCAATGTCGTGTCCGGCGGCGCGCCGGGGGCGCCGGCAAGCGTGTCCCACAGCTGCGGGTCGACCGTGAGCGGCTGGTCGGGACGGGAGGCGCGCGGGTCGACGACGGTGACGAGACCTGCCTCGACGAGGCATGCAATTGCGGCGCGGATCGGCGCGGGACCGTCCCGGCCGCTCCAGAGGGCGGTGAGCGCGCCGATCGTGGGCCGTCCGCCGAACAGCGTGGCGACGCCGGCATCCTCCTCGGCGAGACCGACCGTGAGGAGGAGCGATTGCGCGATCGGCGACAGGCCCGCGCCGGCGAGCCGGACGAGGGGCAAGCCGGGGTCGTCGCCAGCCCATTCCGTAATCGCTGCTTGCCAGTTGGCCGATGAGACGCCGCCGCCGACCTGCGCATAGGTGTCGCGCAACGTCTGCGCAGCGGCGTCGGCGGTGCTGTCGAGCGCTTCGACGATATGCGCCAACGTAGCGAGCAGGGCGAGACGGAGATGCTCCGCAGGGCTGCGCGGAATAGCGGAGAGATCGGGGATCATGCGAAGACGAACCGGACATCGCGGCGTGCGGCGGGCATGTAACCGGGATCGCGGTCGAGCCCGGCGAGACGGAGCGCGAGCGGATGGGAGGCCAGAGTGAAGGTGGCGGTCACGCGGTCACCGACGCAGGCGATCGAGGCGAGCTGGCGGCAGGTCAGGCCGACCGCTGCGCGCTCGCCGATGTCGAGCGCGCGCGCGAGGCGGGCCTGCAGGTAGAGCGCGAGCGCTGCGATCCAGCGGGCCTGCGGCGGGGTGGGCAGGCGCGGATCGGCGGCGGCAAGGTCGAGCGGGAAACCGGCGGCGTGCCAGCCGCCGGTCCGCTGTTCGGGCCAAGGAGCGAGCCAGAGGTCGGGAACGTGCCACGATGGCGGCGTGAAGCGGATCGGCTCGTTCGGCTCGCGGCCGGCGAGCGCCGCGAGAACGGGAACGATCGGGTCACGGCGGAACGCTGCGCCAAACCAGCGGCGGCCGAGAAGCGCGAGCAGGTCGAACGGGTCGAGCGCGTTCGGCACCGCGAGCGGCCGGGTGAATTCGCCGTAGACCTCCATCGCGATTAATGCGTTGAGCAGGAAGAGTAGGCCGCCGAACCGTGTCTCGACGGACGCAGCGGGCAGGAGGGATGCCGCGGACTTTAGCGGGTCGGCTGGTTTGCCGATGACACCGGGGACAATCGCGGAACGTCGAGCTGCGGACTCAGGCACGTCGTTCCGATGTGATGGCCCCCTCGCAATGCTGGCGTCCGCCGGAGGGTGCAGTGACGTTCGGGCGCGCCCTGGTCGGCCGACAGGTGCGACAACCGAGAGCGCGAGCGCAGCAGGGAACGCCTCGGATCGGACGAGTGCCGGGCGACGGTGCAGGACGAGCGCGAGCGTGACCAGAGCGCGTTGCGGCTCCTGCAACGCGCATTCAGCGATTTCTGGGACGAGCGCACGAAGCGACGCGCGGAGGGCTCGCGCTTCCGGACTGTCGTTAGACGACGGCTGATCGTGGGATGTGGTGGGCGCTGCCCGATCGGCGGGGGCAACGCCATGTGCCGCGGCAAGCGATCGGATCGCCTGACGCACCTCCTGCTCGTCGAGGCCGGCGACCCAGGCGATCGCTCGCTGCTCCCTCGCCAGCGCTGCGATCACCTGCGGCAGCAGGCGCGCGTCGGGTAATATCGTGCGGCGCCACCATGCCGGTGGCGGCTCGCCCGCGGTGACCAGGGCGCGCCAGGCGCAGGCCTGCGGCGGCACGCCGTCGAGCCACGAGGCGATCACCGCCGCGGCCAATTCTGCCTCGTCACGGAAGAGCAGGTCGTCGTCTGCGCTTCCCGAACCCGGTGCGCGGGCGCGGGCGAGGCGGTCGCGCAGGGTCTCGTGCAGGTCCGCAACGAAGGCGTCGGCGCGCATGCCCGTGCCGAGCGGCGCACGGGGTGCCAGGCGACGGACCAGCAGCAGCGCCTGCGGAGGCACGCCGACCGCGGCGGGCGAGAGGCGGGCGAGCGCGCCCTCCAGATGCGCGCGGCTCGCCGGCAGCGCGTGCAGCACGCGGGCTCTCTCCACCGTCACGTCGGCGCGCGGCCGGATCACGGCTTGCCGACGACCTGGGGCGGCGAGTTGTCCGTATCGACCTTGCGGACGTTGGCGCGCGCGGCGAGGATCTCGATCCGCTGGAGCCGGCTGTCGATGTCGACGACCACGTCGATCAGCTTGTTGATGAACTCGGCCGTGATCAGGTCGCCGGGGCGGACATGGGGGAAGTCGAGCACCTCGATGCCCTGGTCGGTCGGGGTGCGGGTCGGCCCCGTGGTCGCGCCGGTGGACGTACCCGTCGTGGCGCCGACCGTGCCGCCGATATTGATCTGGCCGGCGGCTTCCCTTCGCGCCAGCACGTCGTCCCGGAAAATCGAGGAGATGCTTTCCGCCGATTTGGCGGACGCCACAAAGCGGGGATCGACCATGCGACAAACTCCAGGTCAGGGGATGAGCGCGTAATTGGCGTAGTTCCAGTAATGGGCATCGAAGCGGGCCTCGGCGCGCGGCGGCAGGTGGCCGCAGGCGAAGAGCAGCAGATCGGCCTTGCTCTGCATCCGCGTCTGGGCGATCCGGTAGAGCCAGACCACTTCCTCGCTCGCGGTGTCGATCGCGGGCATCGCGAAGCTCTCGCGGATCAGCGGCTCGACGGCATGGGCGTCGATGTGGAGCGGGCCGCGGAGCTTCATGCCGGCGAAGAAGCGGCGGACCTCCGCGTCGCCCGCCAGCGGAACGAGGCCAGCGGGCGGCAGGTAGCGGAACGCGGCGCGGGCCGTGGCGGTGCCGAGGGCGCCCCCGGCG
>CAXTNG010000413.1:0-3015 GCA_964245475.1 uncultured Sphingomonas sp. | reverse complement strand
CTACCTGATCGTGCCGTTCTTCAGGCTCTGCGCCACCGTGAACCCGTATTTCTCGAGGCCCGCGACGACCTTGTGGTAGCCTTCGGTCTTCGCCCAGAACATCGGACCGCCACGGTAGACGGGCCAGCCGTAGCCGTAGATCCACACGACATCGACGTCGGACGCGCGCTGGGCCTTGCCCTCCTCGAGGATCAGCGCGCCTTCGTTGACCATGGTGTAGAGGGTTCGCGCGACGATCTCCTCGTCGGTGATCTCGCGCGGCGTGACGCCCGACTTCTTCCGGAAATCGTCGATGATCTCCTGGACGCGGGGGCTGGGCGAAGGGGTACGCTTCTCGTCGTAATCGTAGAAGCCGGCCTTGGTCTTCTGGCCCCAGCGGTTCTCGGCAGCGAGCGCGTCGCGGATGTTCTCGATCCGGGTCGGGTCGCGGTGCCAGCCGATATCGACGCCGGCGAGATCGGCCATCTGGAACGGCCCCATCGGCATGCCGAAGTCGAGGTGGACCTTGTCGATCTGCTGCGGCGTGGCGCCTTCGAGGAGGAGCTTGGTCGCCTCGGTCTGGCGCGGGATCAGCATGCGGTTGCCGATGAAGCCGTAGGTGACGCCGGCGACGACCGCCACCTTCCTGATCTTCTTGGCAAGGTCCATGACGGTCGCGAGCACGTCGGGCGCGGTCTTCGCGCCGCGGACGACCTCGAGCAGCTTCATCACGTTGGCGGGCGAGAAGAAGTGCATGCCGACGACGTCCTGCGGCCGCTTGGTGACCGCGGCGATCTCGTCGATGTCGAGGTAGGAGGTGTTGGAGGCGAGTATCGCGCCGGGCTTGGCGATGGCGTCCAACCGGGTGAAGATGTCCTTCTTGACCTCCATCTGCTCGTAGACCGCCTCGATGATCAGGTCGCATTCGGCAAGCGCATCGAAGTCGAGCGTGGGGGTGAGGGCGCCCATCGCCTGCTCGACCTGCTCGGGCTTCATCCGGCCCTTGGCGGCGCTCGCCTCGTAGTTCTTGCGCACGACACTGGTGCCGCGGTCGAGCGCCTCCCGCTGCATCTCGACGATCGTCACCGGGATGCCCGCGGAGAGGAAGTTCATCGAGATGCCGCCGCCCATCGTGCCCGCGCCGATCACGCCGACGCGAGTGACCGGGCGGAGCCTGGTGTCGGCGGGCACGTCGTCGATCTTGGCAGCCTGGCGCTCGGCGAAGAAGATGTGGCGCTGGGCGGCGGATTGCGTGCCCATCATCAGCTTCATGAACTCGGCGCGCTCGAACTGGACTCCCTCGGCATAGGGAACTTCGGTCGCCTTGACGACGCAGGCGATGTTGGCGGCGGGGGCGTCGAAGCCGCGGAAGCGCTTGCCGTTCTCCTTCGTGAAAGCGGCAACTGCTGCGGGATCGGGCTGCGCGGTCTTCTCCGACGCGCGAGGGATCGGGCGCTTGGCCGCGACCTCGCGCGCGAAGGCGATCGCGTCGGCTTCGAGGCTGTCCTCGCCGGCGAGCTTGTCGACAAGCCCTGCATCGAGCGCCTGCTTCGCGGAGATCGGATCGCCCTTGGCGGTCATTTCGAGCGCGAGCCTCACGCCCGCGACTCGTGGCAGCCGCTGGGTGCCGCCCGCACCGGGGAGCAGGCCGAGCTTGACCTCGGGGGTGCCGAGCTTCGCGGACGGCACCGCGATGCGGTAATGCGAGGCGAGCGCGACCTCGCAGCCGCCGCCCAAAGCGGTGCCGTGGATCGCGGCGACGACCGGCTTGCCGGACGCCTCGATCATGTCGACCAGCGCCGGCAGCGCGGGATCGGCGAAGGCGGCGGGCTTGCCGAACTCGGAGATGTCGGCGCCGGCGAAGAAGGTACGGCCGTCGCAGCGGATCACCATCGCCTCGACGCTCGCGTCCGCAACGCCCTCCTTGACTGCTGTCTCCAGCCCCTGGCGTACCGCGGCGCCCAGTGAATTCACTGGCGGGTTGTCCGAGATGATGACGAGCACCTCGCCATGGCGCTCGGTGCGGATCGGAGAGGTCATAACTTAGGCTCCTGTCAGTTCAGCGCGGCGTAGATCATCGTCTTGAGCTCGCGGCGGATCGGATAAAGGTTGCTGGGGCTGAGCTGCGTCATGAACACGCAGGTGATCCGCTCGACGGGGTCGACGAAGAAGGCGGTGGAGAACATCCCGCCCCAGTAGAATTCGCCCTCGCTACCGGGGATCATCGATTTCGCCACATCCTGGTTGATCGCGAAGCCGAGGCCGAAGCCGGCGCCCGCATTGGCCGCTTCGCTGAACAGCGACGTCGAGAGCGAGGCGAGGTCCTTGCCGCCGGGAAGGTGGTTGCGGGTCATCAGGTCGAGCGTCTTGCGTCCGATGATCCGCGCACCGTCGAGCGTGCCGCCATTGAGCAGCATGGTGGCGAAGCGGTGATAATCGAGGCTGGTGGAAACGAGGCCGCCACCGCCGGATAGCTGGGTGGGCTGGCGTGCCCAGGCACTCTTCGCGCCGGTGTCGAGCATGACGCGGCCGCCACCTTCTGATGGTGGGCCCGGCTTGAACGTCCAGCAGTCGGTGAGGCGGCCGACCTGCCCGGCGGGCACGACGAAGCCGGTGTCGCGCATGCCGAGGGGCTCAAAGATGTGTTCGGCGAAATAGCGGTCGAGCGGCAGGCCGGAGAGACGCTGGACCACCGCGCCGAGCACGTCCGTGGCGAGCGAATAGTTCCAGGCGGTGCCGGGTGAGAATTCCAGCGGCAACCGACCGAGCGCGGCGACCAGGCCGTCGAGGTCGAGGTTGCCGTGCCACGCCTCGATCCGCCCCTCGCGATAGGCGGCGTCGACGTTGGTGCGCTGCTGGAAGGAATAGGTGAAGCCGGCGGTGTGGCGCAGCAGGTCGAGCATGCGCATCGGCTGGAGGCACGGCTTCGTCACGAAGCCGACGCCCGCGCCGCCGCCGTCGTAGACGCGCACGTCCCTGAGCTCGGGCAGGACGTGGTGGACCGGCGTGTCGACCGCGACCAGGCCCTGCTCGACC
>CAXTNG010000412.1:0-3040 GCA_964245475.1 uncultured Sphingomonas sp. | reverse complement strand
TCCCCCAGGTCCGCGCAGCGCGACCTGTTCCAGCTCGATAGCCCCTTGACCAGCGAGGTCCGCGGCGAGCGGTCGCTGATGGCGTTCCCCTTCTTCGCGCTCAGCAAGAACGCGTGGATGAAGCCGCTGACCTATGAATCCGGTCCCGTGTCGATCGAGGTCCGCCCGTCGGCGAGCGGGGTGGCGACCATCTACGACAAGGAGATCGTGCTCTACATCGCCAGCCTGATGGCGGCGAAGCTGGAGGCGGGCGAGGACGTCGCGCAGGACTTCGTCTTCACCGCGCACGACCTGTTCACCGTCACCGGCGCCAACCATTCGGCGCGCTCCTACGGGCGGCTGTCGGAGGCGCTGGAGCGGCTTCAGGGCACCCAGATCAAGACCAACATCGAGGCGGGCGGCGAGGGCGAGGAGGGTTTCTTCTCCTGGCTGTCGGAGGCGCGTCTCCATTATTCGCGGACCAGGACCGGCGAGCGGCGGCTCAAGGCGGTCAAGGTGCGCCTGTGCGACTGGCTGCACCGCGCGATCCTGCGCGACCGGCAGGTGCTCGACTATGCCGCCACCTATTTCCAGCTGGGGCCGGTCGAGCGGCGCATCTACGAGGTCGCGCGTGCGACCGCAGGAGACGGCGCGGGCGACGGGACCGTTGAGGAGCGGCTGGAGGTCGACCTCGCCACCTTCCGCCTCCAGATCGGCTACCAGAACCCGCTCGCCAACTTCCGCCAGACGCTGAAAGGGATCGCCGGCACCGATACCATACCCGATTACGACCTGCTGCTCCTTGAGGAAGACGAGGCACCGGTGGACATGGGCACACCCAGGGGGCGCGGGCGCAAGGCGAACCCGGTGCGCGTGGTGATCACCCGGCGACCCGCCCCACCGGAGTCGGGCGAGCCCGAATCACGCCCCGAGCCCCTGGCCGAAGCACCGGCCGAATCGGTTGGGTCCGCGCCGGGCACTGCCCCGTAATTCATACTCGAAAGCACGAACTTTTGAGCGATTTGATATCCGAAAGCACGAATGCGGATCGGCAATTCATACTCGAAAGCACGAACTGGACGGCGGAATCGGCACCGAAATCGCGAAGATTCCGCATTTGATACTCGAAAGCACGAACCGTGAACGCTTCCAATGTTGGATTTTTGGCGCGACAAGCGTTTCGCGCGACCGGCGGGGTCGCTGTTGGAGCAATGGAGCGGCTGTGACCCCATAAAGGAAAGCCCGGCACGAGGCCGGGCATCCCAGAGGTAGGAACGACGTCGCCAAACGTCGAACGGAAGTAACCCCCTTTTCCTACCGCTGAATGAACTCCGGTTCAAGGATGCGCGTGCACCGCGCCACGGAAATCTTTTGTCCCGGTCCTAGCCCCAAGAAGGGGACGGAAGATGACGGCGTTTACCCTGGGCGAAGCGGCGACGGCGGCGCTTGGCCAGATGCGGATAAGAAGGCCTGCGCGTAGCGGCGCACCGCATCCGACCGGCGCGCCCGTGCGGCGTGACAGCATCGAGGCGGGCAGCTTCGAGGAGCATTTCTTTGCCGTCCCTGCCAAAGGCGAGTGCGACCGGTTGCTGCGCACCGCGCGCGCCGCCCTAGATGCGGGCCGGCGGTTGAAGCGTGCCGCGCGCGCCGAGGGGCGCCACCTCACCGGGGCCGAGCGCGTACTTGCCGCGCTGACCGCGGGCGCGGTGCGCGTGTACGAAGAGCTATGCACGCTCGCGCGGCTGAACGGCGGGCGGGTGTTTCCGAGCTACGATCACCTGGCGGTCGCCACCGCGCTCGGCCGGGCCACAGTCGCGCGCGCGCTCGCTGCGCTCGAGGCGGCGGGCTTCCTCGTCCGCCAGCGCCGCTTCGCCCGCGTTGAGGGAGATGGCGCGGGGCCGCGCTACGCCCAGACCTCCAACGCCTATCGCCCCACCCTGTCCCGGCGCGTCCTCGACCTGCTGCCGCGCTGGCTCCGGCCGGCGCCCATGCCCGACGACGTGATCCAAAGCGAGGCCGATCGCGCGGACGAGCTGGCGGCGATGCGCGCGAGCCTCACCTGCCGCGAGCTGGCGCAATCAAGCGTCGGCGGTGCACTCGGCCGCGTGCTCGCCAAGTTGGGATCTGCGATCGATGATACGCTCGATAGCTCTGGGCGCGAGTCTCACAATGATCCTGAACCGCTCAATAATTTATCCATCAAGAGATCGTAGAAGCGTTGGCCTAACCGGCCAACAGAGTCAGGCCTGACAACCAGTACAATCGAGCAACCAACGATAAACCCAAACACAAGACAAGACGCGTCGGCTTCGCCGCCGCGGTGCTCCCTAACGGGACCAAGCGGCTCCGGCTGTCTGTCATTCGGAGCCGCAACCCTTGTCGACATGTCGGTTCATAGACCTGTTGCAATGTCGTCTTGTCGACATGTAGAGAAATACCCATGCCGACGGTCGCGATCATCAGCCAAAAGGGAGGGGCGGGAAAAACCACCCTCGCGCTCCACCTCGCCGCGGCTGCTCACGAGGCGGGCCGCATCGCACTGATCGTCGACACCGATCCGCAGGCAACCGCCAGCCAATGGGCCGCGTGGCGGCAGGACCAGCCACCTGAGGTGATCGACAGTCCTCCCCCGCGTCTAGCCGCCAAGATCGCGGCCGCAAAGGCGCAAGGCGCCGAGCTGATCGTGATCGACACGCCGCCGCATGCCGACAGCGCCGCCCGGGCTGCCGTCGAGGTTGCTGACCTGGTGCTGATCCCATGCCGGCCGAGCGCGTTCGACCTCCACGCGATCCAGACCACCGCCAAGCTCGTGCAGCTCCTGCGCAAGCCGGCGTTCGTCGTCTTCACCGCTGGCCCACCCAATGCGCCGCGCGTCTACGCCGAAGCGGGCGAGCTGGTGGCGAGCTACGGGGTTGCTCCCTGCCCGGCGATTCTTCCTGACCGTGCCGCCTATCGCCACGCATCGGCCGAGGGGAAGGCAGTCACCGAGACGGAGCCCGCCGGCCGCGCCGCGGACGAGGCGCGCGCGCTCTACACATGGACGTGTCGACAAGTCGACAAA
>CAXTNG010000411.1:0-3041 GCA_964245475.1 uncultured Sphingomonas sp. | reverse complement strand
GCGCGTCGGCGGCACCCCCACGGGCGCGCGAGCCTACCTCGCGGTCGCCGGCGGTACGCCGGGGCTGGCGCGGGGTTGGGCGATCCCAGCAGCGACCGATATCGCGTTCGCGGTCGGCGTGCTGGCAATGTTCCGCTCCCGCGTGCCGATCGCCCTCAAGGTGTTCCTGACCGCAGTCGCGATCGTCGACGATATGGGCGCGGTGGCGATCATCGCGACAGCTTACACCCGGGCGCTCGACTGGGGCGCGCTCGCGGCGGCGGCGGGGACGCTGGCGATGATGGGGGCGCTCAACCGGCGCGGCGAGCGGCGGCTGTGGCCGTATCTGGCGGGGTTCGTACTGCTCTGGTGGCTCGTCCTGCTGTCGGGGGTGCATGCGACGGTAGCGGGGGTGCTGGCAGCGGCCTGCGTGCCGGTCACCCGCTCGCCCGGGGCGCCCGACGACGCAGCCTCGCCGCTGCACCGGCTGGAGCATGCGCTCAACCTTCCGGTCGCCTACGGGATCGTGCCGTTGTTCGCCTTCGCCAACGCCGGGCTCTCGTTCGCCGGATTGGGCGCGGGGGCGCTCGCCGATCCCCTTGTGCTCGGCATCGCGCTTGCCCTGTTCCTGGGCAAGCCCGCGGGGCTGCTCGGCGCGATCGCGCTTGCCGAGCGGTTCCGCTTCGCCGCGCGCCCGGCGCATGCCTCGTGGCGGATGCTGCTTGGGGTCGCGTGGCTGGCAGGGATCGGCTTCACGATGAGCCTGTTCATCGGCGGCCTCGCCTTTGCCGATCCGGCCCGCGAGCAGGCGGTGAAGCTCGGCGTGCTCGCGGGCTCGCTCCTGTCCGCGCTCGCGGGCGTGGCGCTGCTCCGGACGCTGCCCTACAGGGCGCGCTGATGCGCTGCTTCTACGACCCCGCCCAGGCTGCCCATGCTCCGGCGCAGGAGCTGCACAACGGCGCCTTCATGGCATACGCCGAGACGCCTGCGCGGATCGACGCGATCCTCCGCGCGATCGGCGCAACCGAGCTGCCGACCGGTTACGGCATTGCGCCGATCGAAGCGGTGCACCCGAGAGCCTATCTCGATGTCCTGAGGCAGGCGCCCGCGCTGTGGCAGGCGGCAGGGCGGCCGGGCGACGCGATCCCCTACACCTTTCCCGTAGTCGGGCGCCGGCCGCTGACGCTGTCGCGGATCGACGCGCTGCTCGGCGCGCACGCGTTCGATGCGACCACGCCGATCACCGCCGACACCTGGCGCGCCGTCTACGCCAGCGCCCAGTGCGCGCTCGCCGCGACGCATGCGGTGCTGGCCGGAGAGCGCGCCGCCTTCGCTCTGTGCCGCCCGCCGGGGCACCATGCGGGAGCGGATTACTTCGGCGGCTATTGCCACCTCAACACCGCCGCGATCGCGGCGCAGGCGGCGCGTGATGCCGGTGTCGCGCGCGTCGCGATCCTCGACATCGACTATCACCACGGCAACGGCACGCAGGACGTCTTCTGGGAGCGCGGCGACGTCTTCTATGCCTCGGTCCATGCCGATCCGGCGACCGATTATCCCTTCTACTGGGGCCATGCCGACGAACGCGGCGAAGGCGCGGGCGCGGGCACCACGCTCAACCTGCCGCTGCCGCACGGCACCCGCCTCGACGCGTTCCGCGCGGCACAGGCCAAGGCGCTCGACGCGATCGCGCGGTTCGCACCGGGTCTGCTGGTGGTCAGCTTCGGCGCGGACACGTGGGAGGGCGACCCGATCTCCCACTTCGCACTGACCACGCCCGACTATCGGCTGCTCGCCCGCGACATCGCGGCCTGCGGCTGGCCGACCGCGATCGTGATGGAGGGCGGCTATGCGGTCGACGCGCTCGGCTATAACGTGGCGAGCTTCCTGTCGGGCTTCTAGCGCGGCGCCAGCTTGATCTCGAACACCGTCGGCCACAATTTGCCGGTGACGAACAGGCGCCTAGCCTTGCCGTCCCAGGCGATGCCGTTGGCGACCGCTTCCGGGTCCTTGGCGGCGACCTCGGCGACGATCGCGGTCAGGTCGACGATCGCGGTGACGCGCCCGCTTGCCGGATCGATGCGGACCAGGGCGGGCTGGTGCCAGACGTTGGCGTAAAGCACGCCGTCGACCCATTCGAGCTCGTTGACCTGGGCCAGCGGGCGCCCGCGCAGCGTGACGGTCACCCGCCGCGTCTCGCGAAAGGTCTTCGCATCGTAGAATTTGACGGTCGGCGTGCCGTCGGACAGCGCCAGCGTATCGCCCTGCGCGGTCAGCCCCCAGCCTTCGCCGGCATAGCGCCCGCTCCCCACTGCCTTCAGCGTGCGGGCGTTCCAGCGGTGCGCGATGCCGTCGTGCCAGGTGAGCGTCACCACCTGGTCGCGCCACAGCGCCAATCCCTCGCCGAATTGTGCGGGATCAATCCGCGCGCGCGCGATCACCTTGCCGTCGAGCGTAGTGCGGCGGACCTCGGAGCGTCCCTCAAGCCCCGTGCTCTCGTACAGGGTGCCGTCACCCCAGGCGAACCCCTCGGTGAACGCAGTCGCGTCGTGCGGGTAGCGCGCGACCACGCTGGCAACGAGCACCGGCACCGGCGCATCCGCCGGCGGAGTCGCGGGCGCCTGGGCCGGCTGCTGGGCACCGGCAAGGCACAGCAAAAGGGCCGGCGCCGACATGGCGACACCGGCCCTCTTGAACGTGCGTTGTCCGATCATGCGAGCCGGACGGCTCGGATCAGCTCGACGACTGGAGATTGACCGCGGCGTACTTGCCGCGCCGATCGACCTCGATCTCGAACTGCAGGCGATCGCCCTCGTTGAGCGTCGGCATGCCCGCGCGCTCGACTGCGGAGATGTGGACGAACGCGTCCGGCTGGCCGTCGTCGCGTTGGATGAAGCCGAAGCCCTTCATCGCGTTGAAGAACTTGACGGTGCCCGTCGCCTTCTCGCCGGGCAGCTCGCGCTGCGGGCCGCCGCGCTGCTCGCGGTCGCCGCCGAAGCCGCCGGGGCGAGGACCGCGGTCGCCGCCCTCGCGCTCGCGCGGCGGGCCGCGGTCGGTGACCG
>CAXTNG010000410.1:0-3044 GCA_964245475.1 uncultured Sphingomonas sp. | reverse complement strand
GGCTTCCTGCTTTGGAGGATATCGTACATCTGCCGATGCCCGATATCCTTCACAGAAGCTGCCGTTCGAAGACGTTCCGCCGCTTCCCAGAAACGGACGTCCGTTCATCTTCATCGCTAACTGATGTCTTTCGCTGCGGGGCACTTCAGCCAAACCTGTACTTATACTGGAGCGAGACCTGGCCAGTGCGTTGTCGGATCAAGAACCGGCACAACAAGGCTGACCTTAGTTGATCAGGCCAGGAGCCTGTCGATCGTGATCGGCAGCGAACGAACCCTCTTGCCTGTCGCATGGTAGATGGCGTTGGCGACCGCCGCCGCGGTGCCCACGATGCCGATCTCTCCCAGGCCCTTGACGCCGAGCGGGGTGACCTCCGGATCAGGCTCGTCTACTGCCGGTGGTCTCCGCGCCCAGCGCGGTGCTCTGGATCGCCTGCGGACGCCAGCCGTGGCTGAACATCTGCTGGCGCGTCATCGTCACCCGCACCGAGCGCTCCAGCATCTTGGCGGCGAGCACCGCCAGGAACACTTGGGGCTGTGGGCGGAGGCCGGAGCCGAAGCCGCCGCCGACATAGGGGTTGAGCACGCGCACCTTGCTCTTGGAGAAGCCGAAGATGCTGGCGAGGTACGCCTGCACGCCCTGCGACCCTTGCGTCTTGTCGTGGACGGTGATGGCGCCGTCGCCGTGCCACTCGACGGTGGAGCCGAACATCTCCATCGGATTGTGGTGCTCGGGCGCGAGCCGGTAGTCGCCCGCGACCTTCAGCGGCGCGTCCGCGAACGCCTGCGCCGCGTCGCCACGCGCCTTGGGCGGGACATAGGTGTTGCGCTTCTGCTTGGGCAGATACTTCTCCGCCAGCGCGACCTCGAAGTTCGTATTGTGCGGTTCCGCCTCATAGGAGACCTCGATCAGGCTGGCGGCATAGCGCGCCGCCTCGAAGGTTTCCGCCACGACCAGCACGATCGGCTGCTGATTGAACTGGATCACGTCGTCGTAGAGCGGCCGGAACGGGGAGCCCGGCACCTTCAGCTCGTCCTGGTAGCTGTGGTCGGTCCAGGCGACGTGCGGGCGATTGAGGTGCGAGATCACCTCGACCACGCCCGGCACCGCCCGCGCCGCGGTCTCGTCGATCGCGACGATCCGGCCCTTGGCGATCGTGGCGTCGACGATGTAGCCGTAGAGCATGTCGGCGACCGGGTGCTCGGGGGCGTAACGCGCCGTGCCGGTGACCTTCTCGACACCATCGACGCGGCTGATCGCGCTGCCGATGCCGATCCTGCCCGCTGCGGATTTGATTGCGGTTGCCATGACGGATGTTCCTTACGCGACGCGCTTGTCGGTCTGCGATTGCGGGGTGGCGTCGGCGGCCTGCTTGAGCGCGCGGACGATCGCCTTGCGGGCGAGCGGGATTTTGAAATCGTTCTCGCCCTGGCCGACCGCCCCGGCGAGCAGCGCGTCGGCGAAGGCACCGAACGCATGGGGCGACGGGGCGACGCCCTGGAGCTGCGCCTCGACCTCCGGCCGGCGCCACGGCTTGTGCGCGACACCGCCGAGCGCAACGCGCGCCTCCGCGATCGTGCCGCCCTCCAGCCGCATCGCCACCGCGACCGAGACCAGCGCAAACGCATAGGACAGCCGGTCGCGCAGCTTGAGATAGGTGTAGTTCTGCGTGAAATCCTCGGCCGGCAGGTCGATGCCCGTCACCAGCTCGCCGAGCCGTAGGTTGTTGTCGCGCCACGGCTCGTCACCCGGCAGACAGTGGTAGTCGGCAAAGGCGATCACGCGATCGCCATCCGGGCCGGTCACCTGCACCGTCGCGTCCAGCGCGGCCAGCGCCACGCACATGTCCGACGGGTGGGTGGCGATGCACTGCTCGCTCGCACCCAGGATCGCGTGGATGCGGTTGACCCCGCCGATCGCGCCGCAGCCCGAACCCGGCTCGCGCTTGTTGCAAGGCGTCGCGACGTCATAGAAATAATAGCAGCGGGTGCGCTGGTTGAGGTTGCCGCCGTTCGTCGCCGCGTTGCGCAGCTGCGGGCTGGCGCCAGCGAGGATCGCGGAGGACAAGAGCGGATAACGCTGCTCAAGGCGCTCGTCCCAGGCGGTGTTCGAATTCGGCACCAGCGCCCCCAGGCGCAGCCCGCCGCCGTCCAGCTCCTCGATCTGGTCGAACGGCAGGCGGTTGATGTCGACCACCGTCACCGGCCGCTCGACATTCTCCTTCATCAGGTCGACCAAATTGGTGCCGCCGGCCAGATAGCGCACCTGCTCGTCGGAACCGGCACGCACCGCCTCGCCGACGCTGGCCGCGCGGATGTAGTCGAACGGGCTCATTCCGCCGCCTCCTGCAACATGGCCCCGACCTGTTCGGCGAGTACCTCGCACACCGCATCGGCGATGTTGGTGTAGGCGCCGCAGCGGCACAGATTGCCGCTCATCATCTCGCGCACGTCCTGCCGCGAGTGCGCACGGCCCTCGTTGATGAGGCCTTGTGCCGAGCAGATCTGACCCGGCGTACAGTAGCCGCACTGGAAAGCGTCATGCTCGATGAACGCGGCCTGCAGCGGATGCAGCTTGCCGGGCTGCCCGAGCCCCTCGATCGTGGTGATCTCCGCCCCGTCCAGTGTAACCGCCAGCTTGAGGCAGGAGTTGATCCGCCGCCCGTCGATCAGCACCGTGCAGGCGCCGCACTGGCCGTGGTCGCAGCCCTTCTTGGTCCCGATCAGGTCCTCACCCTCGCGCAGGAGGTCGAGCAGCGAGGTCCAGGGCTCGATCTGAAGCGTGCGGGTGGTGCCGTTGATCGTCAGCGTCGTCGGCACGGTGCCGATCGGCCGGGCGGCACGGGGAAGCGTGTCGGGTGTGGTCGCCATGACTGCTCCTCTCAGGCCGGGATTTGCGCGAAGTCGGCGGTGTTCTCTTCCGCGATGCCGTTCTCGCGGTGGCGGAAGGCGGACAGCGCGCGATACACCTGAAATCGCGCGCGCATGACCGAGCCGAGCGGCTGGTGCGCGGCCAGGCTGTGTGCCGGGCGGAAGGTCATCACC
>CAXTNG010000409.1:0-3044 GCA_964245475.1 uncultured Sphingomonas sp. | reverse complement strand
GTACGACGATAGGATGGATCGCGCATGGCGATGATTGATGGTGGTGGCGAGCCCGAGAAACCGATGTCTGACATCAACACGACGCCGCTGGTGGACGTCATGCTTGTGCTCCTGATCATCTTCCTGATTGCGGTTCCGGTGGTGCTTGAAACGGTCAAGCTCAAGCTGCCGAACGTCCGCTTCGACCCGACCCAGACCAAGCCGGAGAATGTTCTGCTCTCCGTCACCGGCGACGGTGATGCGTGCCGTGTCTATTGGGGCATGTCGCCGGTGACCGCGCAGGAGCTGCTCGACAAGGCGGTCGCCAAGCTCAAGTCGGAAATCGACCGCCAGGGTGGATTGGCCGCGGTGAAGAGCAATCCCGACTTCGAGTTGCCTGAGGCGCATATCCGCAGCGACATCAACACGCCCTACCATTGCGTCGGCGGGACGATCTACACGATGCAGCGCGCCGGCTTCGCCAAGGTCGGCTTCATTTCCGAGCCGCCACCGGGCGGCAACCCGCGCCTGTAACCGACCGCCTGTGACCGGCACCGAACGACTTAGGAGTACCACGTCATGGCAATGAGTGCCGGTAACGACGACGGCGAGCCGATGATGGAGATGAACACGACGCCGCTGATCGACGTCATGCTCGTGCTGCTCATCATGTTCATCATCACCATCCCGCCGCAGACCCATGCAGTGAAGGTCGATCTGCCGCAGAACAACCAGCAGAACAATCCGCCGCCGATCGATCCGCAGAAGAACACCGTGTCGATCGCGCCCGACAATACCGTGTCGTGGAACGGCGTGCCGGTCGACGAAGTGACCCTCCGCCAATATTTGGACGCCACCAAGGCGATCCAGCCCGAACCCGAGCTCCACTTCGAGCCGGATCGGATCGCGCGCTACGAGCAGGTCGACAAGACGCTGGCGGTGATCAAGCGTTCCAACGTCGGCAAGCTCGGCTTCATCGGCAACGAGCGCTACCGTAGCGACTTCTGACGCTCACGTCGGCGATGGGTTTTTGGGGGGCGGTGCCCGAGAGGCGCCGCCCCTTCGTGTTGCGGCCGCGCGGATTTCGCTGTCCTACACAGACCGGGGCCATCATGGTCGTCCGGAACCGCTCTTTCCCATCGTAGGTGCCCAAGGCTCGCATGTGCGCTGCGCACAATCTCATCACGGCCCGCAATGAACTTTCGTTTGCTTCAATAGTGTCAACTTGGTGTCAACTTTGCCGCAATGACGCTTAGAGCATATTGCGTGAAGTCTGACCCAACCTCCGTTCGCCCTGAGCGAAGTCGAAGGGCACGCCCGACCCATGTGCTTCGACTTCGCTCAGCACGAACGGGTCAGATAAAGCGCTCGTGCTCTAAAGCCGCGGCAGCGTCACTCCGCGTTGGCCCATATACTTGCCCGCGCGGTCGGCATAGCTCGTCTCGCATGGCTCGTTGCCCTGCAGGAACAGGAACTGGCACGCCCCCTCGTTGGCGTAGATGCGGGCCGGGAGCGGCGTGGTGTTCGAGAATTCGAGCGTGACGTGGCCCTCCCAGCCGGGCTCGAGCGGCGTCACGTTGACGATGATCCCGCAGCGCGCATAGGTCGACTTGCCCAGGCAGATGACCAGCACGTCGCGCGGCACGCGGAAATATTCGACGGTGCGGGCGAGGGCGAAGCTGTTGGGCGGGATGATGCAGCAATCGGTCTTGCGATCGACGAAGCTGTTGGCGGCGAAGTCCTTGGGGTCGACGATCGCGCTGTCGACATTGGTGAAGATCTTGAACTCGTCGGCGACGCGCGCGTCATAGCCGTAGGAGCTCAAGCCGTAGCTGATGCACCCGTCACGCCGCTGCGACTCGACGAAGGGCTCGATCATCCCGGACGAGCGGGCCTGGTCGCGAATCCAGCGGTCGGAAAGGATGGCCATACCGCTTCATCGCTGGGATGCGCAGCGGCGGCAAGCGCGACGGATCGGGGGAGACGAGGCGCCTCCCCCGACGCATTGGATCAGCGCTGATTACCGCCGCTGCCGCCTTGGTTGGCGTTGGTCGAGCCTTGGCCGCCGCTGCCGCCCTGCGCGCCGCTACCCTGCCCACTCTGTCCGCCGGTGTTCCCGGCCTTGTCGGTATCGGTGCTGCGATTCGGGTCGTTGTCGCGATTGGTGCCCTGCTGGTTCTGCTGCCGATCGACGTTCTGCTGCCGATCCTGGTTCTGGCCGCCGGTCTGGCCAGCCTGATTGGCCGTGTTGCCGCCGCTCTGGTTACGGTCGTCCATCATCCATCTCCTGCGTTATAAGCCCCTCTGAACGGAGGCCAACGCTAAACGCGTGAGTCGTCGGCAAGCTCCCTCAACTCAGCCCGAGATCGGCAGGCCCGAACGCATCGGGCAGCAGCGTGGAGACGCGGTAGCTCTGCACTGAGCCACCCTCTGCCGCGCCGCAATGGACCGCGAAATCACGCCCCCCCATCTGCGCCGCCTCGTTCAGCACCTGACGGCAACGGCCGCACGGACGCACCGGCGCAGTGCCGGTCGCGCGACCGTTCGCATCCATCGGGCCGCCGATCACCGCGATTGCGGCGACGTCGCGCAGCCGCCCGGCGGCGCTCGCGGTCGCAATCGCCACCGTTTCGGCGCACAGCGACAGGCCATAGGACGCATTCTCGACATTGGCGCCGCTCACCACCGTTCCGTCGGTCAGCAGCACCGCGGCCCCCACGGCGAAGCGCGAATAGGGCGCGTGGGCATGCCGTGCCGCCGAACGGGCACGCTCGATCAGTGCATCGACGTCGCTCATGGCGCCACCACGTCCCAGTTCACCGGACCCTCGATCCCGTCGACGCGCCGGATGTCGCTCGCCCGCCATATGCGCCAGGGGCGCGCAGCATAGCTCGGCGCGAAGCCGTTGCCGACCGCCCATACCGGCCGCGCAACCGCCGCGGAGAGCCGGTAATCGCTCTCGACCGCGCGGCTGACCCGAAGCAGCACCGGCTTGCCGGTGTGCGCCTCGACCCGCTCGACGAAGCGCGCCAGCTCGCTCGCGAGCCCCGCCTTGTCCGGCCGGG
>CAXTNG010000408.1:0-3046 GCA_964245475.1 uncultured Sphingomonas sp. | reverse complement strand
ACCTACCCCGCCCCCTCCTCCAACTCGCCGCTGCCGTCGACACGCGCCTCCGCGGGTCCGGTGCCAAGCTCACCGCCGACCGTGCCGGTTACCTCTGCCACCCCGATTGGACCGCCGATCCCAGTCGCCGCCCGCCGGGCGAGATGTGGACGCCACGCATCGAATTGGACCGGGGCCTCGCTCAGACCGCCGCATGGTATCGCGCCAACGGCCTGCTATAGCCGCCCCAAGCTCGCCGCATTCGCGAGGCAAGGACCGCCGCATGACTGATCGACAAGGCATCTTCGACACCGTCGCTGCGCAGATCGCGCCCTTCAACAAGAAGGGGGTCCAGCTCACCGAAGCGACCACCTTCCAGGGCGATCTCGAATGGGACAGCCTGACGGTGATGGACTTCGTCGCCGCAATCGAGGACGAGTTCGACATCATCATCACCATGAACATGCAGGCCGAGATCGAAACGGTTGGTCAACTGGTCGATGCGGTGGCGAAGCTCAAGCGATGACCGAAACCGGCCTCCAGTCCGAGACGCTCGACCTAGATCCCGCCCCCGTCGCTCCTGAGCGCGATCTGATGAGCAAGTTCGACGCGCTCATCGCCGAGCGGCAGGCGCTGATCGACACCGGCGTCACCGATCCGTTCGCGATCGTCATGGAGGAGGTCCGCTCGCCGACCGAGGCGGTGATCAAGGGGCGCGAGACGATCCTGCTCGGCACCTACAATTACATGGGCATGACCTTCGATCCCGACGTGCTTGCCGCGGGCAAGACGGCGCTGGAGGAGTTCGGCTCGGGCACCAACGGCAGCCGCATGCTCAACGGCACCTTCCACGACCATATCGAGGTCGAGCAGGCGCTGCGCGACTTCTACGGGGTGTCGGGCGCGATCGTCTTCTCGACCGGCTACATGGCCAACCTCGGCATGATCTCCACGCTTGCCGGCAAGGGCGAATATGTCATCCTCGACGCCGACAGCCACGCCTCGATCTACGACGGCTGCAAGCAGGGCTATGCCGAGATCGTCCGCTTTCGCCACAACGACGTGAGCGATCTCGACAAGCGCCTCGGCCGCCTGCCCAAGGAGGCGGGAAAGCTTGTCGTACTCGAAGGCGTCTATTCGATGCTCGGCGACGTCGCGCCGCTCAAGGAGATGGTCGCGGTCGCCAAGAAGCACGGCGCGATGGTGCTGTCCGACGAGGCGCATTCGATGGGCTTCTACGGTCCCAACGGCCGCGGCGTGTACGAGGACCAGGGGCTGGAGGCGGAGGTCGACTTCGTTGTCGGCACCTTCTCCAAGTCGGTCGGCACCGTCGGCGGCTTCTGCGTGTCGAACCATCCCAAGTTCGAGGCGATCCGGCTTGCCTGCCGCCCCTACATCTTCACCGCTAGCCTGCCGCCGTCGGTGGTCGCCACGGCTGCGGCCTCGATCCGGAAGCTGATGTACGCGCATAACAAGCGGCGGCATCTGTGGGAGAATGCGCGCAAGCTGCACGGCGGCCTGACGAGCATGGGCTTCCGCCTCGGCACCGCCACCTGCGAGAGCGCGATCGTCGCGGTGATCCTGGAGGATCAGACGCAGGCTGTCGCGATGTGGCAGGCGCTGCTCGACAGCGGGCTGTACGTCAACATGGCGCGCCCGCCGGCGACGCCCGCCGGCACCTTCCTGCTGCGCTGCTCGCTGTGCGCCGAGCACACGACGGAGCAGATCGACCGTGTGCTCGCCCTGTTCGATGCCGCGGGCCGCGCGGTGGGCGTGATCGGCTGAGCCTTACCTTTCTTTAACCATGATTGCCGATAGGCTAAGGCCATGCATGTGGAGTGGGACATCGACCCCGCGCTGCCCGGCGGGCACACGGTCTGGCGCACCGTCGCGTTCGTCGCGATGGCCGTGCTGGGCGCGGCGACGCTCGTCGGGCTGATCCTGATCCTGTCCGGCGCGAACCGCCAGCGCGACCGGGCGCTGGAGCTCCAGTCGCACAGCTACGACGTGATGATCCTGGCGCGGTCGCTGTCCGGCACGATCGCCCGGTCGGAGGCGTCGCTCGGCCGCTATGTCATATCGGGCGACCGCCAGATCGGCCAGCTCTACTCCGAGGACTGGACGCTCGCCGGCAACCAGATCGACCGCCTCGACCAGCTTACCGGCGACAGCCCGGCGCAGCAGCGCCGCATCGACGGCCTGCGCGCCGCCTATCGGGAGCGCGGTCGCGAGCTGGCGCTGACCGCGCTCAGCACCAGCTACCGCAAGAACAGCCAGGCCTATGCGCGCTACTACCAGGCGGGCAAGGCGCCGACCTTGCTCCAGATCAACGGGTCGCTCGATGCGATCATCGCCCACGAACGGACCCTGCTCCAGACGCGCAACGTCGCGGTGACGGGCACGGTCAACCGCTCGAGCCGGATCGCGAGCGTTCTGGGCGTGTTCGGCTTCCTGCTCGTGCTCGGCGCGATCGTGCTCGGCTGGCTGACGCTCTCCGCGAATAACGAGCGCAAGCTTGCCGAGGCCGAGGCCGACGCGGCACGCCAGCGCGCGGCCGAGCTTACCGCCGCCGTCCGGCAGGCGACCGACGAGCTGCGCATCCAGGAAGCCAAGCTGCGCCAGGTCCAGAAGATGGAGGCGGTCGGCCAGCTCACCGGCGGCATCGCGCACGACTTCAACAATCTGCTGCAGGTCATCATCGGCTACGTCGACCTGCTCGAGGCGCGGATCGACCCGGGCGACCGCGGCGCGTCGCGCGCGGTGGAGGCGATCGGCATGGCGGCGCTGCGCGGCGCCACGCTGACGCAGCAACTGCTCGCCTTCGCGCGCAAGCAGGAGCTGCGCGACCGGTTGCTCAACCTCAATACGCTGATCGCCGATTTCCGCGCGATCCTCGATCGCAGCGCCGGCAACATGCGCGTGCGGCACCGGCTCGCGGACGATCTGTGGAACTGCCGGGTCGATCCCGTGCAGGCCGAGATGGCGGTGCTCAATATCTTGTCGAACGCACGCGACGCGGGCGGCGATGCGGGCGAGGTGCTGCTTACGACGCGCAACGCCATGCTGC
>CAXTNG010000407.1:0-3061 GCA_964245475.1 uncultured Sphingomonas sp. | reverse complement strand
ATCGCGCAGGTGGCGAAGGCGCTGGTCGGCGTGCTCGACTGGAAGCTGTCGGCGCAGGATGCGATCGGGCTCGGGCTGGTCTACGCGCCGGGCCCGGTCGCGGCGGCGGAGCAGGGCACGCAGGCCGAGGCGATGGCGCCCGCCCTGCGCGCGCTTGGCGAGAACGTCCGCGTCATGCCGCTCGGGCTGAAGGCGAATGCGGTGGAGCGCGTCCGCGGCCAATGGGTCGGCGCGGCCGATCCGCGCAGCGAAGGCGTCTGGATGCGCGAGGACGGCACGGCGACCGAGCCGGTTCGCGCCGCGGTGGCGCGCGCACCGGAATAAGCGGCAGGCGCGCGAAGCGCCGCCGAATACGGAGGGAGCATGCGAACGCTGGAGCATTTCCCCAACCTCGTCGCGATGTTCTTCGCGCGGGCGCGGCAGAAGGGAGACGCGCCGTTCCTGTGGCGCAAGACGGGCGGAGCGTGGCAGGCGACGAGCTGGGCGGAGGCCGCGCGGCAGGTGGCGAGCCTCGCGGCCGGGCTCAGGGCGATCGGGCTCAAGCCCGGCGACCGGGTGATGCTGGTCAGCGAGAACCGGCCCGAATGGTGCATCAGCGACCTCGCGATCATGGCGGCAGGCTGCATCACCGTGCCGACCTACACCACCAACACCGAGCGCGACCACACGCATATCATCGACGACTCGGGCGCGCGCGCGGTGATCGTGTCGACGCAGAAGCTCGCCAACGCGCTGATGCCTGCGGTGCTCAAGTCCAACCACGCGCAGATCGTGATCGGCATCGACCAGGTGAGGCTCGGCCAGTCGGCGGTCGACTGCCACGACTGGCACAGGCTGATCGAGGACCATCCCGCCGCGCCGGCGGATGCGGCGCTCGATGCGGACCGCGCGGACCTTGCCTGCATCATCTACACCAGCGGCACCGGCGGCGCCCCGCGCGGGGTGATGCAGCACCACGGCGCGATCCTGCACAATGTCGCGGGCGCGTCCGCGGTGATCTCGGAGGACTTCGGCTGGGAGGACGAGGTGTTCCTATCCTTCCTGCCGCTGTCCCACGCGTATGAGCACACCGGCGGGCAGTGGCTGCCGATCGGGCTGGGCGCCGAACTCTATTATGCCGAGGGGCTGGAGAAGCTCGCATCGAACATCGAGGAGGTGCGCCCGACGATCATGGTGGTCGTGCCGCGGCTGTTCGAGGTGCTGCGCACCCGCATTGCCAAGGGGATCGACAAGCAGGGCGGGCTTGCGCCCAAGCTGCTGGCCGCCGCGATCGACGTCGGGACCAGGCGCTACGAGGGCAGGCTCGGGCTACTCGACCGGCCCAAGCAGCTGGCGGTGGCGGCGCTGTTCAAGCCGAAGATCGCCAAGCGCTTCGGCGGGCGGCTGAAGGCGATGGTATCGGGCGGCGCGCCGCTCAACCCGGAGGTCGGGCTGTTCTTCCAGTCGCTCGGGCTGACCTTTCTTCAAGGCTATGGCCAGACCGAGGCCGCGCCGGTGATCTCGTGCAACCGGCCGTCGGCGGGGCTGAAGATGGACACGGTGGGGCCGCCGCTCGCCGATACCGAGGTCAGGATCGCGGAGGACGGCGAGATCCTGGTGCGCGGCGAGCTCGTCATGCACGGCTATTGGCGCAACGAAGCGGAGACCGCGCGGGTTTTGAAGGATGGTTGGCTCCACACCGGCGACATCGGCGAGATCGACGGCAAGGGGCGGATCAGGATCACCGATCGCAAGAAGGATCTGATCATCAACGACAAGGGCGACAATGTCGCGCCTCAGAAGGTTGAGGGGATGCTCACCCTCCAGCCCGAGATCGTCCAAGCGATGATCGCGGGCGACCGCAAACCGCACATGGTCGCGCTGATCGTCCCCGACCCCGAATGGACGCAGGAATGGTGCGCGAAGCACGGAACGTCCTGCCAGTTCGACCGGTTGGCCGAGAACAGCGCCTATCGCACCGCGATCGGCGCGGCGATCGAGCGGGTGAACAAGGACCTGTCGGTGATCGAACGCATCCGCCGCTTCACGCTCGCCGACGAGCCGTTCACCATCGAGAACGGCCAATTGACGCCGTCGCTCAAGATCAGGCGGCACATGATCCGGCAGGCCTATGGCGAGCGGCTGGACGCGCTGTACAAGGGGTGACCTACTGCCGCGTCAACTCGCGGCCGACGATCATGCGCATGACCTGGTTGGTGCCCTCCAGGATCGAATGGACGCGCAGGTCGCGCCAGAAGCGCTCGATCGGATAGTCCATGAGATAGCCGTAGCCGCCGTGGAGCTGGAGGGCGCGGTCGACGACGCTGGAGCCCGTGTCGGTCGCCAGGCGCTTGGCCATGGCGGCGAAGCGGGTCTTGTCGGGCGCGTTGGCGGTGACCTTGGCGGCGGCGGTGTAGAGGAGCGCGCGCGCGGCTTCGAGCTCGGTCGCCATGTCGGCGAGGGTGAATTGCGTGTTCTGGAAGTCGGCTACGGCCACGCCGAACTGCTTCCTGTCCTTGGTATAGCGGATCGCCTCGTCGATGCAGCGCTGCGCGCCGCCAAGGCTGCACGCGCCGATGTTGAGCCGCCCGCCGTCGAGCCCCATCATCGCGATGCGGAACCCCTCGCCCAAGCCCCCGACCAAGTTCTCGCCCGGCACGCGCACGCTGTCGAACAGCACCTGGCGGGTCGGCTGCGAGTGCCAGCCGAGCTTGCGCTCGTTCGCGCCGAAGCTGACGCCGGGCATGTCCTTCTCGATCACCATCGCGGAGATGCCCTTCGGGCCTTCCTCGCCGGTGCGGACCATGCAGACGTAGATCTCGTTCTCGCCGGCTCCGCTAATGAACTGCTTGGAGCCGGTGACGACCCAATCGTCGCCGTCCTTGACCGCGCGGGTCTTGAGCGCGGCGGCGTCGGAGCCGGAGCCGGGCTCGGTCAGGCAGTAGCTGGCGAGGCGGTCCATCGTGACCAGGCTGGGAAGATACTTGTCCTTGACCGTCTGGCCGCCGAAGCGGTCGATCATCCACGACGCCATGTTGTGGATCGAGATGAACGCGCTGGTCGCGGGGCAGCCATAGGCCAT
>CAXTNG010000406.1:0-3087 GCA_964245475.1 uncultured Sphingomonas sp. | reverse complement strand
AGTTCAAGCCGCTCCGGCTGATGAACGGCCTCTACCTTCAGCTCCACGCCTATATGCTGCGCGTCGCGGTCCCATACGGCACGCTGTCATCGCGCCAGATGCGCATGCTGGCGCACGTCGCGCGCAAGTACGACCGCGGCTATGGCCATTTCACCACCCGCCAGAACATCCAGTACAATTGGATCAAGCTGGAGGACGCGCCCGACATTCTCGCCGAGCTGGCGACGGTCGAGATGCACGCCATTCAGACCTCGGGCAATTGCATCCGCAACATCTCCGCCGACCAGTTCGCCGGCGCCGCCGCGGACGAGGTCGCCGACCCGCGCCCCTGGGCGGAGCTGATCCGCCAATGGTCGACCTTCCACCCCGAGTTCACCTACCTGCCGCGCAAGTTCAAGATCGCGGTGATCGCCGCGGACGAGGACCGCGCCGCGATGCGCCTCCACGACATCGGTATCCAGCTTCTCCAGCGTGACGGCGTTCTCGGCGCGAAGGTGTTCGTCGGCGGCGGCATGGGCCGCACCCCGATGATCGCGCACGAAATCCGCGATTTCGTCGGCGCGGACGAGCTGCTCAGCTACCTCGAGGCGTGCCTGCGGGTCTACAACCGCTACGGCCGCCGCGACAACATCTACAAGGCGCGGATCAAGATCCTGCTCCACGAGATCGGCGCGGACGAATACCGCCGCCAGGTTGAGGAGGAGTTCGCCGCCGTGAAGGACCTCGGCATCGACCCGCCGCTCGCCGAGCTGGAGCGGATCACCGCGATGTTCGCGCCGCCCGCGTTCAAGACGGAACCGACCGCTCCCCAACCTCCGTTCGTGCTGAGCGAAGTCGAAGCACATGCTCGGAGCGACGTACGTGGGGCACACCCTTCGACTACGCTCGGGGCGAACGGAGGAGAGGATGATTCCTACGAGCAATGGCTCGACCAGAACGTCCGCGCTCACAAGCAGCCGGGCTATGCCATCGTCAACATCGCGCTGAAGCCCACCGGCGGCATTCCCGGCGATGCCTCCGCCGACCAGATCGACCTGATGGCCGATCTGGCGGAGCGCTTCAGCTTCGATGAGCTGCGCGTCACCCACGCGCAGAACATCGTTCTCCCCCATGTCCGCAAGGCTGACCTCTACTCCGTGTGGCAGGCGCTCGACGCCGCCGGCCTCGCCGCCGCCAACCTCGATCTCATCGGCGACATTATCGCCTGCCCCGGCCTCGATTACTGCAGCCTCGCCAACGCGCGCTCGATCCCGCTCGCGCAGAAGATCTCCACCCGCTTCGCCGACAGGCAACGCGACCTCGGCGAACTCAAGCTCAAGATCAGCGGCTGCATCAACGCCTGCGGCCACCACCATGCCGGCCACATCGGCATCCTCGGCGTCGACCGGAAGGGCGTGGAGAATTACCAGCTCTCGCTCGGCGGCTCGGGCGCCGAGGACGTCAGCCTCGCGCGGATCACCGGCCCCGGCTTCACCGAGGACGGCGTCGTCGACGCGATCGAGCGCGTCACCGACCGCTACCTCCAGGTCCGCGAAGGCGGCGAGCGCTTCCTCGACACCTACCGCCGGGTCGGCTTCGAGACGTTCAAGGAGGCGATCTATGGGTGACGCCGCCCTGCGCTTCCGCGACGACGCTGCGCACGACGAGCCCGCGGTCACGCTCGAAGCCTTCCTCGACGGCCAGACCAACGCCACCGCCGTCCGTCTGGAGGCCGGCGACGACGCGCGCGCGCTCCTTCCCCATCTCGGCCGCCTCGCGCTGATCGAGGTCAGCTTCCCCAGCTACCGCGACGGCCGCGGCTATTCCGCCGCCGCGATCCTGCGCGAGGCTGGCTATCGAGGAGAACTCCGCGCGCAGGGCGACGTGCTGGTTGACCAGCTCCCTCACATGCGCCGCTGCGGCTTCGACAGCTTCGCACCCGAGGCCGAGGTCGACGCCGATACCCTCGCCCGCAGCCTCGCCCGTTACCGCAACCACTATCAGGCCGCGACCGACGCCCGCGTGCCCATCTGGCAACGCCGTCATGGCTGAGCCCGCGCGCATCCTCGACACGATCGACCTCGGCCATATCTACACCGCCGAGGAGGCCGCCGCCTATGAGGCACGCTTTGCCGGCGTCGACGCGCCGGAGCTGCTCGCCGCGCTGATCCCCGATCTCGTCCCCCGCATCGCCGCCGTCTCCTCCTTCGGCGCCGAATCCGCGGTGCTCCTCCACATGGTGGCGGAGGTCGACCGCGACGTGCCGGTGATCTTCACCAACACCCAGAAAATCTTCGGCGAGACCTTGGCCTATCGCGACGAGCTCGCCGAACGGCTCGGCTTCACCGACCTGCGCGTCTACCGCCCCGATCCGCGGCTGCTCGCCGCGCGCGACGACAAGGGCCTGCGCTGGTCCTACGATCCCGACGGCTGCTGCGACCTGCGCAAGGTCGAGCCGCTCAGGCGCGCGCTCGCCTCTTTCGATGCCTGGATCAGCGGGCGCAAAGGCTTTCAGGCCGGCACGCGCCAGGCGCTGCCGCGCTTCGAGGTCGACGAGGGCCGCCTCAAGATCAATCCGCTCGCCGACTGGCCCAAGGCGAAGCTCGACGCATACTTCGCCGAGCACGAGCTTCCCCGCCACCCGCTGGAGGCGCAGGGCTACCCCTCGATCGGCTGCTTGCCATGCACGTCGAAGGTCCAACCCGGCGAAGACCCCCGCGCCGGCCGCTGGCGCGGCTGGGACAAGGTGGAATGCGGAATCCATGTCGCGCTGGGACCCGGCGAGGACCCGGTGTTCTGAGCGATCTCCCGACGGCCGAAACCGTTCGTGCTGAGCGAAGTCTAAGCACTTCTCCGAACGAAGTCGAGGAGCCGACGGCTCGGCATGGCCTTCAACTTCACTCAGGCCGAACGGAAGAGGGGAGCCGTTCATCACAAAACCGTCCCGCAGGCTTTCTGTACTTCTCTCCGGCGGAGCGATAACCCCTCTTCGGGCATTACCCGGCGATGATCCGCCGCATCCTGCCGCTGCTCGGTCTCGCCCTGCTCGCCAGCTGCTACCGCAAGGGCGGCAACCCAGCCCCGCCGCGGGTGAACACGCCTGCCGAC
>CAXTNG010000405.1:0-3093 GCA_964245475.1 uncultured Sphingomonas sp. | reverse complement strand
CTATTTCGCGGCGCGGCGCTACGCGGGGTCGAAGGACCGGCGGGCGGTGCGCGAGCTGGTCTATGCGGCGATCCGGCTGGCGGGCGAGATGCCGGTGAGCGGGCGGGCGGCTCTGCTGGCGCTGGCTGATCGCGATGAGGCATTGGCGACAACATTGGACGGGTCGGCCTATGGGCCTGCGTCGATCGGGGAGAGCGAACCGCGCGCCGCCGCCGGGGCAGCGCCGGCGTGGCTCGTTGAACAGCTTTCTGCAGCCGAGATTGATCCGGCGAGCCTCGTCGAGCGCGCGACCCTCGATCTCAGGGTCAATCGGCTGAGGGCGAGCCGGGACGCGGTGCTCGCCATGCTGCCGGAGGCCGTCGCCACGCCGCATAGTGTGGACGGGCTGCGGTTGCCGAGCGGGACCAACGTCGAGGCGTTGCCTGCCTTTCGCGATGGCTTGGTCGAGGTGCAGGACGAGGGTAGCCAGCTCGTCGGCATGGCGGTGGGGGCGCGAGCCGGGCAGCGGGTGGTCGACCTGTGCGCGGGGGCTGGCGGCAAGACGCTGGCGCTCGCGGCGGCGATGGCGAACGAGGGCGTGATCCTGGCCTGCGATACCGATCGCGGGCGGCTGTCGCGGCTGGCACCGAGGGCGGCACGGGCAGGGGCGGCGCTCGTCGAGACGCGCTGGCGGGGGAACGCCGATGCGGTGCTCATCGACGCGCCGTGCTCGGGGACGGGGACGTGGCGGCGCAACCCGGAGGCGCGGTGGCGGCTGACGCCGGCGCGGCTGGACCGGCTCGTCGCGACGCAGCGCCATGTGCTCGATGTCGCGGCGGCGCTGGTGCGGCCGGGCGGGGTGCTGGTCTACGTAGTCTGCTCGCTGCTCGATCGCGAGGGAGACGGGCAGGTCGCCGACTTCCTTGCGCATCATGCCGGCTGGTCGGTCGAGCCGCCGCAGCTGCCGTGCGGCGAGGCGCGCGGTGCGGGGGTGCGGCTGACGCCTGCGCTGTGCGGGACCGATGGTTTTTTCGTCGCGAAGCTGCGGCGCGCGTGATACCCGGGTCCGTGCCTCGCCTGGAGACCCTCATGCGCACGTCCACCGTCGCCCTTGCCGCAGCCCTAGCCGTCGTGTCGATCAGCACCTCGCTGCGCGGCCAGAAGCCCGACGAGGCGATCGACGCGCGATCGGTGCAGCTGCTGGAGCAGGGCCGCGCGCTGAAGGCGGCAGGCAATTACGATGGGGCGACCGACGCACTGGAGACCGCGGTCGCGGTCGACCCGCGCAACCGCGCGGCGTTCATCACGCTGGCGCAGGTGGCGGAAGCGCGCGACCTGCCGGGCAAGGCGATCCGGCTGTACCGCGAGGCGCTGCTGCTCGACCCCAACGATGTGGCGGCGCTGCGCGGGCAGGGGGAGGCGCTGGTCGCGAAGGGCGCGGTGGCACGGGCGCGCGACAATCTCGCCAAGATCAAGACGCTGTGCAATGGCGCTTGCGGCGATGCGACGGTGCTCGCGGCGGCGATCGCCAAGGGGCCGCCGGTGACCACCGCGGCGGTGACGGTCAAGCCGGGGCCGGTTACCGAATAGCGCGAGCGAGCGCTACAAACTTTGCGACCGACAGCGTCTCGGCGCGTCGGGTAGGGTCGATCCCGCTCGCTTCCATCGCCTCCGCTGCGCCGGGCAGACCCTTGAGGCTCTGGCGGAGCATTTTCCGGCGTTGGCCGAAGGCGGCGGCGGTGAGGCGTTCGAGCGTGGCGAAGCGGACGCCTTCGGGCTCGGCGGCGGGTACGATGTGGACGACCGCCGACATGACCTTGGGCGGCGGGGTAAAGGCGGAGCGGTGGACGGTCATCGCAATCCGCGCGGTCGATCGCCACTGCGCCCGCACCGACAGCCGGCCAAAGGCGTCGCTGGCCGTAGGCGGGGCTGTCGGCCGGGGCGACGATGCGCTCGGCGACCTCTTTCTGGAACATGAGGGTCAGCGTCTGCCACCAAGGCGGCCACGCGCCCGACAGCCAGCCGACGAGCAGCGCGGTGCCGATGTTATAGGGCAGGTTGGAGACGATGTGCGGCTTGCCCGCGAAGAGAGTGGGCGCGTCGATCGCGAGCGCGTCGCCTTCGATCGCGCGGAGCTTGCCGGGGTAGGCGTCCGCCAGCTCGGCGAGCGCGGGGATGCAGCGGGGGTCGCGCTCGATCGCGGTCACCTCCGCGCCCGCCGCGAGGAGCGCGCGGGTGAGGCCGCCGGGGCCGGGGCCGACCTCCAGCACCTCGGCGCCGGCGAGGTCGCCCGGCACCGCGGCGATGCGGGCGAGGAGCTGGCCGTCGAAGAGAAAGTTCTGCCCCAGCGCCTTGCTGGCGGAGAGGCCGTGACGCGCGATGACCTCACGCAGCGGCGGGAGCGCAGTCACCCGTCGCTGAGCGCGCGGCGCTCGGCGGCCTCGCCCGCCATAACGATCGCAGCGATCGTCGCTCCGGGGTTCGCGAGGTTGCGCCCGGCGATGTCGAAGGCGGTGCCGTGATCGGGCGAGGTGCGGACGATCGGGAGGCCCAGCGTGATGTTGACGCCATCGTCGAAGTGCAGCGTCTTGATCGGGATCAGCGCCTGGTCGTGGGTCGGGCAGAGCGCCGCGTCATAGCCTTCTCGCGCGCGCGGGTGGAACATCGTGTCGGCGGCGAACGGACCGCGCGCGTCGATGCCTTCGGCGCGGAGCTGTGCAATCGCTGGCTCCAGCACGTCCACCTCCTCGCGCCCGATCGTGCCGCTCTCGCCGGCGTGCGGGTTGAAGCCGGCGAAGGCGAGCCGTGGCGCCTCGATGCCGAAGTTGCGCGTCAGCCCGCGCGCGGTCGACCGGCCTTTGGCGACGATCAGGTCGACCTTCAGCAGCCCGGACACGCTCGCCAGCGGCACATGCGTGGTGATCGGCACGACGCGCAGCGAGGGGCCAGCGAGCATCATCACCGCATTGGCGCCGGCAATGCCGCAGCGCTCGGCAATGAATTCGGTCTGGCCCGGATAGTCGAAGCCGATGCCGTAGAGCTGTGCCTTGGACACCGGCCCCGTCACCAGCGCACGCGCCGCGCCCGAGCGCACCAGCCCGACCGCGAGTTCCA
>CAXTNG010000404.1:0-3154 GCA_964245475.1 uncultured Sphingomonas sp. | reverse complement strand
GCCCGCGGCGCAGAAGAAGCCCACGAGCGGAGAGATCAGCAAGGAGCGACCGACGTTTGCGGCTTGGCTCCAGTCGACGCCGCTGGTGGCTGCATGCGGCTGAAGCATTTGGTTCGCGATACCGACGCCGATGATCGAGCCGATCAGGGTGTGCGAGCTCGAGGCGGGCAGGCCGAAGTACCAGGTGCCGAGGTTCCAGATGATCGCGGCAGTCAAGAGGGCGAATACCATCGCGAAGCCTGCGCCGCTACCGATTTGGAGGATGCGCTCGACCGGTAGGAGCGAGATGATGCCGAACGCCACCGCGCCGCTCGTCAGCTCGTCGTCGGGCACCACCGCGTCGATCAGCCCGGCTTCGCGGGCTTCGGCTGCAGCCAGCGGCTTGCCGCCGATGATCAGCTCCAACGCCCCGGCGACGCCGACGACGCGCGGTATCCGTTGGGTGCCCCCAGCGGCCGGGAGCAGCCCCAGCGCGACCTCCGGCAGGCCGACCATCGCGCCGGCGGCGGCGACGCGATGGTGGCACGCGAGCGCCAGTTCGAAGCCGCCGCCGAGCGCCGTGCCGTGGATCGCTGCAATAATCGGCTTGGCCGCCGCTTCGATCATGTCGATGAGATCGTGGAGCTTGGGCGGCCTTATCTCGCCGCCGAACTCGCTGATGTCGGCGCCCGCAAAAAAGGTGCGCCCGTCGCAGCGGATCACCAGCGCTTTGGCGTCGGCGTCGGCCGCTGCCCGTACGATGCCCTCGTGCAACGCGACGCGCACCGCGTGACTCAAGGCGTTCACGGGTGGCGAATCGATGGCGAGCACCGCCACGCCGTCGTGAACGTCGTAACGCCCGATCTCGCCGGCGCAGGTCATGCCTTGGTTTCCCTTGCCGAAACGGCGTCGGCGGGTTCGCCCGTTGCCGACGCCGCGCGCCACTGCCGCGCGCTGCCGGACGCGAGCAGGCTCGCGACCTTTTCCTCGGGATAGCCCAGCGCGCGCAGAACCTCCTCGGTCTGCTCGCCGATGTTGGGCGCCGGTCGGCGGATCGCCGGGGGCGTCGCCGACCAGCTCGACGGCGGCGCGACCTCCACGAGGCGCCCTTCGGTAGGATGCTCGACCTCGACGAGCAGGCCCGCCGCCTTGACCTGTGGATCGACCATCAGTTCCTCGATCGACTTCACCTCCATCGCTGCGATATCGAGCTTCCTGAAAAGCGCGATCCATTCCGCCGTGGTGCGCTCCGCCAGGATGTCGGCCACGTGACCATAGAGTATGTCGACATTGCGCAGCAGGGTGGCTGGATCGGCGAAACGCTCGTCGTCGTCGAACAGCGTCCCCCGCCCGACCGCGCCGAAGAACGCGCTCCATTGCTCGCGATAATAAGGCAGCGCGGCGACGAACCCGTCCTTGGTCCGATACGGCCGGCGCTCCTTCGCCAGCATCCGCCGATAGCCCCAAGGCCCGATGCCGGGCACGAACTTCTCGCCGCCAAGATGGTCGCCGAGCATGATCGACGCCATCGTCTCGAACATCGGCACGTCGATCTGCTGGCCCCGGCCGGTCCGGCCACGTGCGACGATACCGGCGAGGATGTTCATCGCCACCTGCCCGCCGACCAGCCGGTCGACGATCGGCAGCGGCACGAAGCGCGGCTCGCTCGCGCCGGCGTAGTGGAACAGCCAGGGCAGCCCCGTCGCCGACTGGATGAGGTCGTCGAACGCCGGCAGCCCGGCATAAGGACCGTCGCGGCCGAAGCCTAGGGCGCCGACATAGAGGATCGCCGGGTTGCGCGCGGACACCGCCGCGTAGCCCAGCCCGAGCCGCTCCATCGCGGCGGGCCGGATGTTGTAGAGCAGCACGTCGGCGGTCTCGACGAGGTCGAGCAGGATCTCGCGCCCCGCCGGCGTCTTCAGGTCGATCGCGACGCTGCGCTTGCTCCGGTTGAAGTTCATGAACCAGCCCGACATCGTCGGCGAGCGGCCCGGACCGGTCTGCCGCGTCCGGTCGCCGGTCGGCGTCTCGATCTTGATGACGTCGGCGCCGAGATCGCCGAGCATCTGCGTCGCGAACGGGCCCATCAGCACGGTCGAGAGGTCGAGCACGTGGATGCCGTCGAGCGCCCCGGGCGGAAGCGGGGTGGACGTCAAGGCCGTTCGGCCAGCCACGCCTCGTTCGCGGCATAGAGCGCGTCGGCCCGCGGAGTGTTGAAGGTGATCGCCTCGACCGGCGGCACCGGGGCGCCCGCCGCCCGGCTCGAATAGATCAGGAAGCAGCAGCCCGGCGGGCATTCCGCCAGCAGGTCGAGGTCCAGCGGCAAGGGCGTGCCGGGGATCACGGGGTCGACGCGGTCCTTGATGTAGACCGGGACGCGCTCGGCGATCTTCCACGCGCCGTCCTCGCGCACGAAGCGGTCGAGGTAGCGCAACAGGACGGTGATGTCGGCCTCCACCCCGCCGGCTCCGGTGCCACGGAACAGCAGCATCGCCTGCGTTTCCGCAAGCGCGCGGTCGCCGTTGACCGTGATCTGCGACGGGCCCGGAAAGTGGTGCGAGAGCAGGCCCTGTCCGCGCAGTGCCTGGCCATAGGCGACGAATTCGTCGGCGCTGTGGCTGGCGCTGTTGGTGGTCATCCGCCCGTCGCGCGCGAAGGTGGCGCGTAGCGCGTCGAAGCGTCCGTTGTCGCGATGGAACACCCAGTCGTGAATGACCTGCGTGATCGCCAACCGGTCGAGCAGCTCGCTTGTCATGTGATCGGCCATGTGATCCTCTCCTGAAGTCGTGTGGCCGATTACCGCCGCCACGCCTACCGCGCCCGTGTGGACGGCCGTTCCCGCCGCGTCAGGGATGCCCCTCGACGAAGACGTGATCCTGCATGAAGCGCATCAGCGGCAGATCGACGCCGAGCGCGCGCGCCGTCTCGAGCGTCAGTGTGTTGACGCTGCCGCCGATCGGGATGGCGTCGATCGACGCCGGATCGGCGGCGTAATCACGCGAATAGCCGGCGTAGATCGGCCCCGGCAGCAGGCTGTCGATCACCGCCGCCTTCGCCGCCGCCTCGTCGATGCCGCCGGCGCGCAGCAGTCGGAACGCCTCGCGCATGCCCTCGACCGCGGCGTAGATCATGCTGTTGCCGATCAGCTTGACCAGCATCGCCTGCTCGGGGTCGG
>CAXTNG010000403.1:0-3157 GCA_964245475.1 uncultured Sphingomonas sp. | reverse complement strand
CCTCGCCAGCATGGCCGAGATGAAGGCACTCTCCACCAACGTCCTCCATTACCGCGCGCAACGCCTCGCCGCGCGGCTTACGCGCGAGGCCGGCGATGCTGCCGGCGCCGCCCGCTACGAAGGCTGGGCGGACGCGCTCGCGCCTCGTATCCGTGCCGCCTTCTGGGACGAGCGCGCAGGACTGTTCGCGACCCTGCTCAGCGCCGATCCGCACCCCGCTCGCATCGCCAAATATGATCTGCTCGGCAACGACCTCGCGATCCTCTCCGGCATCGCAACGCCCGCACAAGCGACCCGCATCCTGTCGCACTACCCCTTCGCGCCGTTCGGCCCGCCGGTCGTCTGGCCGCAGGCGCCCGACACCTTCGTCTACCATAACCGCGCGCAATGGCCGTTCGTCACCGCCTACACGCTGCGCGCCGCGGCCGAGACAGCCCATGTCGCCGCCGCCGACCGCAGCCTCGACGCGCTGATGCGCGGTGCCGCGCTGCACCTGTCGAACATGGAGAATCTCGAATGGCTGACCGGCCGCTCGCGCTTCGACGATGGGCCGGAGATCAATTCGCCGCGCCAGCTCTGGTCGGTCGGCGGCTACCTGGGCGCGGTCACCGGCACCCTGTTCGGCTGGCAGCCCGAAGCCGACGGCGTCCGCATCGCGCCCTTCCTCACCGCCCACGCCCGCGCTTTGCTCGGCGACACCGCGCGGCTCTCGGGACTGCGTTTCGTCGGCAAGACAATTGACATCGCGCTCGCTTTGCCGCCACTGGCGCGGGACGGCTGGTGGTATCCAATTCGCTCGATCCGCCTCAACGGCACCCCCGCGCCGGCACGCATCACCGCCGCAGCCTTGCGCGACGGCGGCAATCTGGTCGAGATCCGCTTCGGCTCCGCGCGCCGCTCGCCGACCCGCGTGACCGAGGCGCCGCGCGTGCCGCCGCTCAGCCACGACGACCCGCGCCCATTCATGCCCGCGACGCCCGCGATCACGGCCGACGCCAGACGCTTGACGATCGCACCCGGTAAACCTGGGCTGCGCTACACGATCCTGAGGGATGGGCTGGCGGTGGGACAGACCGGCGGCTCGGCCTGGACCGGCCCGCGTCCGCTCGGCGCTACCACGGCCTGCTATAGCGCCGTAGCGACCTACCCGGCGACCGGCCTCTCATCGCATCCCTCGGCTCGTGCCTGCGTCCGCGGCACGGCGGCGCAGACGATCGCGGCAAGCGACCCGCGGGTAGGCGGCGACGCGGCCTTGCTCCCACCCGGTGACGGCGTCGCGGAACCGATTCGCGCGCTCGGCCTCGGCAGGACCTTGGCGGTGCGCGAGATCCGCATCGCCCGCGCCGGCACCTATGCGGTGAGCCTACGCTATGACAACCACAGCTACCAACTCAACACGGGCGTGACCAACGCGGTCAAGCGCCTCACGCTCACGCCCGCGAGCGGCACGGCGCGCAGCGCGATCGTCCAGATGCCGCATGGCCGTTCGCTTCAGGCTGCGACGCGCAACGGCTACGAGCAGCGGCCCGGCGACGTCTACCCTCTGCGCCGGTCCACCCGCGCTTACCTGCGCCTGGCGCCCGGCACCTACACCCTGACCCTCACCGACTTCCTCAACATGAGCGCGCTGACCAGCAACACCACCTATTCGAACCCCGGCGGGGAGAGCGGCCCGGTCAACGAGGCGCGGATCGCGGCAGTGCTGATCGACCTGGTGGATTAGCCGCCGAGCTTGTCCTGCGTCTTCATCTCGAAGTCGCCGGCGTCGTGCCGCTCGTGCAGCTGCTCGGCCGGGTCGCCGGTCAGCCGGTTGACCATCCGCCCGCGCTTCACCGCCGGCCGCTCGGCGATGGCATCCGCCCAGCGCCGGACATGGGCGTATTCGTGCACCGACAGGAACTCGTCCGCGCCCGGATAGGTATTGCCCAACACCAGCTGCCCGTACCAGGGCCAGGTCGCGATGTCGGCGATCGAATAATCGTCCCCGCCGAGATATTCGGCCTCCGCCAGCCGCCGGTCGAGCACGTCGAGCTGCCGCTTCGCCTCCATCGCGAACCGGTCAATGGCATATTCGATCTTGACCGGCGCATAGGCGAAGAAATGCCCGAACCCGCCGCCGAGGAACGGCGCGCTGCCCATCTGCCAGAACAGCCAGCTCAGCACCCGCGCGCGCTCCGCACCCGCGAAAGGCACGAACGCCCCGAACTTCTCGGCGAGATGCAGCAGGATCGCGCCGGACTCGAACACCGGCACCGGCTCCGCCCCGCTGCGATCGACCAGCGCCGGGATCTTGCTGTTCGGGTTCACCGCCACGAAGCCGCTGCCGAATTGGTCGCCGTCGCGGATGTTGACCGGCCAGGCGTCATATTCGGCGCCCGCGTGCCCGGCGGCGAGCAGCTCCTCCAGCATCACCGTCACCTTGACGCCGTTGGGCGTCGCCAGACTGTAGAGCTGGAGCGGGTGCGCGCCGACCGGCAGCGCCTTGTCGTGCGTCGCGCCGGCGACCGGGCGGTTGATGGCGGCGAACTGACCGCCGTTCTCCTTGTCCCAGGTCCAGACCCTGGGTGGCACATAGTCCGATGTCATGCGCGGTTCACTCCTTGGCCGTCGAGCACCTGGCGCACCTTGCGCGCGAGCTGGGCGATCGCGAACGGCTTGGACAGGAAGGCGATGCCGGGATCGAGCACCCCGTTATGCACCACCGCGTTGCGCGTATAGCCGGTGGTGAACAGCACCTTGAGCTCTGGCCGCCCCTCGAGCGCGGCATCCGCAAGCTGGCGCCCCGTCATCCCCGGCATGACGATGTCGGTGAACAGCAGGTCGACCCGCGGCTGGGCCTTCAGCATCGCCAGCGCCTGCGCGCCGTCCGGCGCATGGACCACCGTATAGCCGAGCGAGCGCAGAGCGTCGGCAGACATCTGCCGCACCTGCTCCTCGTCTTCGACGACCAGCACGATCTCGCCGTCCCGGGCGCGCGGCACGTCCTCGGCGGCCCGCACCCCTTCCGTCTCCGCCGCGCCGCCGAAGTGTCGCGGCAGGTAGAGCTTCACCGTCGTTCCCTGGTCGGGCTCCGAGTAGATCTTCACATGCCCGCCGGATTGCTTGACGAAACCGAACACCTGGCTCAGCCCCAGCCCCGTGCCCTTCCCCACCTCTT
>CAXTNG010000402.1:0-3164 GCA_964245475.1 uncultured Sphingomonas sp. | reverse complement strand
CTTCGCCATCGAGCTGTGCGGCCAGGGCAAGGACGCCGCGGCGCCGCTGCCGACCTTGTCGATCAACGATCCGATCGTGGTAGAGGGCAATGTCGGCGGCACCGCGGTGCTGCGCTACATCGTCACCGCTAGTGCCGCGGCGCCAGCGAACGGCATCACCTTCGACATCGCCACCGCCGACGGCACCGCGACCGCCGGCAGCGACTATACGCAGCGCACCGTCACCGGCGCGACGATCGCCGCGGGGCAGACCACCTACACGTTCGACGTGGCCGTCATCGGCGACACCGCGCCCGAGCGTGCCGAGACTGTGCTGGTCAACCTCTCCAATCCGACGCGCGCGACGATCGCTGACGCCCAGGGGATCGGCCTGATTGAGAACGACGACGGCGCGCCGAGCGGGCTCCAGCCGTATTTCTCGACCAGCTTTACCGGCTTCACCGCCGCCGGCTTCGCGCCGACTCCGACCGCGGGACAGCTCAATTCCAACGTGTGGCGGGTCGTCGGACTCTCCGACAACACCAACCCTGCCTACGGCGGCACCTACACCACCGGCGACTTCGCACGCGGCGTGATCGTCGGCAGCGCCGATCCGGTCACCGCCGGCGTCTATTCACCATCGGCGAATGCCGCGCTGATCGTCCAGCCCACAGGCGCGGAGATCGAAAACGGCGGCTTCATCGAGGCGCAGCTCGTCAACACCACCGGCTTCACCGCGACCAGCTTCGACCTCGCCTTCGACTGGGCCTACCGCAACAGCGGCGGGCGGGCTGACATACTCCAGTTCAGCTACTCCACCGACGGCTCGACCTTCGTCACCGTGCCCGCGGCGGCCTTCACCACGCCGGGCGCCGCAGACGCGTCGGTAGCGGCGACCTTCAGCCTCCAGAACGAGATGCTGTCGATCGGCAACGTGCTGGTCGGCGACGGCAACGCGCTCTACCTGCGCTGGACGCATGTCGCATCGACCGGCGGCGGCAACCGCGACGAGGTGGGCATCGACAACGTCGCCGTACGCGCGACGGTGAGTGACATCCAGACCCTGTCCGCGGCCGATGTAACGGTGATCGAGGGCACCGGCGGCACCAGCGTTGCGACCTTCACGATCAGCCGGTCGAGCGGCGCCGGCACCGCGAGCATCGCCTATGCGACCGCCGACGGCACCGCGCTCGCCGGACGCGACTATACCGCGGCGAGCGGCACGCTGACCTTCGCGGAGGGCGAGCGGTCCAAGACGATCGCCGTCGCGATCAATCCCGACACGAGCAACGAGGCCGACGAGACCTTTTTCCTCAACCTGTCGAACCCGCAAGGCGTCACGGTCACCGATGCGCAGGCACGCGCGACGATCGTCAACGACGACACCGGCCCGGTCGCGATCTACAATATCCAGGGTGCGAGCCAGGTTTCACCGTTCGCAGGACAGACGCTCACCACCTCGGGCATCGTCACCGCGGTCAACGCCACCGGCTATTGGATCCAGGATCCGACCGGCGACGGCCTGTTCGCGACGTCGGACGGCATCCAGGTGTTCATCGGCGCGGCCGGTCCAACCGGGGTAGCGGTCGGCGACCGGGTTACCTTATCCGCCACGGTCACCGAGTTCGTGCCTACCACCGGCGCCTTGTCGGTGACCGAACTCACCGCGCCGACCCTGGTCAGCGTCGAGCATGGCTTCACCCTCCCTGCGCCGGTGCTGATCGGCATCGACGGCATCCTGCCGCCGACCAACGTCATCGATGACGATCGCCTCCAGAGCTACGATCCCACCACCGACGCGATCGACTTCTACGAATCGCTGGAAGGCATGCTGGTCACCGTCGAGGCGCCGATCGTCGTCGGCCCGTCGAGCGGCAGGACCACCTATATCGTCGCGTCCGGCGGCCAGGGCGCGACCAACGTCAACGAGCGCGGCGGCATCACGCTGACGGCCAACGACGCTGCGCCCGAGCGGCTGCAGATCTTCGCCGATTCGACGCTGCTGCCGGGCTACACCCCCAATCACACGCTCGGCGACATCCTCGGCAACGTGACGGGGATCATCCAGTATTTCAGCTATTACGAGGTGCTGCCCACCCAGGCAGTCACCACCACGGTCGACCGGACAACGACGCAGGAGCAGACCGCGCTCAGGCCCGACGCCGACCACCTGCAGATCGCCAGCTTCAACATCGAGAACGCCGACCCGACCGATCCGCAGGCGAAGTTCGACGCGATCGGCGTCGAGGTGACCAATGCGTTAGGCAAGCCCGACATCATTGGGCTGCAGGAGGTGCAGGATGCCGATGGCCCGGGCACGGGCGCCGACCTGTCGGGGCAGGCGACTGCGCAGAAGGTGATCGATGCGATCGTCGCCGCGGGCGGCCCGCGCTACACCTATATCGAGATCGCGCCGACCACCGCCAATTCGACCGGCGGCGAGCCGAACGGCAACATCCGCAACGGGTTCCTCTACAACGCGGCGCGCGTCGCCTATGTAGACGGCAGCGCGACCCTGATCCAGGGCGACGCATATACCGGCACGCGCCGGCCGCTGGTCGCCAACTTTACCTTCAACGGCCAGACCGTCACCGTCATCGACCAGCACTCCACCTCGCGCGGCGGCTCCGACCTCTATTTCGGCGCCAACCAGCCTCCCGCGCAGGCCGGCGACGCCGCCCGCACCGCACAGGCGCAGGGGATCAAGACCTATATCAACGCGCTCCAGGCCGCCAACGCCGATGCCAAGGTCGTCGTGCTCGGCGACTTCAACGGCTATTATTACGAGACGGCGCTCAGCACGCTGACCAACGATGGCAAGCTCACCAACCTCTACACGCTGCTCCCCGTCGCGGAGCGCTATTCCTATCTGTTCGAAGGCGCCGTGCAGGCGTTCGACAACATCATCGTCACGAACAATTTGCTGCCCCAGGCACAGTTCGACGTCGTCCACTACAATGCCGAGCAGACCGTCCAGCCGATCACCGACCACGATCAGGCAGTCGCGTCGATCTACATTCCGGATCCGTTCGCCGGAACGGCAGGGAACGACACGATCTACGGCCACAGCGGCCCCAACACGATCAACGGCTTCGCTGGTGACGACATTCTCTATGGTCTCGGGGGCAACGACACGTTGGACGGCGGGAGCGGCAACGACCTGCTGGACGGCGGTTTAGGCGCGG
>CAXTNG010000401.1:0-3167 GCA_964245475.1 uncultured Sphingomonas sp. | reverse complement strand
GAAGCGTTAGGCCCCCAGCGCTGCCAGCTTCTGCGTGTAGCTCTCGACCAGTTGCAACCGCCTCGCGCGCGCTTCCGCCGTCAGGGCGCGGTCGGCGGCGGCGCGTTCGACGCTCAAGCGGCGCAGGTAATAGCGGATATCGGATTCCATCGCGTCGACCCTCGCCCCCGAGTCTTCACCTGCTATCGTTTGTAGCCCGCGCAATGTCGAGTCGGACTCGTCGTGCGGCGAGATGGTGGTCAGGCGCGATGGATCACGCCGCCGACGGTGGGCGCCGGCACCCCGGTCGTGCCGGGGAAGCTGATCGGCAGGTTTTCAAGCGTTCTCACGGCCATATAGGCAAATCCTTCGGCCTCGATCGAGTCGCCGTTCCACCCCAGCGAGTCGCTCGGCTCCGGCACCAGGGCCGTCCGTTCGGCAATCATCGCCAGCAGCGTCGGGTTGCGGCGGCCGCCACCGGCGACGATCAGCCGGCGCAGCTGCGCGGGCAGGTGATCGAGCGCGAGCGCCACCGTCGCGGCGGTGAAGGCAGTCAGCGTCGCCGCGCCATCCGCGGCCGACAGCCCGCGCGCCGGCTGGACAGTGAAGTCGTAGCGGTCGAGCGACTTGGGCGGCGGCTGATCGAACCAGGGGTTGTCCAGCATCGCGGTCAGCACCGCCTCGTCCACCCGCCCGCTCGCGGCGAGCGCGCCATCCGCGTCGAACCGAGCGCCGGTCTCCGCTTCCATCCAGCAATCGATCAGCCCGTTCGCCGGACCCGTGTCGAAGGCGACCAGCACATCGTCCGCGACATAGGTGACGTTGGCGACCCCGCCGAGATTGAGCACCGCCACCGGCTTCTCCAGCCCTACAACGAGCGCCGCGTGGTAGACCGGCAGCAGCGGCGCGCCCTGACCACCCGCAGCGACATCGGCTGAGCGGAAGTCCGAGACTGTGGTGATTCCCGTCGCATCGGCCATCGCGGCGCCGTCGCCGATCTGCCAGGTCCAGCCGCGGTCGGGCCGGTGGGCAACCGTCTGGCCGTGAAAGCCGATCACGCCCACATCGGCGGCGCTTACCCCGGATTCGGCGAGCAGCTTTTCGACCGCCAGCACATGCGTGCGCGTGATCAGCTCGGCGGCCGCGACCAACGCCGGGCTCGCGCGTGGCCGGTCGAAGGTGAGCGCCTGTCGCGTCGCCTCCGCGAGCTCGGCGCGCGCGGCGTCGGAATAGGCCTCACCCCGGAACGCGACGGGCCGGACGAGGGCCTTCCCGTCGGTCTCGATCAGCGCCGCGTCGATCCCGTCGAGCGACGTCCCGGACATGAGGCCGATTGCGAGCATTGTCTTGGGCATGTGCGGTGCAACTCCCCGTCACTCCAGACTTGTTCGGCGGCTATCCCGCTCAAGCAAGTACCTCGTCACCCCGGCCTGGTGCCGGGGTCCAGCGGGCCGTAAGCGAGGCGGCTTGAGCCTCTTGCGATATCGTCTGCCGCACGCTGGACCCCGGAACAAGCCCGGGGTGACGGACGGTGCTTGCGTTTGGATGGGTAGAAAAATCGCCGCCTCTCCCCTACATGCCGGCGATTCCATGGCGACCGTCCTCCCCTCCCCGCCGCGCATCGGCATGGTGTCGCTCGGCTGCCCGAAGAATCTCGTCGATTCCGAGCGCATCCTGACCAAGCTGCGCAGCGAGGGCTATGCCATGTCGCCCGACTATCAGGGCGCGGACGTGGTGCTGGTCAACACCTGCGGCTTCCTCGATTCCGCCAAGGAGGAGAGCCTCGAAGCCATCGGCGAAGCGATCGCGGAGAACGGCCGGGTCATCGTCACCGGCTGCATGGGCAAGGAAGCCGATGTGATCCGCGCGCGCTTCCCGGCCGTGCTCGCGGTCACCGGCGCGCACCAGTATGAGCAGGTGGTCGACGCGGTCCACACCGCGGCGCCGCCGGTGCCCTCACCGTATCTCGATCTGGTGCGCCTTCGCGAGGACGGGGCGGGGCTCAAGCTGACCCCGCGCCACTACAGCTACCTGAAGATTTCCGAAGGCTGCAACCACCGCTGCTCCTTCTGCATCATCCCGTCGCTGCGCGGCGACCTCGTCAGCCGCCGCCCCGACGCGATCCTGCGCGAGGCGGAGAAGCTCGTCGCCGCGGGCACCAGGGAGCTGCTGGTCATCAGCCAGGACACCTCGGCCTACGGCATCGACATCCGCCGCGAGCCGCGCGCGTGGAAAGGCCGCGAGGTGGTGCCGCACATGACCGACCTCGCCCGCGAACTCGGGCAGATCGCACCCTGGGTCCGGCTGCACTACGTCTACCCCTACCCGCATGTCGATCAGGTCATCCCGCTGATGGCCGAGGGGCTGGTGCTCCCCTATCTCGACATCCCCTTCCAGCACGCCTCGCCGGAGGTGCTGCGCCGGATGAAGCGCCCCGCCAACGACGCCAAGGTGCTCGACCGCATCCGCGGCTGGCGGAGCGTCTGCCCCGACATCGCGATCCGCTCGACCTTTGTCGTCGGCTTTCCCGGCGAGACCGAAGCCGACTTCGAATACCTCATGCAATGGCTGGAGGAGGCGCAGCTCGACCGCGTCGGCGCCTTCCGCTTCGAGCCTGTCGAGGGCGCGTCGGCCAACGCGCTCCCCGATCCGGTGCCCGAGCCCGTCAAGGAAGAGCGCTACGCCCGCCTGATGGACCTGACCGCCCGCATCTCGGCCGCCAAACTCGCGGCGAAGGTCGGCCGCACGCTCGACGTGATCGTCGACGCGGTAGACCACGCCGAAGATGGAGAGGGCGGCGGCGCAACGGCCCGCAGCCAGGCTGATGCGCCCGAAATCGACGGCGAGGTCTTCCTGCGCGACGCCGCCCACCTCGAGATCGGCGACATCGTGCCGGTCATTATCGAGGACGCCGACGAGCACGATCTTTATGGCGTGCCCGTCGCGCGCTGACGCGTCACACCACCCGGCGCCCGCTCAGCAGCTGGATCAGCGCCACGACGAGCGCGACCACGAGCAGCAGGTGGATGAGGCTGCCGCCGACACCAAAGCCGAAGCCGAGCAGCCAGAGGATGATGATGATCGCGAGAAGGGTCCAAAGCATCACGGCTCTCCTGTTACGCTCCCCCAACGATCGGAGGTTGCGCGCGTTCCTTGCGCCCCGCCACGGCTGCGGTAAGCCGAGCCGA
>CAXTNG010000400.1:2426-3178 GCA_964245475.1 uncultured Sphingomonas sp. | reverse complement strand
TCCACGCGCCATGGGACCCGTCGAGCGTGGCGAGCCTGCAGCGGCACGTCGACCAGCTCGACTGGCTGATCCCCGGCTGGGTGTCGGTGACCGGGCCCTACCACCGCCTGTCGGTGTTCCGCGACACGGCGGGGCGGGCGATCCTCAACCGGGCGGGACGGCGCCCGGTGATCCTGCCGATGGTGCAGAATGCGCTGGGCGGCACATGGGACGGCGCGGGCGCGGCGCGGCTGTTCGCGGACCCGGGCGCGCGGAAGGCGCTGCTCGACCGGCTGGTGCCGTTCCTCGCCGCGAACAACGCCGGCGGCGCCTTCTTCGACTTCGAGGAGCTGCCGCCCCGCGCTCAGCCGGGTTATCGCACCTTCCTGGCGGAGGCGCACGCGCGCTTCGCACCGCGCAACTGGGTGGTGGCGATCGCAGCGCCGGTGGGGGATTCGGCCTGGGACCTGCCCGCCTTTGCGGGGGTGGCCGACAAGATCTTCCTGATGGCGTACGACGAGCATGAGAACACCGGCGAGGCGGGGCCGATCGCCTCGCGCCAGTGGTTCGCGCGCTCAGTGGCGGAGAGCGCGCGCGGCATCCCGCCGGCCAAGCTGGTGGTCGCGATCGGCTCCTACGCCTACGACTGGCACGACGGCACCGGCGATCCGGCGGACGTCGAGGAGGCATGGCAGGCGGCGCGGGATTCGGGGACGCGGCCCGCCTGGGACCCCGTCGCCCGCAACAGCAGCTTCGCCTATCAGGAGGGCGAC
>CAXTNG010000400.1:1519-2416 GCA_964245475.1 uncultured Sphingomonas sp. | reverse complement strand
CGCCAGCAGCGCCATCTCGTCATAGGCGCTCGCCACGTCGTCTGGCTGCTCGACGCGGCGAGCGCCTATGACGAGATGGCGCTGCTGGCGCGCGCGGGGGTGCGGCAAGTGGCGCTTTGGCGGCTGGGATCGGAGGATCCGGGCATCTGGTCGATCTTCGGGCGCGACCACCGGCTGCTGCCGTCGCCGTCCGCGATCGAGGCGCTGCCGCCGGGCACCAACGTCGACATCGAGGGTGCGGGCGAGATCCTCAAGATCGGCGCCGAGCCGGTCGCGGGCGTGCGCCGGGTGACGCAGGCGGCGGACGGCGGCATCGCGGACGTATCGTTCGACCGGCTGCCCTCCCCCTATGTCATCGAGCGCACCGGCTATTCGAAGCGCGACGTCGCGCTGACCTTCGACGACGGGCCGGACGCGCAATGGACGCCGCGCATCCTCGACATCCTGAAGGCGACGCACACGCCCGCGACCTTCTTCATCGTCGGCGAGAATGCGCTGACCCAGCGCGGGCTGCTCCAGCGCATGGTCGCCGAAGGGCATGAGGTGGGCAGCCACACCTATACCCACCCCAACCTCGCCACCGCCTCGCCCAGCCAAGTGAAGTGGGAGCTGAACGCGACGCAGCGGCTGTTCCAGGCGTTCACCGGGCGCTCGCTGCGCCTGTTCCGCGCGCCGTACTTCGGCGACGCCGAGCCGACGACGGCGGACGAGATCGTGCCCGCGCTGGAGGCGCAGCGGCGCGGCTACATTTCGGTCGGGCTGCACGTCGACCCGGACGATTGGAAGCGGCCCGGCGTGCAGGCGATCATCGACGAGACGATCGATCGCGTCACCTCCGGGCCGGACGATTGCCCGACCAGCCTCGTCGCGAATTGCAGCCGCAACATCGTGTTGCTC
>CAXTNG010000400.1:0-1509 GCA_964245475.1 uncultured Sphingomonas sp. | reverse complement strand
GGCGAGGACTGGGATCTCGCGCACACCACGCGCCCCGAGCAGATCGTCGCCAACGTGATGGAGGCGCGTGACGCGCACCCGCTCGACGGCAACGTGGTACTGGTGCACGACGGCGGCGGCAACCGGGCGCAGACCGTCGCCGCCCTGCCGACGATCATCCAGGAGCTGAGGGCGCGCGGCTTCCGGCTGGTCCCGGTGTCGACGCTGGCGGGCATCCCGCGCGACCGGGCGATGCCGCCGATCGGCACGGGGGACCGGCTGGCGGCAGGCGCGGACCTGCTGCTGTTCTCCTCGCTCGGCTGGATGGTGACGGCGCTGCACTGGGTATTCGGGGTGGCGATCAGCGTCGGCATTGCGCGCGCCGTCGCCTTGTCCGCGCTGGCGCTGTGGCAGGCACGGCGCGAAGGACGCGTGGTGTTCCCGGCGATCGACCCCGAGCGCTTCGTGACGGTGATGATCCCGGCGTTCAACGAGGAGCGGGTGATCGAGCGCGCCGTCCGCGGCGTCCTCGCCTCGACGGAGGTGCAGGTCGAGGTGATCGTGATCGACGACGGCTCCGCCGACGCGACCAGCGCGGTGGTGCGCGACGCCTTCGCCGGCGACGATCGGGTACGGCTGCTCACGCTCGCGAACGGCGGCAAGGCGCGGGCGCTCAACCGCGGGCTGGAGCTGGCGAAGGGCGAGATCGTCGTCGCGCTCGACGCCGACACGCAGTTCGAGGCGACGACGATCGCGCGGCTGGCGCGCTGGTTCGGCGACGCGCGGCTCGGCGCGGTGGCGGGCAACGCCAAGGTCGGCAACCGCGTCAACCTCGTCACCCGCTGGCAGGCGCTGGAGTACATCACCGCGCAGAACCTGGAGCGCCGCGCGCTGGCGCGGCTCGACGCGATCACCGTGGTGCCGGGCGCGGTCGGCGCGTGGCGGCTGGCGGCGATCCGGGAGGTCGGCGGCTATCCGCACGATACGCTCGCCGAGGACCAGGACCTGACCATTGCGATCCAGCGCGCCGGCTGGCGGGTGCATTACGACCAGTACGCCGTCGCCTGGACCGAGGCGCCGGAATCGCTGCGCAGTCTCGCCAAGCAGCGCTTCCGCTGGGCGTACGGCACGCTGCAATGCCTGTGGAAGCACCGCGCGGCGCTGCTCCGGGCGCGACCGGCGGGGCTCGGCTTCGTCGGGCTGCCGCAGGCGATCGTGTTCCAGGTGCTGCTCGCCGCGATTTCGCCGATCATCGACCTGGCGCTGGTGGTCAGCGCCTTCACCACCTGGGCGTCGGTGGAGGCGCACGGCTGGGCACAGACCCGGCCCGACGTCGAGACGATGGCGGCGTACTGGATCGTGTTCACCGCGATCGACCTGCTCGCCGCGACCATCGCCTTCGCGCTGGAACGGCGCGAGCGCTGGCGGCTGCTCTGGCTGCTGGTGCCGCAGCGCGTCGCCTACCGGCAGGTGATGTATTACGTGGTGATCAAGGCGATCACCCAGGCGCTGCGCGGCCCAAGCGTGGGG